>NZ_CAJUBK010000052.1 GCF_910584465.1 uncultured Oscillibacter sp.
TGGACGACAACCACAACAACGTCGTCGTCTTCCTCCGCAAGGACAAGAAGGGCCGCGACCTGCTCTGCGCAGTGAACTTCTCCCCGAATACTTACGAAGGCTACCGGATGGGCGTCCCCGACCACAAGCAGTACGTCCCCGTGTTCAACACCGACGCAGCCGAATACGGCGGCGACGGCTTCGGCGACACCGCCCCCGTGCCGGTGGAGGCCATCCCCTCCCACGGTAAGGAGCGCTCCGCCGCCATCCGCATCCCGGCCTTCGGAGCGGTGTTCCTGCGGGGCGAAGGCACGTTCCCCAAGCCCCGGGGCAGGAAGAAGAAGGCCGAGGGCCCGGCCAAGGCCGCGGGAGCGGCCCGCGCCGCCGGGGAGACCGCCGTCAAGGCGGCGGGGAAGACCGCCAAAGCCTCCGCCAAGGCCCTGGCAGAGGCCGTGAAGGAGCCCAAGCGGCGCGGCCGGCCCCCTAAGGTCAAGGACGCGGACAAAGCCCTGACGGAGGCCGCGAAGGAGCCCAAGCGGCGCGGCCGGCCCCCTAAGGCCAAGGACGCAGATGAAGCCCCCGCCAAGAAGCCCAGAGCGAAAAAACAGGCAAAGGAGCTGAAAGAGACATGAAGAAAGAATGCATTGCCATGTTGCTGGCCGGAGGACAGGGCAGCCGTCTCTATGTCCTCACCGGAGACATGGCAAAGCCCGCCGTCCCCTTCGGCGGCAAGTACCGCATCATCGACTTCCCCCTCTCCAACTGCACCAACTCCGGCATCGACACCGTGGGCGTGCTGACCCAGTACCGTCCCCTGGAGCTCAACAGCTATATCGGCAGCGGCCAGCCCTGGGATCTGGACGGCTCCAGCGGCGGCGTACACATCCTGCCCCCCTATCAGGGCGCCAAGGGCGGCACCTGGTACAAGGGCACCGCCAACGCCATCTATCAGAACCTGGGCTTCATCGATATGCACGATCCCGACTACGTGGTCGTCCTCTCCGGCGACCACATCTATAAGATGGACTACTCCGACATGCTGGCCCGCCACAAGGCCGCCGGCGCCGCCTGCACCATCTCCGTCATGGAGGTCCCCTGGGCCGAGGCCCCCCGCTTCGGCATCATGAGCGTGGACGGCGACGACATGATCACCGAGTTCGCCGAGAAACCCAAGGAGCCCAAGAGCAACCTGGCCTCCATGGGCATCTACGTCTTCTCCTGGAAGGCCCTGCGGCAGTACCTCATCGACGACGAGGCCACCGAGGGCTCCGAGAACGATTTCGGCAAGAACATCATCCCCACCATGCTGAACAACGAAGAGCGCATGGCGGCCTACCGCTTCGAGGGCTACTGGAAGGACGTGGGCACCCTGGAGTCCCTCTGGGACGCCAACATGGATATGCTGGCCCCCGAGTCCGGCCTGGACCTGCGGGACCAGTCCTGGCCCATCTACGCCCGCTCCATCAGCGCGCCTCCGGCCTTCCTGGGCGCCAACTCCACCGTCACCCACAGCGCCGTGAACCGCGGCAGCGTGCTGGAGGGCATGGTGGAGAACTCCGTCCTCTCCCCCAACGTCACCGTGGGCGAGGGCGCGACGGTGCGCTACTCCGTCCTCTTCCCCGGCGTCGTGGTCGAGCCCGGCGCGGTGGTGGAATACGCCATCCTGGGCGAGGGCTGCAAGATCGGCAGGGGCTGCCACGTGGGCGGTACGCCGGAAAACACGCCGGAGGGCTGGGGCCTGACGGTGCTGGCCCCGGGCTGTGAGCTGCCCGAGGGCAGGAACGCCAAGGCCGGCATCATGCTCAGCCGCAACGGTGAGGAGGTGTCCAAATGAACGGACTGCATGGGATCATTTTCGCTTACGAGCGGCGCGGCGACCTCCAGGAGCTGGGGGCCATCCGCTCCTCCGCCTCTATCCCCTTCGGCGGCCGGTTCCGGGCGGTGGACTTCGCCCTCAGCAGCCTGGTCAACGCCGGGGCCACGGACGTGGGCATCGTCCTCCACGGACACTATCAGAGCCTGCTGGACCACCTGGGCACCGGCAAGGACTGGGACCTGAGCCGCAAGCGCGGCGGCCTGCGGCTGCTGCCCCCCTTCAACTACCGCAGCGACTGGGGCACCATGCCCTACCGGGGCCATATCGAGGCCCTGGCCGGCGTGCGCAGCTATCTGGAGGGCATCCGCCAGGATTACGTGGTCATGATCGACGGCGACCTGGTGGCGAACCTGCCCATCAGCGAGATCTATGAGGAGCACCTGAAGTCCGGCGCGGACATCACCGCCGTCTGCGCCAACGACAGCTTCATGACCGAGGACGGCACCTACTTCCAGGTGGGCGAGGGCGGCCGGGTCACGGAGGTCTTCATCCATCCCCACACGCCTCGGGGCCTCCGGGGCCTGGGCACCTATGTCGTCTCCAAGAAGCTCTTGATCGAACTGGTGGACGACTGCGTGGCCAAGGATCAGCTCAGCTGGCGGGGCGACGTGCTCCAGGCCCGGAAGGGCGATCTGAAGATCCAGAGCTACATCTGGAAGGGCTACGCCGCTCAGATCCGTTCCGTCCAGGAGTATTACGACCGCAGCATGCAGCTGCTCGATCCCGCCATCCGGGCAGATCTCTTCCGCACCCAGCGCCCCATCCGGGCCAAGAACACGGACCTCAGCTCCACCTATATCGGCGACGGCGGCAAATGCGTCAACTCCCTGTTCGGCGACGGCTGCTCCATCGAGGGCGTGGTGGAGGATTCCATCCTCTTCCCCGGCGTGACGGTGGAGGCCGGCGCGGTGGTGCGCAACTGCGTGGTGTTCAAGGGCTGCGTCATCCGGAAGGACGCCCAGCTCAGCTACATCATCGCGGACAAGGACGTGGAGATCCTCCCGGGCCGGACCCTGATGGGCCACGCGACCTATCCCATCGTCCTGGCGAAGGGCAGCCGGGTATGAATCTTGATAAAAGGGGGGCGTCCTCGTCCCCCTTTTCTGATTGGAAGGCCGGATTGACCCGGCCCGCAGGATCTGATATAATGTAAGGCAAGCGCCGTCCCGGCGGTCTCCCATCTGTCTGACGCCCCGGACCCCGCGGGCCTCCCTGTGCCGGGAGAGATACGAAAAGGAGTAAGTGTATGAAGATCTTATATGTGACAAGCGAAGCGGTCCCCTTCTGCAAGACCGGCGGTCTCGCCGACGTGGCCGGTTCCCTGCCCCCCGCCTTGGCGGAACAGGGCGCTGAGGTGGCCGTGGTCCTCCCCCTCTATGAGCGGGTCCGGGAGCGTTTCGGCAGCCAGCTGAGGTTCGAGTGCTATGACTACGTGGACCTGGCGTGGCGGCACAGCTACTGCGGCCTCTTCTCCATGGAGAAAGATGGCGTGACCTGGTATTTCCTGGACAACGAGCAGTACTTCGACCGCGGCAGCCTCTACGGGCAGGCGGACGACGGCGAACGCTTCGCCTTCTTCTCCCGCGCCGTGGTGCGGATGCTGGACCACTTCAAATTCTGGCCCGAGGTCGTCCACTGCAACGACTGGCAGTCCGCCCTGGTGCCCATCTATCTGAAGGACGACGGCGTCCGGGAGGACCGCTACCGCTCCATCAAGACCGTGGTCACCATCCATAACATCGAATATCAGGGCCGCTACAACCCCTATGTCCTGGGCGACCTCTTCGGCCTGGACGCCGGCTGGGTCAAGGACGGCACCATGCTGATGGACGGCGACGCGAACCTCCTCAAGGGCGCCATCCTGTGCGCCGACGCCGTGAACGCCGTCTCCCCCACCTACGCCAACGAGCTGAAGATGCCCTACTTCGCCCACCGCATGGAGGGCATCATGCGCCAGTGCTCCAACAAGCTCTCCGGCGTGCTGAACGGCATCGACATGAAGCTCTACGACCCCTCCACGGACCCCCACATCCTGAAGAACTTCTCCCAGGAGGACATGTCCGGCAAGGACGAGTGCAAGGCCGAGCTGCAGCGGATGGCCGGCCTGCGGGAGGAGGCCCACACCCCCATCGTGGCCATGGTCAGCCGCCTGGTCTCCCACAAGGGCCTGGACCTGATCTGCGAGGTGCTCCACGACATGATGGAGCTGCCCATGCAGCTGGTGGTCCTGGGCACCGGCGACCAGCGGTATGAGGAGTTCTTCCACTGGGCCGCGCAGCAGTATCCCGGGCGGATGTCCATCCGCCTGGACTACAACGAGGACCTGGCCATGGCGATCTACGCCGGCGCGGACCTGTTCCTCATGCCCTCCAAGAGCGAGCCCTGCGGCCTGAGCCAGATGATCGCCATGCGCTACGGCACGGTGCCCATCGTCCGGGAGACCGGCGGCCTGAAGGACACCGTCCAGGCCTGCGAGTCCTGGCGGGACGCCGGGAACGGCTTCTCCTTCGCCAACTACTCCAGCGCCGATATGCTCCATGTCATCCGGGAGGCCGTGTACCTGTACAAGGATTATCCCGACGTCTTCGGCCGTCTGCGCCAGCGGGCCATGGCCTGCGACTTCAGCTGGGCCCGCAGCGCCCGGGAGTACCTGCGCATCTACGCCACCATCACCGGCCAGACCTGGCCTGTCCACGAGGATACCCGCCGCGCGGCCGAGGTCCCTGCCGAGGAACCCGCTCCCGCTGTGGAGGAGGCCCCCGCCGAGGAGCCCGCTCCCGCGGTGGAGGAAGCCCCTGCCGAGGAGCCCGCTCCCTCTGTGGAGGAAGCTCCCGCCGAGGAGCCCGCTCCCGTCGTAGAGGAAGCCCCTGCCGAAGAGCCCGCTCCCGCCGTGGAGGAAGCCCCTGCTGAGGAGCCCGCTCCCGCTGTGGAGGAAGTCCCTGCCGAGGAGCCCGCTCCCGCCGTAGAGGAACCCCCTGCCGAAGAGCCCGCTCCCGCCGTGGAGGAGGCCCCCGCCGAGGAGCCTGCTCCCGCCGTGGAGGAGGCCCCCACTGAGGAACCCGCCCCCGCCGAGGAGCCCGCTCCCGCTGCGGAGGCGCCGGCCAAAAAGCCCCGGAAGACCGCGGCCAGATCCGCCGCGAAGTCCGGGAAGCCCGCGAAGAAAGCGGAGAAGAAGACGACTGCTAAGAAAGGAACCGCCGGTAAGAAAAAGACCGCGGAGTGAAAATGCCCATGACACCGATCACGACGAAACAGCTGGAAGAAGCCCTGTCCGCCAAGTTGATGACCAACTTCGGCAAAGCCGCCGACGAGGCCACCGACGGCGAGATGATGCGGGCCAGTGCCCTGGTCCTGCGGGACATGATGGCCATGCGGGAAGTGGAGTCCCGGAAGAAGACCCGCACGGATAAGAAGAAGCAGGTCCACTACCTGTCCATGGAGTTCCTCATGGGCCGGAGCCTGATCAAGAACGCCTATAACCTGGAGGTGCTCCCCCAACTGAAGGAAGCCCTGGAACACATGGGGTTCAAGGCCGCCGACATCTTCGAGATGGAGCCCGACGCGGCCCTGGGCAACGGCGGGCTGGGCCGTCTGGCCGCCTGCTACCTGGACTCCATGACCACCCTGGAGATCCCCGCCACCGGCTACTCCATCTGCTATGAACTGGGCCTGTTCAAGCAGAAGATCGTGGAGGGCCAGCAGGTGGAGCTCCCCGACCACTGGAAGGACCTGGGCGCCGCCTGGCTGCTGCCCAAGCCCGCCGAGGCGCAGACCGTCTCCTTCGGCGGCACGGTCCGGGAGTTCTGGGCCGACGGCCACCTCCACACCGTCAACGAGAACGCCACCACGATCCAGGCGATCCCCTATGATATGGAGATCGCCGGATACGGCACCGACCATGTCAACGTCCTGCGCCTGTGGGATCCCCGGCCCACCAAGCCCATCGACATGAGCCTGTTCGGCCGCGGCGAGTATCTGAAAGCCTCCGAGGAGGAGACCATGGCCGAGACCATCGCCAAGGTGCTCTACCCCGACGACAACCACATCGAGGGGAAGTCCCTCCGCCTCAAGCAGCAGTATTTCTTCGTCTCCGCCACGGTCCAATCCATCACCGCCAAGCATCTGGATACTTACGGGACGCTGAAGAACTTCCATGAGAAGAACATCATCCAGATCAACGACACCCACCCCACCCTGGTCATCCCGGAGCTGATGCGGGTGCTCATCGACGACACCGGCATGGACTGGGACGAGGCGTGGCACATCACCACCCACTCCGTGGCCTATACGAACCACACGGTCCTGGCCGAGGCCCTGGAGCGCTGGCCCCAGACCCTGATGGAGCGCCGCCTGCCCCGCATCTGGCAGATCATCCAGGAGATCTCCAACCGCTGGCAGAAGCGGGTGGAGGACTTCTATCACGATCCCGCCAAGACCAAGCGGATGGCCATCATCTGGGACGGCCAGGTCCGCATGGCGAACCTGTGTATCGCCGGTGGCATGGCGGTCAACGGCGTCAGCACCCTCCACTCCGACATCCTGCGCAGCGACGTCTTCAAGGACGCCTGCGGCATGGAGCCCCAGAAGTTCCAGAACGTCACCAACGGCATCGACCACCGCCGCTGGCTCAGCGAGATCAACCCCGGCCTGGACAGCCTCATAAAGGAGCTGACCGGCGGGGACGCCTACCTCTCCAACGCCTCCGTCCTCCAGAAGCTGGACGCCTTCGCGGACGACAAGGCCGTGCTGGACCGCCTGGCGGAGATCAAGCGGAAGAACAAGGAGCTCCTCGCTGTCCACGCCAAGCGGAGCCGGGGCGTCATCCTGAACCCCGACGCCATCTTCGACGTGCAGGCGAAGCGCCTCCACGAGTACAAGCGCCAGCTCCTGAACGTGCTGCACATCATCGCCCTTTATCAGAAGCTGCGGGACGATCCCAGCGCCATCGTCCAGCCCCACACCTTCCTCTTCGGCGCGAAAGCGGCGCCGGGCTACGAGGTGGCGAAGCGGATCATCCGTCTGATCAACTCCCTGGCCGACCAGATCGAGCACGACCCCATCTGCAAGGATAAGCTCCAGGTGGTCTTCCTGGAGAACTACCGGGTCTCCCTGGCGGAGGTGCTGATGCCCGCCAGCGAGGTCAGCCAGCAGATCTCCACCGCCGGCAAGGAGGCCAGCGGCACCGGCAACATGAAGTTCATGATGAACGGCGCCCTGACCATCGGCACCCTGGACGGCGCCAACGTGGAGATGCACGAGGTGCTGGGGGACGAGAACATGTTCCTCTTCGGCCTCCATGCCGACGAGGTGGAGCACCTGAAGCGGGAGGGCTATGTGCCCCAGCGCTGGTACAACCGGGATGAGCGCCTCCGCCGGGCCATGGACGCCCTGCGGACCGGCTTCCGGGACGGCGTCAGCTATGACGACCTGTATCAGCGGCTGCTGCTGGGCATGGGCGGCAGCCCCGCCGACGAGTACCTGCTCCTGGCGGACTTCCAGTCCTACTGCGACGCGGAGGCGCGCATGGTGGAGACCTATGCCCATCCCGAGCTGTGGAACCGCATGAGCCTGCACAACATCGCCCGCAGCGGCATCTTCGCCGCCGACCGGGCCGTCGCGCAGTACGCCGAAAACATCTGGCATGTCCCCCACCGCGCGCTCTCCTGAGCGGGGCCAAGAGGACCCGCCCGCTCCGGCAGCCCGGCAGTCCCGAACGCCGGAGCGGCGGCAGCCAAGGCTATGCGAGAGGGACCCTTCCTGGGTCCCTCTCGTGACGCTCTCCCTTCCCGCCGGTGGACCCCCCTGTTTTTTGACACTCTAAAAGGGCCGCATCCTTTACGGATACGGCCCTTTTTCGATGCTTTGTGCTTTGGTCACAGGGTCTTGGCGTCGACTTCCGCTTTCAGCTTGGCGGCGAAGTCCTCCAGGCTCATGGCGCCCAGATCCTCACCGGCGCGGGTACGGACGGAGACGGTCTTGGCCTCCACGTCCCGGTCCCCCACCACCAGCATGTAGGGGACCTTCTCCAGGGTGGCTTCCCGGATCTTCTTGCCGATCTTCTCGTTGCGGACATCGGTCTCCACCCGGAAGCCCTGCTCGTCCAGGGCGGCGGCGGCCTCAGCGGCATAGGCGTCCGCCCGGTCGGTGACGGTCAGGACCTTCACCTGGACGGGGCTCAGCCAGACCGGGAAGGCCCCGGCGAAGTGCTCGGTGATGACGCCGATGAAACGCTCGATAGAGCCCAGCACTACCCGGTGGATCATGACGGGGCGGTGCTTCTGGCCGTCCTCGCCGGTATACTCCAGCTCGAAACGCTCCGGCAGCTGGCTGTCCAGCTGGATGGTGCCGCACTGCCAGGTCCGGCCCAGGGAGTCGGCCAGATGGAAGTCCAGCTTGGGACCGTAGAACGCGCCGTCCCCCTCGTTGATGACGAAGTCCTTGCCCATGTCGGAGATGGCGGCCTTCAGGATGTCCTGGTTCCGCTCCCACTCCTCCTCGGTGCCGATGTGGTCCTCGGGCATGGTGGACAGCTCGATGGTATAGCTCAGGCCGAAGGTGGAATAGACCTCGTCGAACAGGCGCACCGTCTCCTGGATCACGTCCTGCATCTGCTCCCGGGTCATGAAGACGTGGGCGTCATCCTGGTTGAAGCAGCGCACCCGGAACAGGCCGTGGAGCGCGCCGGACAGCTCGTGCCGGTGGACCAGGCCGATCTCCCCCACCCGCAGGGGCAGGTCCCGGTAAGAATGGGGCTCACTGGCGTAGACCAGCATCCCGCCGGGGCAGTTCATGGGCTTGACGGCAAAGTCCACCTCGTCGATCACGGTGGTATACATGTTGGCCTTGTAGTGGTCCCAGTGGCCGGAACGCTCCCAAAGCTGGCGGTTCAGCATGATGGGGGTGGAGATCTCCACGTAGCCGTACTTTTTATGGACCTGCCGCCAGTAGTCCAGGAGCGTGTTCTTCAGCGTCATGCCCTTGGGCAGGAAGAAGGGGAAGCCGGGGCCCTCGTCCCGGAGCATGAACAGGCCCAGCTCCTTGCCCAGACGGCGGTGGTCCCGCTTCTTGGCCTCCTCGATGCGGGCCAGGTACTCGTCCAGCTCGTCCTTCTTGGGGAAGGCGATGCCGTAGATGCGCTGGAGGGTCTCCCGCTCGGAGTCGCCCCGCCAGTAGGCGGCGTTGCAGGCGGTGAGCTTGATGGCGTTGCCCTTCACCCGGCCGGTGGAGTCCAGATGAGGGCCGGCGCAGAGGTCCGTGAACTCGCCCTGCTTGTAGAAGCTGATGGCGGCGTCCTCCGGGAGGTCGTTGATGAGTTCTACCTTATAGGGCTCGCCCTTCTCCTCCATGAACTTGACGGCCTCCGCCCGGGGCAGTTCGAAACGCTCCAGCTTCAGCTTCTCCTTGCAGATCTTGCGCATCTCGCCCTCGATCTGCTCCATGATCTCGGGGGTGAAGGGGAACGGGGAGTCCATGTCATAGTAGAAGCCCTCGTCGATGGAGGGGCCGATGGCCAGCTTCACGTCGGGGTACAGGCGCTTGACGGCCTGGGCCAGGATGTGAGAGCAGGTATGCCAATAGGTCTTGCGGTAGGTCTCGTTTTCAAAGGTGTACAGATCGTTCTCTGCGCTCATGATGAATCCTCCTTGTCGTGGGGCGGGGACGAAAAGACCCACCCCTGATGAAGATCAGGGGTGGGATACGAAAGACGTATTCCACGGTCCCACCCTGCTTGCGGTCCGCCGTGCGGTCCGCCGCTCGTGTCCTCTGTAACGGGAGGTCCCGGCCCGGTCATCCCGGGCAGCTCAGGAGTGGTACAGCCGCCGTCCCCCCTAGGGCGCTTCCAGCAAGCGCGCCCCTCTCTGCAGAGGATGCGGGCGGTCCTTCTCCGTCATCACCGATTTGATGGGTCCTACTATATCACCGTATGGCGGAAATGTCAAGCGGCGTCTTGCTGGGGGCATCATGCCGCTGATAAAAAATCCGAGAGAAATCGGAAAAAGGACTTGCATTTTCAAAACGTATGTGCTATCATTAGGAAGCTCTCATGAGAGGGCAGTATGTGCGCCCTTAGCTCAGCTGGATAGAGCGTCTGGCTACGGACCAGAAGGCCGGGGGTTCGAATCCCTCAGGGCGTACCAGTAAAACCCGCTGATTCTTAGTGAATCGGCGGGTTTTCTGTATTTTTCAGGTAGCTTTAATTCTTGCCGCCCTTTCAAAATTCAACTTTAATTCAACTCGCTGTAAAAATTCAAGCCTTTTTCAAGAAGATATCAGCCAGGATGTCGGCGCTCTTTTGGTCCGCCGCCGCTATGACGTGGGCATAGATATCCGTGGTCGTGCTCACTTTGGAATGTCCAAGCCTCTTCGAGATCGAAACACTATCGACGCCGTTGAAGTAGAGCATGGAGGCCATTGTGTGGCGGAAAGCGTGCGGATTGACATGGGGGAAGCCGTGGCGCTTGGAGAATTTGCTTAACCAAGAGGTCACGCTGTCCGGGTGCATGGGCTTCCCGTTGTCCTGGGAGAATACGAAGCCCTGGTAGTCATAATATTCGCCCAGGCGTAGCCGTTCCTCATTCTGCCAAGCTCTGTATTGCCGCAGCAGCTGCATTGTCTCCGCCGGGAGAGCGATAAACCGCCCGGAGGTCGAGGTTTTCGGCGTGTCTTCATAAACTCCCCGGTCCGCTCTGTAAAGAACATTGTTGCAGATTTGGACCTTGTTTTCCTCAAAGAATACCTTGTCCCACTTCAGGCCCAGGATTTCCCCGCGCCTTGCGCCGGTAATCAGCAGCATGTGTATAAGGGTCCTCCATTTGATGGGCTCCAGCTCCAAAGCGTCACGGATGGCGGCAACCTGTTCCGGCTGGAAATAGTTCACTTCTTTATGCTGGGCCTTGGGGAGCATTGCCTTTCGGGCCACGTTGAAGGGTACAAGGAATTACTTGCAGAGCTGTATATGCGGCAGATGGTAGAAGCCGGGAAGGATTGGGGAAAGAATCAGCCCGCCGCCTTTAGCGAGGAAGAAATGCAAAAGAAACGGGCACAGGTGAGAGGACTGCAAGCGGCGCTAATCAGTCAGCAGGGGGGAGAATGATAAAATTAAATCCTAGCGATATCGCACTTATTGAGCGTATTTTAAACTCCGGTGACCGGGTTGAAATCGTACCACGGAGAGAAGAAACTACCAGAATTTATCGGCTAAAAGTTGAAAAGAGCAAATCCTCATCCTAAGCGGTGGATGGGAAGGGCCGAGCGGGGCCAGTTACCTGAACTTTGGGTAGCTGGCCCCCTTTTTCATTTTCGGAGAAAGGAGCTGAACGCATGGCGGACGCCACCATCGACAAACTGCAAATTGAGATCGAAGCATCGTCCACCGCCGCCGCCGGAGCGATCGACCGCCTGACGGCCTCCTTGCAAAAGCTGGGGCAGGCCACGAAGGTGCCAGGGCTGGAGAAGCTGTCCAGGCAGATGAAAAGCCCGACGCAGGCGCCAAGTACTTCCACGGCGAAAATAGAGGCTGAAATTGCCCGTCTTGAAAAGCAAGCGGAATCTTCCGCTGACTCCGTGTTAAAGCTGCAAGAACGATTGGAGGCAATGCAACAGTATCGTGGAGTTGGAAGCCCCGCAACCGCCGCCGCAGTCGAGGAAGAAGTGCGGCGGACGGAAAAGGAAATCGAACGGTTATCCGGCGCAATTGACGCCGCCGACAATAAAATCCGGCAACTAAGAAAGAGCCTTGAAACAGGGATGCAGGGAGCAGCAGCCCCTATAGAGCAGGTAGCGGCGGCTCTTGCAAAAATCCCCCAGGCCCCCGCCGCCTCTGTAGACAGTGAAAGCATCAAAAAGGCGGCGGCCTCTTGCGAACAGCTTGCGGCGGCTGCGGAGAAGGTACAAAAATCCTTGGAGCGGACCGGGGGAAGCACTGACAAGCTGGCCGGGGCCGCTCAAAAAGTCCAAAAGGCTTCGGCTGGCGTTGACAACGTGGCTAGGGCGGCAAAGCGTGTAGAAACCGAACTTGGCGGCGCAACGAAAGAGGCGGAGCGGCTAGGGCACACCTTAAAGCGGGCCGGGGACCAGGGCGCAAGCGGCCTCGACCGCCTTGTGGACCGATTGAAGCGCCTGACCGCGAATTTTATCATTTTCCGCATGATATCCCGCCTGACAAATGCCGTTGCGGAGAACCTTGGGACCGTGGCGCAAAAGAACGAGAGGGTAAACGAAACCCTGTCAAAAATCGTTACTTCCGTTCAATACGTGGTGGACGCCCTGACCGCCGCTGTCCTCCCGGTCCTGATGGCGATTGAGCCTGTTATAACTGCTATCCTGGACGGGCTAGCCTCCGTGCTGAACTTCATTGCAAGGATCGTAGCGGCATTTTTAGGCGAGGACTATGTTTTGCAAGCCAAAAAGGAGTACAAGGATTTTGCGGAATCCGTAGACGGTTCTGCGTCCTCCACGGACAAGCTGACCAACTCCGCCAAGAAATTAAAAAGCGTTCTTCTTGGCATCGACGAACTGAACGTAATTGAGAAGGACTCGCCTTTGGGCGGCGGCGGTTCTGGCGATTTAGGAAACTTCCGGTTTGAGGAAGTCAAGAGCGATTTAAAATTTCCCGAAATCAAATTCCCGAACCTGGATAAGATACCTTCCCCGGAATGGTCCCCGAATCCGGTCCCGGCCCCGGAGTTTGCACCCGTCACGCTGCCGGAGCTGTCCGGCGTAAAGCTCAAAGCCCCGGCGTGGGTCCCGGAGCTTGTCAAGGCCCCAGCTTTTGAACCTCTGGAAGTACCGAGCCTTGCGGGGGAGCGGCTTCTTTCCCCGCAATGGGTCCCCGGCCTTGTTCCAAGCCCAGCCTTTGAGCCTGTGTTACTGCCGGACCTCGTAGGGGAGAAAATGCCCTCTCCGGTTTGGGAGCCGGGGTATGTGCCCGCCCCTGTCTTTGAACCGCTTCCTGTCCCTGACCTTTTGGGGCAAAAGTTACCTTCCCCGTCCTGGGTCCCGGACGTGATACCAAGCCCGACATTTGAGCCGGTCCGCCTCCCGGAGCTGGTTGGAGAACTGCTGAAATCTCCGGCGTGGTTTCCCTCCGTGGTCCCCGCTCCCGTTTTTGAAAAGTTGCTGATTCCCAGCTTTGTGGGGGCGCTGCTGAAAGCGCCGGAGTGGATACCCTCTATCATCCCGGCCCCGGCCTTTGAGGCCCTTACCTTGCCGGAGTGGGCGCTTTCACCTTTGCCCGTCCCGGGGTGGGCGCAGAATCCCATTCCCGCCCCTGCTATAGATAGTTCTGTATTGTTGTCCGGACTGGCGGCGATTGGAGCGGCGTTTACTTCTTTGGAAGCAAGCATGAGTGAAAAGCTCCAGGTGCTTCAGCAGAAATTTTCCTCCTTCGTCACGGCCACACAAAGCACTTTATCCACGTGGGGCGAAAATATCAAAACGAATTTCTCTGCGGTCATTGAATTTCTCCCAAAAGTTACGCCGCTTGCCCTGCTGCCGACCGCCCAGACCTTTGGGTCTTTCTTTACAGTCACAGCCGCCGCTCTTGGGGCCTGGGGGCCGAACCTTGCAAAGAATTTCGGGACGACCCTCGATTACTTAGGGTCCGCCGCCGTCCCTGTTCTGACCTCCCTGGGAGCGTCCATTGTCTCCTGGGTGAACCAGACAAGCAACGCCATTGGTTCGTGGGGCGGCAGCCTTATTGAGACGGCGGCAAAGGCCGGTTCAGGATTAGTTCAAAATCTTATGTCGGCGTTTTCTTCTGTGTGGGACGGCTTTGTCGGGCTGATGCAGAGCATTGGAGAGAGGATAAGCTCTTGGTGGAGCGCAAATAGATCCAGGGCCGCACCTGCGGGAGCTGTGGCCCTGGCGGGCGCTGGCGTGACCGCTTTTGTCCTCTCCGGCGGGGCTGCCGCTGTTGCCGCCGCTATCCCCCACATGGCCCCGCTTGCGCTGCCCGCTATGGCTTTTGCAAACGGCGGCGTGGTGAAGTCTCCGACGCTGGCCTTGATGGGAGAATATCCGAACGCACGGAGCAACCCCGAAATCATAGCCCCGCAAAATATCCTCCGTGAAACCTTCCGGGAGGAACAGGGGAGGCAGGATTATTCCGCCGTTATCGCCGCAATCAACGCCGGAGCAGGAGCCATAGTAGACGCTATTAATAACCAGGACTATGGCGTACACCTGGACGGGAAAACACTCATGCGGTCCGTCGAGCGGGCACAACATCAGAGAGGCGTTGACCTTATGCCGGGCGGAGTGATGATCTAATCTTTGCTCCCCAAATATGGTGAGAAAAGCGGGAGGGCCGTTCGTGGCTCTCCCGCTTGCTTACTGCGCTTTTTTCAATTCCCGGATTTCCCTGCTATGATTTTTGACGACCGCCTCCAGCACGTCAAGCCGGTCCTCTGCATCGTCAAGGGCCTCCATCGGGAGCATTTTTTCTTGAATGAGTTTTTGACCGTCAGCCAGTAAGTTGAATTTAGGGTCAACGAGTCCCTCTAGCAGAACCTGCATATTGACGGTGGACTGTTCCAGGACCCGTTTTTCCATAGCCGCAAGGTCGTCCTTGGTGGCCGTGGTCCTCTCCAGAGTGTCCAGACGCTTGTTGATAGGGTTCACCTGGGCTTTAATCAGTTGTGCGATTGCCTGTAAATCCTTTTCGTCCAGCATGGTCATCACCTCACTTTCCATTATAGGGTGCTTGTCAATAGAACATACTTTCTGTTCCACAGGAAAATGGAGCAGCGAAGCCTCTTGGAAATTGCTTTATTTTGCGGGGTCTCCTCATTTTTGAGGAGACCCTTTTGAGAACGTTTCAAAAGGGGGACGGTCCAGATTTGGACTGACCTGCATTGCAACTTCCTGCAATACTGCCAAAACTGGCGGCATTTCCTAGAAGCCCCATAAAGGCCCGCTACGGCGTTTTATCGTTTGGGAGTATATAGGAAACACCGCTAAAGCGCTAACGTCGCTTGTAGGGGCCTCTACGGGCCTTATAGCATATTTGTTCGATAGCCCCGAGATTTTGGGGGAAGATATCGGCTGCACCACGGGGTGAATATCGTTCACCGCCAAAATTCTTTCTTTTACGGCGGTTAAGTGAAGGCGTTTAGATAAATACCCGTTGTAAAAAAGACAATTATAGAGCATATCACGGCGGCTGCTCTTTTTTCGACTAGTGAGTTCACCTCCGGTTTCGGCATAATTCTCATTCCGTACATTTTGAGAAAAATCCTTCCGGTCTTGCAGAGCCAAAAATTGACCACCCGCTCTTTGTCTGTACCAGCGCACACGCTGCTCTGAGGATAAGGACTGATTTATGGTCATGAAAATCCCCATTATCTGTTTCAAACCTGCCATTCTCGTGACAATTTCTGCTTGCTTGGTACGGCTGGGTACTCCTTGACCACATATTTGCCCACAGACAGAGAAAACCGGCCCACCGGGGTATCCCGGTGGGCCGCAGTTCTCAGCTTGCCCTATTCTCTGCCCTCAGCCGCTCCTTTTCAGCGGCCACCTCCGATTTCATTTCGGTTATCATTACTGCCAGCAGCTTTTCACATTCTTTCTCTGAGTCAGCGTAGATGTCTCGGGTACGCTTTGTTCCATCGGGCCAGGTCACCGTATACCTTCCGTTCCAGCGCCCACTTTTGGTCTGCCCCAAGTATCCGCTGCCCCAGTAGCGGCGCTTGCCCCGCTTGGGTTTGAAATCTG
>NZ_CAJUBK010000053.1 GCF_910584465.1 uncultured Oscillibacter sp.
CCCCCCCCCCCCCCCCCCCCCCCCGCCTCTCTCAGCAGGATATAACAGGCTTACTCCTTCACAGCGGCCTTCAGCGCCTCCACCCGGTCGGTCTTCTCCCAGGCCACGCCCAGGTCCTCCCGGCCCATGTGGCCGTAAGCGGCCAGCTTGCGGTAGATGGGCTTGCGCAGATCCAGGTCGCGGATGATGGCGGTGGGGCGCAGGTCGAAGACCTTGCCCACGGCCTCTTCCAGCTTGCCGTCGCTGACGGTGCCGGTGCCGAAGGTCTCCACCATGATGCTCACGGGCTTCGCCACGCCGATGGCGTAGGCCAGCTCGATCTGGCAGCGCTTGGCGAGGCCGGCGGCCACGATGTTCTTGGCGACCCAGCGGGCGGCGTAGGCGGCGGAACGGTCCACCTTGGTGGGGTCCTTGCCGGAGAAGCAGCCGCCGCCGTGGGGGGCGCTGCCGCCGTATGTATCGACGATGATCTTCCGGCCCGTCAGGCCCGCGTCCGCGGCGGGGCCGCCCTTGACGAAGCGGCCGGTGGGGTTCACGTAATATTTGGTGTCCTCGTCCAGCAGCTCGGCGGGGAGGACCTCCTTGGCGACGAGGTTGATCATATCCCGGCGGATCTGCTCCAGGGTCACGTCGGGGTTGTGCTGGGTGGAGATGACCACGGTGTCGATGCGGACGGGGACGTTGTCCTCGTCGTATTCCACGGTGACCTGGCTCTTGCCGTCCGGGCGCATGTAGGAGACGAGGCCGCTCTTGCGGACCTTGGTCATCTGGAGGCACAGCTTCTGGGCCAGGGACAGGGGCAGGGGCATCAGCTCCGGGGTCTCGTCGCAGGCGTAGCCGAACATCATGCCCTGGTCGCCGGCGCCGTGGTTCAGCTCGCTCTCCTCATGGTTCTTGTTCTCCAGGGACTTGTCCACGCCCAGGGCGATATCGGCGGATTGCTCGTCGATGGAGGTGATGACGCCGCAGGTGTCGCAGTCGAAGCCGTACTTGCCCCGGTCATAGCCGATGTCCCGGACGACCTCCCGGGCGATCTTGTCGATGTCCACATAGCAGCTGGTGGTGATCTCGCCCATGACGTGGATGAGGCCGGTGCAGGCGGTCGTCTCGCAGGCCACGCGGCCCTGGGGATCCTGGGCCATGATGGCGTCCAGGACCGCGTCGGAGATCTGGTCGCAGATCTTGTCGGGATGCCCCTCGGTGACGGACTCGGAGGTGAAGAGATAATGTCTACCCATGATGTGCTCCTTTCCGCTCGTGCAAGAGCGGCGCGCTTCCTCTCTCCCGCGCGCTGGGATGAAATTGTGGCGGCCGGACGGCAGGCAGGACGCGCAAAGAAAGCCGCACGTCTCGGCGGCGAGACGCGCGGGAAATGATCCTCGCTCCTCATCTGTCGTTTCCGCCGGATTTGGCACCTTTCAAAGCGCAGGTTGCCGTGGCTTCATTGGGCCGTTCCCTCCGCCACTCTCGATAAGGATATGGACTTGTTGAATCCATTTTAACAGACCTTGTCCGTTTGTCAAGGGGGCCGGCCCTATTTTTGAAGGGATTTTTCCCCTCCCGTGCCAATGTTCAAAAAATGTAGGTGACTTTTTCCATCGAACAGGGTATAATGCTCCTTAAACACTCTGCTATCGATCGGAGGGGATCCCCTTGAGAAAGCTGAACAGCGCCATGGAGCGCTTCGCGCTCCGGCACCCGAACTTCGGCATACCCAACCTGATGCGCTTCATCATCATCGGGAACGCCGCCATGTTCTTCCTCCTGCGCATGACCAACGGAGAGGCCGTCTACTTCCTGGGCTTCGAGTGGGGGGCGGTCCTCCGGGGCCAGATCTGGCGGCTGGTGAGCTTCATCTTCGTCCCGGAGAGCCTGCAGCCCTTCAACCTCATCCTCTCCCTCTACTTCATGTGGTTCATCGGCACCATGCTGGAGCGGGAGTGGGGCACACCGAAGTTCAACCTCTATTATCTCTCCGGTGTGGTCCTGACCATCCTCACCGGCATCATCAGCCATTACGCCTTCGGATACAGCTTCATCCTGGGGACCTATTACGTGGGCATGTCCATGTTCCTGGCCTTCGCCGCGCTGTACCCCGACGCCCAGCTGATGCTGCTCTACATCATCCCCGTCAAGGCCAAGTGGCTGGCCCTGGCGGACATCGCCCTCTTCGCCGTGGACGCCGCCGCCGCGCTGCTGCGGGGGAGCTGGCTCAGCGCCCTGCTGCCCGTGGTGGCCCTGCTGAACTTCCTGGTCTTCTTCTGGTGCGACATCGTGGACCAGATCGACCGGCGGCGGAGCTTCGCCCGGCACCGGAACTCCCACCAGACCATCCAGTTCAAAAGCGCCGTCCGCCAGCAGCGGAAGAAGGAGTCCCAGCAGGGCTACCGCCACAAGTGCTCCGTCTGCGGCCGGACCGACACCGAGTATCCGGATCTGGAGTTCCGCTACTGCTCCAAGTGCGCCGGATACCACTGCTTCTGCATGGACCATATCCTCGACCACGAGCATTTCAAGGAGTGACCCGTTTGAAAGATCCATTTTCCAGGCCCAAATACCGCCTCTCCCTGCCCCAGGCCCTCCTGGCGGCGGTGCTGCTCAGCGGAGGCATCACCCTCCTGGCCCTCTGGTGCCAGCCCAATGCCTTCCGGAGCCTAATCTCCGGCTTCCTCCGCCAGCCCCTGCTGATCGTCCTCAACGCCCTGCCCGTGGGCCTTTTGGTGCTGGCGGCGGCGTGTCTGCTGCGCAATGTCTTCTTCGGCGCGGCCCTGGTGAACTTCGCCGTCTGCGCCCTGTCCATCGCCAACCGGGTGAAGATCGAGGTCCGGGACGAACCGGTGTTCCCCCGGGACTTCGCCCTGCTGAAGGAGGTGGGCAGCGCCCTGGGGAACTACGACATCCGCTACCCGGCCGTGCAGATCGCGGCGGTGGTCCTGATCACCGCCGTCCTCTTCGCCGCGGGCTGTTTCATCGCCTGCGGGCCCTTCCCCGTGGAGAGGCTCCGGGGCTGGGCGGGCCGTCTCCTGGGGGCCGCGGCCAGCTTCGCCGTTTTGACGGGGCTGATCTTGACGGTCTACGCCTCCAGGGACCTCTACCTGTCCTTCAAGGTCCATAATTCGAACTACGTCCCCGGCGTCTTCAACGACCTGGGCTTCCCCTACGCCTTCTGCCACCACTTCACCACCTATCTGGTGGACCGGCCCGAGGGCTTCGACCGTTCCGCGGCCGCGGCCTGGGAGACCGGGGAGCAGCCGGGCCTGGGCAAGCCCGTCAGCGTGGTCATGGTGATGAACGAGGCGTTCTCCGACATCACGGACGCGGACGTCTTCACCTACGGCCGGGAGGACGACCCCCTCCCCAACCTCCACGCCCTGCGGGAGGACCCCCACGCCCTCTGCGGGCACGTCGTCGTCCCGGGCTTCGCGGGCGGCACCGCGAACACGGAGTTCGACGTGCTGACCGGGATGCAGACCAACGCCCTCTCCGCCTCCTCCACATCCGCCCTGCGGGTGATCGACCGGGACCTGGACAGCCTCTTCCGGGTCTTCGCCGCCGACGGGTACGAGACCTCCTTCCACCACCCCGGCGACAACTGGTTCTACAACCGGGAGAACGTCTACCGCTGGCTCGGCGCGGAGGAGACGCTCTTCATCGGCGGCATGGAGGACCCCGTGTACAAAGGCCGCTGGGTCACGGACGATTACACCGCCGGCCTCATCGAGGAGCGGTTCGAACAGGCCGCGGGCCCCGTCTTCCACTACACGACGACGATCCAAAACCACATGTCCTACACCGCCGACAAATACGGCCCGGACTACGACTTCCCCCCGGCGCAGGTCTCCGTCCCCCTGTCGGAGGAGGCGGAGACGCTCCTCCGGGTCTACGTGGAGGGCGTCCGGGACGCGGACGCCATGCTGGGCCGTCTCTGGCGGTACTTCGTCGCCCAGGACGAGCCCGTCGTCCTGGTCTACTGGGGGGACCACCTGCCCTATCTGGGGGACAACATGCTGGCCTATTCGGAGCTGGGCCTGGACGTCGCCGCCCAAGATCCGCTGGACCCCTTCTCCCCCTACAAGACCCCCTATGTCATCTGGGCCAACGACACGGCGGCGGACCTCCTCTCCTGGGAGGAGGCCGTGGAGTCCCTGGGACTGCCGGAGTCCCTCTCCGCCAGCTTCCTGGGGGCGGCGGTGCTGGAGCTGACGGGCCGGAAGGAGGAGAGCCCCTGGTTCTCCTTCCTGAACGACCTCCGCCGGGAGCTGCCGGTGGTGCAGGGGGGGACCTGTCTGCTCTCCGGCGGCGCCCTCGCCGAGGACCTCACCGACGAGCAGCAGGAGCTCCTCCGGAAATGGCGGCGGTGGAGCTATTACAAGCTCCGGTACAAGGAGCTCCCATGAAGAAGAGCCGCGCCGTCGCCCTCAGCGGCGTGCTGACCGCCCTGGCGGTCGCCTTCCTGGCCTTGGGCGGCATCATCCCCGCCGCGGTCCTCTGCGGCCCCATCCTGGCGATGGCGGCGCTCCTCCCGGTGCTGGAGGAGCTGGGGCCCAAGGCCGCCGGGACGGCCTACGCCGCCGCGGCCATCCTGGGCCTCCTGCTGACGCCGGACCGGGAGACCGCCCTGGTATACCTGTTCTTCGGCTGGTACCCCATCCTCCGGCCCAAGATTGCCGCCCTGCCCTCCCGCCTCCTGCGGCTGGCGCTCCGGCTGCTGGTCTGCAACGCCGCCGCCCTTTTGCTGTACGGCCTGGTCCTGCGGATCATGGGCCTGACGGCGGACCTGCTGGAGGCCGCCTGGATCTTCAACGCGGCGCTGCTGGTCATGGGGAACGTGGTCTTCCTGCTCGTGGACCGCACGCTGGCCCGCCTGACCGTCATCTGGCACTGGAAGCTGAAAAAGCACCTGCTCCGTCCTTGAACCCTGTATCTATAGATCTTTCGAGGTGATACCGACCATGAAAACTGCACTGGTCCTGGAGGGCGGCGCCCTGCGGACCATCTACTCCTCCGGCGTCTGCGACGCCTTTTTAGACGGCGGCCTCCCCCTGCCGGACTACACCCTGGGCGTCTCCGCCGGGATCGCCTACGGCGTCAGCTACCTCTCCCGGCAGAGCCGCCGGAACCTGCAGCTGATCTGCCGCTACGCGGGCGACCGCCGCTATATGGGCTGGCGGAACCTGGCGGACCCTGAGAACCGCTCCTATTTCGGCCTCCGGTTCGCCTATGAGACCATCCCCAACGAGCTGATCCCCTTCGACTACGACGCCTTCGAGGCGTACCCCGGCCGGGTGGAGGCCGTGGTGACGGACCTGGAGACCGGAGAGGCGGACTACCTGCCCGTGCCCCGGCGGGACGAGCACAACCTGCTCCTCCAGGCCACCTGCGCCATCCCGCTGATGTTCCCCATCATCCGCCTGGACGGCCGGCCCTGTCTGGACGGCGGCTGCGCCGACGCCATCCCCTGGCGGCACGCTCTGGACCAGGGCTTCGACCGGGTGGTGGTGGTGCTGACCCGGGAGCGGGACTACTGCAAGAAGCCCGGCAAGGCAGACCGGATGATCGCCCGCGCCTTCAAGCGGTACCCCCGGTTCCAGGAGACCATGCGGACCCGTTCCGAGCGGTACAACGCCTGCCGGGAGGAGCTGTTCGCCCTGGAGCGGGAGGGGAAGGTCCTGATCGTCGCCCCGAAGGACACCCTGGGCTGTTCCCGGACGGAGAAGGACCTGGACACCATCCGCGCCCTGTGGCAGGAGGGGTATTTCGACGGACGGCGGGAGATCGACCGGATCCGGGAGTTTTGGACGAAGGAGTAGGAAAAGAGGAGCGGCTCGAGAGCCGCTCCTCTTCCTTATCCCGGATATCCTGAAGTCCCGCTCAGTCCTCGCAGAGGCCGGCGGTGATGATCGCCATGGAGTAGACCTCCTGGGCGTTGCAGCCGCGGGAGAGGTCGTTGATGGGGGCGTTGAGGCCCTGGAGGATGGGGCCGTAAGCGTCGAAGCCGCCCATGCGCTGGCAGATCTTATAGCCGATGTTGCCCGCGTTGATGTCGGGGAAGATGAAGGTGTTGGCGTTGCCATGGACGGGGGAGTCGGGGCACTTGGTCCGCATCACGCGGGGAGACACGGCGGCGTCGAACTGCAGCTCGCCGTCGACCACCACGCCGGGGAGGGAGAACTTCGCCTTCTCGCAGGCGCTGCGCATCTTGTCCACGTCCTCGCCCGCGCCGGAGCCGTGGGTGGAATAGCTGAGGAAGGCCACCTTGGGGTCGATGCCGAAGGTCCGGGCCGTGGCCACGGTCTCCACGGCGATCTCCACCAGCTCGTCCTCGGAGGGCTTGATGTTGATGGCGCAGTCCGCCATGGCGAACACGTCGGGATCGCCGGTGGCGGAGGGGCGGACCAGGATGAAGCAGCTGGACACGATCTTGCAGCCCGGCTTCGTCTTGATGAGCTGGAGGGCGGGACGGACCGTGTCGGCGGTGGAGTAGGTAGCGCCGCCCAGCAGAGCGTCGGCGTAGCCCATCTTCACCAGCATGGTGCCGAAGTAGTTGCCCTGCTTCAGGGCGGCGCGGCACTGGTCCTCGGTCATCTTGCCCTTGCGGAGGGCCACCATCTCGGCGACCATCCTGTCCATGTCCTCGAAGGTCTCGGGATCCAGGATCTCCGCGCCCTTGACGTTGAAGCCCACCTCCTCGGCGGCGGCCAGGATCTCCTCCCGATCCCCCACCAGGACGGGCATCAGGAACGTGGCGGACAGCAGCCGGGCCGCGGCCTCCAGGATCCGGGGATCGGTGCCCTCGGTGAACACGATCTTGCGGGGATGGGCTTTCAGCTTTTTGATCAGAAATTCAAACATGTCTCTTCCTCCAGATGTACAGCGTCTGCTGAGATTCATGGTACCATTATACACCTTTGCCCGCCTCGGTCAATCCAAAAATTTGGAGCGATCCCATAAAAATTCACGGATCTGTCATCAATTCCCAGGCCCGATGTGGCACACTGGTCCCATCCGTCCCCGTCGTCCCCCGTCGGAAACGGGCAAAGATCCGCCAAGGGCCCCGTTTTTTGCTTTTTCTGGGACTTGACGGGAAGACGAAAAAGCGGTATGATAAGCATCGGTAACAAATTGTAACTTTTTAAAGACCTCCCGCTCCGCCGGCCTCCGTCGGAAGGGCGCGGGCCGTATACGAGGAGACCTATGAGCGAAGACATCAAACGATCCACCATCCAGACGCCGCCCGGCCAGGGCGGAGACCCGGACGGTCCGCCGAAGCCGGAGGGCTGGAGCCCCTGGCAGGAGTGGGACCTCCCCCCCTCCATCCGGGATTGGGAGCCGGAGGCCCGGGACCCGAAGGACCGCAAGCCGGAGCGGCGCCGCGCCCAGCGGCGGGGCCGGGAGGGCCGCGCCCCCCACCGCAGCGCCCCCCGCAAACAGCCGGAGCATCTGGAGGGCGGCGGCGAGCGCCACTACACCATCGCCGAAAGACGCCTGCATTTCCGCCGCCGGTGGCGGCGCATCGTCCGGGAGAACAAGGCCCACCGCTTTCCGGAGTCCGAGCGGCTGCCCATCCAGCTGCTGCTGTTCCTCTGGGGGCTGCTGCCCATGTGGGGGAGCCTCCTCCAGGAGCGGGTCCTGCAAAAGCACAGCGCCTCCCGGCAGAAGAGCGCCCAGAGCGCCCAGAAAAAGCGGCGCTGGCGGATCCATCCCCTGGTCTTCCTTGGCGGGGGCTGCGTCCTGGCCGGGGTGCTGCTGTTCTTCTCCACCTATACCAACGGCGTCACCGTCACCTATGACGGCAAGGTCCTGGGCTCCCTGGCCGACCAGAAGGAGGCGGAGGAGGCCCGCGCCGACCTGGAGGAGGTCACCGCCCGGACCCTGGGGCGGAGCTTCACCATCGACGACTCCCTGATCCAATATTCCTCCGGCCTCCTCCGCCGCGAGGACCTGGTGGACAAAGAGACCTATGAGGAGGAGCTGAGCCAGGAGGTCGGCATGGTCACCGCCGCCTACTGCCTGTACGTGGACGGGGAGCGCATCGGCGCCACGCCCTATAAGGGGGCGCTGGATCAGCTGCTGGAGCAGATCCAGCTCTCCGCCACCAACGAGGGCACCATCTCCGTCTCCTTCGCCGAGGACGTGGACATCAAGGCGGAGTATGTCCCCACCGCCGACCTGATGAACCTGGGGTATCTGGCGGAGACCCTTTACAGCACGAAGACCGCCGAGGTCACCTACACCGTCGCCAAGGGCGACACCTGGTCCGAGATCGCCGAGGACCACGGCCTCACCTCGAAGGAGCTGCTGGACCTGAACCCCGGCTACGACATCGACAAGCTGCAGATCGGCGAGATCTTGACCATGTCCGCCTCCGTGCCCTACCTGACCATGACCGTGGTCCAGCAGGAGCGCTATGTGGACACCGTGGCCTTCGACGTGGAGTACACGGACAGCCCCGACCTCTATAAGGGCGACTACAAGGTCACCTCCGCCGGTGAGTTCGGCGCGGCGGACACCGTGGCGAACGTCACCTATATCAACGGCGCCGAGACCGAGCGGACGGTCCTCTCCAGCGTCACCCTCCGGGACCCCATCACGGAGTACCGTCTCCGGGGCACCAAGGACCGGCCCACCTGGCTGCCCACCGGCACCTTCCGCTGGCCCACCACGGGCCGCATCTCCTCCCGCTTCGGCGGACGGAAGTCCCCCGGCGGCATCGGCTCCACGAACCACAAGGGCATCGACATCGCGGTCCCCTACGGGACGCCCATCTACGCCGCGGACGGCGGCACCGTCACCTACTCCGGGTGGATGAGCGGCTATGGCTACCTGGTCCAGATCGACCACGGCAACGGCTATGTGACCCGGTACGGCCACAACAGCAGCCTGACTGTCTCCGTGGGCGCCAAGGTCTACAAGGGCCAGCAGATCGCCCGGGCCGGCTCCACCGGCAACTCCACCGGCAATCACTGCCACTTCGAGATCCGTTACAACGGCGTGGCCCGGAACCCGCTGAATTACCTGTAGAGGGCCGATCTTCAAGATCCACGCAGAGAAGACCGCCGGAGCGTCTTGGACGCTCCGGCGGTCCTTTTGCCCTTCGGCCGGCCTCAGGGCAGCTTGTACTTTTCAAGATCCTCGTCCAGATCCGCCGCGAAAGCCCCGGCGGCCTTGAGGTCGTGGAGGTAGGCGTGACGCTGTTCGTCCTCCCGCTCCTCGATGACGCAGACGGCGATGTTGGAGCAGTGGTCGCTGACCCGCTCCAGATTCGTCAGCAGGTCGCTGAGGATGAAGCCCAGCTGGACGGTGCACTCGCCGTTCTGGAGGCGGCGGATGTGCCGGTCCCGGATCTCCGCGGTGAGCCGGTCGATCGTCTCCTCCAGGGGCTCCACCTTCCGGGCGGCGGCGGGGTCGTCCGCCTTGAAGCACTCCACGGAGGCGGTCAGGATGTCCTCCAGGGCCCGCTCCAGCACCCGCAGCTCCGCCTCGGCGGAGCCGGAGAAGCTGAGGCCCTTCTCGTGGAGCTCCCGCGCGGACTCCTGGATGTTCAGGGCGTGGTCGCCGATGCGCTCGAAGTCGCCGATGGCGTGGAGCAGGCGGGAGACGGTGTGGATGTCCTCCATGGAGACGCCGTGCTGGGAGATCTGCACCAGGTAGCCGCTGAGGCGGTCCTCGTAGATGTCCAGCTTGTCCTCGTCCTCCAGGAGCTCCGTCTCCAGGGCCCCGTCATAATGGGAGAGCTGCCCCAGGGAGGCCAGCAGGCTCTTCCGCGCCAGGGCGCCCATCTCGCAGGTCTGCACGACGCACTCGCTGACCGCCGCGCCGGGGGTCCGGAGGAGCAGGGGATCCAGGAAGGCGAACTCCTGGGCCTTGTCCCCTTCTTTGATAGCCGCCCGCGCCAGCATCTCCAGCTGGCGGGAGAAGGGCAGCAGCAGCACGGTGGTGAAGACGTTGAAGATCGTGTGGCACAGGGCGATGCCGCCCGCGCCGATGGCCGCGTCCATGAAGGGGAACTGGAAGATCATGTCCCCGCCATAGAAGAGGATCAGCCCCACGGTGGTGCCGATGACGTTGAAGGAGATGTGGATGATGGACACCCGTTTCGCCCCCCTGGACACGCCGATGGAGGAGATGAGCGCCGTCACGCAGGTCCCGATGTTTTGCCCCATGATGATGGGGATCGCCATGCCGTAGCTCAGGGACCCCGTGAGGGCCAGGGCCTGCAGGATGCCCACGGACGCCGCCGAGGACTGGATGACGGCGGTGAACACCGCGCCCACCAGCACGCCCAGCAGGGGGTTTTGGAAGGCCGTCAACAGCTCGGAGAAGCCCGGCATGTCTGCCAGGGGGCTGACGGAGTCCTTCATCATCTCCATGCCGGACATCAAGATGGCGAAGCCGATGAGGATCCGCCCCACGTCCCGCCGCCTCTGGCGCTTCGAGCCCATGATGAGCAGGATGCCCGCCAGGGCGAAGAGGGGCGAGAAGTTCTCCGGCTTGAGCATGTTCAGCAGGATGCTCTCGCTCTCGATGCCCGTCAGGGCCAAGATCCAGGCCGTCAGCGTGGTGCCCACGTTGGATCCCATGATCACGCCGATGGTCTGCCCCAGCTCCATCACGCCGGAGTTCACCATGCCCACCAGCATCACGGTCACCGCCGAGGACGACTGGATGGCGATGGTGATGCCCGCGCCCAGGAGCAGGCCCTTGATGGGGTTGGAGGTCATGCGCTTCAAGAGCCGCTCCAGACGGCCGCCGGCCATCTTCTCCAGGCTCTTGGACATGGTAGTCATGCCGTACAGGAAGAAGGCCAGACCACCGCAGAGGGTGAACAGGGAAAAAATATCCATGAAACGTTCCTCGCTTCCGCGTCCGCCTCAACGCGGACGCTCCATCTTATGTGACGGTCCCATTATATATGTAAGACCTCACAGCAGGATAGCGGCACTTTCCACAAATGTAAATTTTGCGCAAATATTCGGCGTATTAAACAACTACGCGCATCAAGTTTTATCCGTTCCGTCAGTCTCCGATCCCGCTCTCCAGGGGCACCGGCCGTACCGGGCGGTCATGGCGCGGATCTCCTCCGCCAGCTCCGCCCCGGCCTGGCCGGGGAGCAGCCGCCAGCGCCAGTTGCCGCTGGCCACACCGGGGACGTTGATCCGGCTCTCGCTGCC
Organism: uncultured Oscillibacter sp.; assembly: GCF_910584465.1. Lineage (GTDB taxonomy): Bacteria > Bacillota > Clostridia > Oscillospirales > Oscillospiraceae > Oscillibacter. The sequence continues at coordinate 11,172 of NZ_CAJUBK010000053.1, forward strand.
AAGGCCCAGGTAGTCCTGCATCTGGGCCACGAACAGCTGGGCGACGCTCCCCTGCCCCGCCCGGAGCAGGGCCAGCCGCGTCTCCTCCGCTCCGGAGACGCCCAGGTACTCCTCGGCGAAGGCCCGCTCCCGCTTGGCGGCGGAGGCGTACCAGCCGGCGGCGGTATCGTTGTCGTGGGTGCCGGTATAGCAGACGCAGTTGGGCTGATAGTTGTGGGGCAGGTAGGCGTTGGAGGGGTCGGAGAAGGCGAACTCCAGCACCTTCATCCCCGGCAGGCCGGAAGCCTCCCGGAACTTGTGGACATCGTCCGTCAGGATGCCCAGATCCTCGGCGATGAAGGCGATGCCGTGGAACCAGCTGGTCAGCACGCCCAGCAGGTCCATGCCGGGGCCCCGTTCCCAGGCGCCGGTCCTGGCGGTCTCGGAGCCCGCCGGGACCGCCCAATAGCTCTCCAGCCCCCGGAAGTGGTCCAGCCGGATGATGTCGAAGAGCTTGGAAGCGCCCTCCACCCGGCGGATCCACCAGCCGAAGCCGTTCCGCTTCATGGCGGGCCAGTCGTAGAGCGGGTTGCCCCAGAGCTGGCCGTCCTCGGAGAAGTAGTCCGGCGGCACGCCCGCCACCTTCCGGGGCCGGCCCTCCTCGTCCAGGAGGAACTCCTTCCGCTCGCTCCACACGTCGGCGGAGTCCAGGGAGACGTAGATCGGCAGATCGCCGATGAGGCCCAGGCCCAAGTCGTTGACGTAGGTCTTCAGCGCCGCCCACTGGGTGAAGAACCAGTGCTGGACGCAGGTCTGGAAGGCCACCTCCTCCGCCAGCTCCACCCGCCAGCGCTCCACGGCCCAGGGCTCATGCCGCCGCAGGGCCTCGTCGGGCCACTCGAACCAGGGCAGATCGCCGAAGCGCCGCTTGGCGGCCCGGTACAGGGCGTATTCCCGTACCCAGGGGTTCTGCTCCGCGAAGGCGCGGGCGGCCTCCGCCGTCTCGCCGCTGACGCGGGAGAAAGCTTTGCGCAGCAGGGGCTCCCGGCTCTGTTTCAGGGCGGCGTAGTCCACCTTGTCCCCCGCCGCCGTCTTGGCGGAGGCCAGCTCCTCCTCCGTCAGCAGCCCCTCCTTCGCCAGCAGGTCCAGGTCGATGAACAGGGGCTCCCCGGCGAAGGTGGACTCGCTGGCATAGGGGGAGTCCCCCGCCCCCACGGGCCCCACGGGCAGGATCTGCCACCAGGACTGTCCGGCGTCCTGGAGGAAGTTGGCGAAGGCACGGGCCTCCGCCCCTAAGGAGCCGATGCCGTACTCCGAAGGCAGGGAAAAAATGGGCAGGAGAATGCCCGCTGAACGTTTCATGATCAAGACCTCCATATCTGTTTTCAGGGCGATCCGCTCCTCTTATTGTAAGAAAACGCCCCCCGGTTGTCAAGGACCGGAGGGCGTCGTATTTCACAGTTCCTTCTCGTAACAGTTCAAGATCTCGCGGATGTACCCCTGGAAGAAGAACTCCGTGCCCCCGGCGAGGTGGTAGCCCAGGCGGGGGTACAGGTGGTTAGCGGGGGCGTTGCCCTCCCAGGTGTCGAAGCGCATGACGGTCTTCCCCTGGGCCCTGGCGGTCTCCTCGCAGAAGGCGATCATCTGCCGGGCATAGCCCTTGCCGGACTGGGCGGGATGGATGCACATGGTGTGGATGACGGCCACCTCCTCCCGCCCGGCGGGGATGGTCCAGGGGATCTTATCGTACTCCGGCAGCTGGACATCGTTGAGGTTCGCCACGCCCCAAAGGACGCCGTCCTCCTCGCCCACGTAGAGGGTCCCGGCCTCCAGCACCTGCCGGGCCGTCTCCACGGTGGGATAGGTCCCCCGGAGCCAGTTGGTGTAGACGGGGCCCCCCTGCTCCTCCAGGTCGAAGATCGCGTCGTAGATCCCGCCGATCCCCGGCAGGTCGGCGGCGGTCGCTTTTCGGATCATGTCTCTCCCTCCTCGTTCTCCTCCGTGGTCTCCGGGGCCTCCTCCGTCTGTCCCGGGTCCGGGGCCCCCGGCCCGTCCCCCGGCGCCGCGGCCTCCTCCGGGGCCATGATCTTCTCCGAGATCATGTGGACCTTCTTCGCCGCCGGCTCGATCTCCGGCGTGCCGCGCCCCGCCGGGCGGGTGGAGGCGTAGGGGCTCTCCACCAGGGACGGATCCCGGCCCTCGATGATGGCCAGCATCTCCGCGCCGGTGATGGTCTCCTTCTCCAGGAGGTAGGCCACCACCTTGTCCATGTCCTCCCGGCTCTCCCGGATGACCCCCACGGCGGTCTCATAGCACTCGTCCAGGATGACCTTCACGGCCTTATCCATGGCGGCGGCGGTGTCCTGGGCGCAGTCCATGCCGTAGCCGCCGTCCAAATACTGGTTCCGGCGGGAGGCCAGGGCCATCATGCCGAACTCCTCGCTCATGCCGAACATGGCGACCATGTTCCGGGCCACGTTGGTGGCGTCCTGGATGTCCTGGGACGCGCCGTTGGTCATGGTGTCCATGACCACTTCCTCAGCGGCCCGGCCGCCCATGGAGACGGTGATCTTCGCCATCAGCTCTTCCTTCGTCCGCAGCTCCGTCTTGTCCTCCTCGGGCATCAGCAGCGTATAGCCCAGGGAGCCCTGGGTATGGGGGACGATGGTGATCTTCTGCACCGGCTCCGTGTTCTTCTGCTTATAGGCCACCATGGCGTGGCCGACCTCGTGATAGGCCACCAGCTTCTTCTCGAACTCCGTGAGGACGCTGCCCTTCTTCTCCGTACCGGCGATGACCAGCTCGAACGCGGCCAGCATATCCTCCTGGCTGACCAGCTTCCGCCCCTTCCGCACGGCCCGGAGGGCCGCCTCGTTGACCAGGTTGGCAAGGTCCGCGCCCACGCAGCCCGCCGTCGCCAGGGCGACCTTCTTCAGATCCACGTCCTCGCCCAGGCGGATGTTCCGGGTGTGGACCTCCAGCGTGGCGACGCGCCCCGCCAGGTTCGGCCGGTCGATGGTGATGCGCCGGTCGAAGCGCCCGGGACGCAGGAGGGCCTGGTCCAGCACCTCCGGGCGGTTGGTCGCCGCCAGGAGGATGACGCCCTTGGTGGGGTCGAAGCCGTCCATCTCCGCCAGGAGCTGGTTCAGGGTCTGCTCCCGCTCGTCGTTGCCGCCCATGCGGTTGTCGCGGGACTTGCCGATGGTGTCGATCTCGTCGATGAAGACGATGCAGGGGGCGACCTTGCTGGCCTCCTTGAAGAGGTCCCGGACCCGGGACGCGCCCACGCCCACGAACATCTCCACGAAGTCGGAGCCGCTGATGGAGAAGAAGGGGACCCCCGCCTCCCCTGCCACGGCCTTGGCCAGCAGGGTCTTGCCGGTGCCCGGAGGGCCGACGAGGAGCGCGCCCTTGGGCAGCTTCGCGCCGATCTCGGTGTACTTGCCGGGGTTGTGGAGGAAATCGATGATCTCCGTCAGGGACTCCTTGGCCTCGTCCTGGCCCGCCACGTCCCGGAAGGTGACGCCGGTGGACTTCTCCATATAGACCTTGGCGTTGGACTTGCCCACGCCCCCGATGCCGCCGATGCCGCCCATGCCCTTTTTGGCCATCCAGCTCATGACGAGGCTCATGACCAAAATGATGATGAAGAAGGGGGCCATGTTCAGCAGCAGCAGCTGGAGGGTGCCCATGGGGGGCTTGTAATCCTGGTTGACCCGGATCTTGCCGTCCTCCGTCTGTCCCTCCGCCTCCTGGATGCGCGCGACGACGGTATCGTTGGACTCCAGCTGGACGGTGAACAGCTCCAGGGCGGTCTCCTGCTCCAGGCCCAGGGGGTTGGTGTAGGTGTAAACGGCGGCGCCGTCCTCCCGGACGGTCTTGGTGTATCCCGTCCCCTCCTCGTCCGTGTAGACATAGCCGTCCACAGGGGTGATGATGAGGATGGCCTCGCTGTTGTCGAAGTCCACTCCGGCGACGCTGCCGGCGTCCAGCATGTTCAGGAACTGGCTGTATTCCAGCTCTACGGAGCTGGCCTGGTGGCCGACGCTGGTCATATAGCTGGTGGCGTAGCTCACCAGGGCCGCCAGCAGCACCGCCCAGCAGATCAGGTGGAT
>NZ_CAJUBK010000054.1 GCF_910584465.1 uncultured Oscillibacter sp.
GGCCCAGCTTGATGTCCTTCACCACGTCCAGGTCGATGCCGCTGGGGTCGTGGATATAGCCGTTGGAATCGCTGAGGGCCACGACCTTCGCGCCCAGCTCCGCGGCCTTCTGCGTGGCGAAGATGGCCACGTTGCCGCTGCCGGAGATGACCACGGTCTTGCCCTGGAAGCTGTCGCCCTTCATCTTCGCCAGCATCTCCGCGGTCAGGTAGCAGAGGCCGTAGCCCGTGGCCTCCGTGCGGACCAGGGAGCCGCCGAAGCTGAGGCCCTTGCCCGTCAGCACGCCGGCGGCGTAAGTCCCCCGGACCCGGCGGTACTGGCCGAAGAGGTAGCCGATCTCCCGCGCGCCCACGCCGATGTCTCCGGCGGGCACGTCCACGAACTGGCCGATGTGCCGCTGGAGCTCCGTCATGAAGCTCTGGCAAAAGCGCATGACCTCCTCGTCGCTCTTGCCCTTGGGGTCGAAGTCCGCGCCGCCCTTGGCCCCGCCCATGGGCAGGGTGGTGAGGCTGTTCTTCAAGATCTGCTCGAAGCCCAGGAACTTCAGGATGGAGAGGTCGACGGTGGGATGGAACCGCAGCCCCCCCTTGTAGGGGCCGATGGCGGAGCTGAACTGGACCCGGTAGCCCCGGTTCACCTGGATCTTCCCCTGGTCGTCCACCCAGGGTACCCGGAAGCTGATGACCCGCTCGGGCTCCACGAAGGTCTCGACGATGCCCTTCTCCTCATATTCGGGATGCTGGTCGATGATCTGGTCCAGGCTCTCCAGGAACTCCAGGACCGCCTGATGGAACTCCTTCTGGTCCGGGTCCCTGGTGACCACCTGGGTATAGACGCGCTGCAGGTATTCGCTCTTCAACATAAAGATCGCCCCTTTGTCCGGCCTTGTCCGTCTGCCGCCTAGGATGCCCCGTACCGGGGCCGATCATGCCATTTTTTGGGAGCTGCGGCGGAGAGGAAGGCCGGGAATTTCCTTCCTTATAGGATATAGGAAAAACGAGGTCCTGCACAAGAAATAAATTCCCTAAAATGCGGGAGAAATTTTCGCCGATTTAAAGCGAATATCACAAAAGCCCCCGGGCCGCCTCTCCGGAGGGGCGGCCCGGGGGCTCTTCGGGCCGGTCCTGTGCAGGACCGGCAGACCGCACCGAAGTCCGTGGGGCGGATCGGGGAGGAGCCTATTGACAGACCGGCGGTCTTACCATATAATGATACACTTGGTGGACTCAGCAGATCGAAAAGGGGGAGACGATGGCATGAAACAGTTTTTTGGTATGAGCCTGCGGGGGGATCTGAGGGAAGCGCTCCAAGGACTTTATCATCCGCAGTTCATCATGCTGTTATCGAATCATGAACAGTTCGAGGACCATGTGGCGGCGCTGGAAAAGCAGTTCCCCGGTGTGCCCAGTATCGGATGCATCGGGATGAGCTATCAGACCGGCATGGTGGAGAAGGGCGTGGGCGTCATCGCGTTCTCGGACGGCGTCTCCGCCGTCGCCAACGTGCTGGAGCAGGTGTCCACCATGCCTGTGAAATACATACACCGCTTGGAGCGGGACATGCAGACGCTGGCGGGTTCCAGCCAGGACACCGTGTGCATCGATCTTTGTTCCGGCAACGACGCCTGCGTCCTCACCACGATCTATACCGCCCTGCGCAAGCGGGGCATCTCCCTGGTGGGCGGCACCGGCGGCCAGGGCCGCGTGTCCGCCAACGGGCGGGTATATCAGGACGCGGTGGCCTACGCCCTGGTGCGGAACCAGCACGGCCGGGTGAAGACCTATAAGGAGAACATCTACCATCCGATGGCGGGCCACCGCTTCGTGGCCTCCAACACGGACCGGGCGAATTACATCCTGGGGTCGCTGAACGGCAAGAGCGCCAAACAGGTGTACAAGGACATCCTCCATGTGACCGACGAGGAGATCCTCACCCGGACGTTCCAAAACCCCTTCGGCAAGCTGAACGGGGAGGACATCTGCATCATCTCCATCAAGGAGGTCCGGGGCAGTGCCCTGGCCTGCTTCCGGCAGGTGAACGACTCCGACGTGCTCATCCTGCTGGAGCTGGGCGATTACCGTGCCATCGTGCAGGATACCATCCGCCAGATCTGCCGGGATTTCCCCCGCCGGTCGGCGATCTTCTCGGTGAACTGCCTGTTCCGATACAAGCTGTTCTCCGAGCAGGGCTATATGCAGGACTATCTGCGCGACATGGCGGCGCTGGGCGATCACGCCGGCTTCGTGGGATACGGGGAGCACTATAACGACCGCTTCGTCAACCAGTCCATGACCTGCGTGGTCTTTGAGTAAAGGAGTGAGCAGCCATGTTCTTTCGGAAAAAAGCACAGCCGTCCGCTCAGGCCCAGGAGGAGAAGAGCCTTTACCCGGTGCTGCATGTGGCGGGCAGTTTGAAGGAATATCAGCGGGAACTGGTCAAGAAGGAGGTCGCCTCCCTTTGGGAGCTGAGCCAGGTGGGCGTCTCCTTTTCCGGCGTGCTGAAGGAGGGGGACCGGTTCCAGGAGAAGCTCCAGGACCTGAGCGGATCCTTCTCCAACATCAATGAGACGGCGGAGCAGTTCAGCCGCGTGCGGGGAGAGATCGGCCAGGCGGTGTCCGAGGCGCGGGGACAGATGGCGGCGCTGGGCGAGACGTCCATGCAGGTGCAGCAGTCTTATCACACCATGTCGGAGACCTTCTCCCACCTGGAGAACGCGATCAAGCAGATCCAGCAGTCCATGGGCAAGATCGTGTCCATCGCGGAGCAGACCAACATCCTGGCCATCAACGCCTCGATCGAGGCGGCCAGGGCCGGCGCCGAGGGGCGGAGCTTCGCGGTGGTGGCCACCCAGGTCAAACAGCTGGCGGAGGAGATCAAGGCGCTGGCGGGCGAAGTGGACACCGGCGTGAACGAGGTGGAGTGCCGCGCCGGCGAGCTGAGCCAAAGCATCTCGGATTCCCAGCAGACGCTGGGGCAGAGCGCCGGCATCGTGGCCCAGACGGAGGGCAGTTTCGAGAAGATCACGGCGGCGGCGGAGGGAGCGACGTCTGTGCAGGAGGGGATCTCCGGCGTCATCGAGGCATCCCGGGAGGAGCTGCAGGGACTGCGCGAATACTTCGATCAGATCAAGGGGCAGTATCAGGAGGTCGTCAAGCACATCGACTCCGCCAGCCGCCTGGGGACGACGAAGAGCGCGATGTTCGAGGACATGGACAACATGATCTCCCAGATCCCGCCAATCGTGAGCGAGATGATGTGATCCGGCCGCCCGCCGCCCGCGTCCCGCCGGGCCGGCGGGCAGGGCCTCGCGGCCGGCCGGGCGATAAGACGAACCGACAGCTCCTGGGCCGGACAGCGCCGGTCCTCGAGGAGCTGCCGGCTTGTCTTTTCCGTGCGGCGGGACCCCATGAGAGGGGGCGGGGCCCGGGGAGCCCGGACCGAGGACGAAAGCCCCCCAGTGGGATGGCCCCGCCGGGGCAGAGCGCCGAAAAGCAGAGGGGGCTTCATCGGCGGGAAGGGAGAGCGTGACGAGAGGGGCCCAGAGAGGGCCCCTCTCGTTCCCCATAAAAAAGTTGTCAGGACTTTTTTGAAAGTCCTGACAACTTGTGCAGCCTGTCGAAAAGACGTTTTCGGCGACTTGCCCCGCCGGGGGACGCCTTCACTGGTAGAAGCGGTGACAGCCGATGGTCTGCTGGTAGCTCCGGCTGGAGTCGATCCAGCTCCCCTCGGAGAGGGCCGGGGCGAAGAAATAGAGGGACCCGCCCGCGGTGTTCTCTCCCGCCAGGGCCCGGCGGGCCGCCTCCCGGGACAGATCCGAGGGCTCGTTCGCCACGGTGCCGTTGGCCACGGGCTCGAACTGGACGCCGTCCTCCGCATCGAAGATGACCTCGGGGATGGTGTCGGGGAAGTCCGGGCTCGCCACCCGGTTCAGCACGACGTTGCCCACGGCGATCTGGCCCTCCAGGGGTTCTCCGCCGCTCTCGGCGTGGATGATGCGGGAGAGCCAATAGTAGTCCATGGCGTCACAGTCCGCGGAGGCGGAGGTCACCGCCGCGCCGCCCAGCCAGGGGTCCCACCGGACGCTGCCGCCCAGGGCCTCCATGGTCAGGCGGAGGGGGACGTAGGTCCGGCCCTCCACCACGGCCACAGGACAGGCGCGGAGCCGGCCGCCGACGGTCAGGAGGTCCCGGCCGGGGTCCGCCGACAGCTGGATCTCGCCGGAGGCGGCGCGGGCGGTGCCGGAGGCGCCGTCCCACCAGACGGTCCAGCCGCCTAAGGACTCCAGCAGGTCCCGGAGGGGGGCGTAAGTCGTGCCGTTTTCCACATAGGCCGAGATCTCCAGAGGTTCACCGTCCAACTGGACGGCGACAGGCCGTGCCGCCTCCGCCGGGAAGCAGAGGGCCGCAGAGGCGAGGAGCCCGCATAAGAGTTTCCGTTTCATGTTGTCTCCTTCCTTGTGTGGAGTTCACTGATAAGGATACCGAAAACACGGCCCGGTTACAAGGCTTAAGATCTGGCAGGGGAGGGAGATGCTGGGAAAAGCCGAGGGCCGGGACCATGTCCCGGCCCTCCGGGGCGTCGAAAAACGGGAGATGCCGCCAACGGGGAGGGAGCCGTGCCCGGGAGGCCCGGGAGGGCCTCCCGGGCCTTTTGGATCAGGAAGCCCCCAGGACTTTGAAAAAGTCCTGGGGGCTTGCCCGTCCCTCGGCCTTATGCGTTCACTTCGCCTGCGCCCGCAGGCGCAGCTGCTCCTCCGTGACGGCGTAAGCCTCCTCCGCCCAGCGGTCCGTGGGCCGGTCCACCGGCAGGGGCCTGCCCCGGCGGGCGTAGATGGCGGCGGCGGCCGTCTCCAGCAGCTTGGGGTTCTTGACCAGCAGGGGGCCGGTGAGCTGGGAGGCGAACACGTTCTTCCAGTGGAAGCCCTCCGGGCCCCGCTCCTTCTCGTTGCCGAAGCCCAGGTCCAGCGAGGTCAACAGCGGCGTCTCCACGCCGGTGACGACGCCGCACTTGTTGATGAAGCCCACCACCGCCTCGGGATAGAGGTCCGTATGGGCGTAGACGTCCCCCACGATGCGGCGCTTGCCGTGCTCCGTCGTGAAGGAGGCCAGGCCCAGGCCGTCGTAAGCGCTGCCGTCGGCCTCCCGGACCGTCTTGCCCAGCAGGTCCATGGCGGTCCCGGCGAAAAGCATGGCCGCGTTGTCCCGGGCGGCGGCCTCCAGCGGCCCGGCGAAGCGGGCGAAATCCTCCATAGCGGCCCGGGCGGCCCGCTCGGTGCCCGCGCCCATATAGAAGAAGTCCCCGCGGGAGAGGTCCGCGCCGGCGCCGGGGAGGACGGCCTCCACCGTGACGTCGCAGCCCAGGCCCTTCAGATAGCGCTCCAGGGCCAGCACGTTGGCCCGGCTGCCGTAGAGATCCATCAGGTCGGGGTAGAAATGGACGATCCGAACTTCCATGCCTCACGCCTCCTTTTCCACGCGGCTGAGGATCTTGTCCCGGTCGGCGAAGCAGGTGACCACGTACAGGTCCTCGTCCCCGCTGTTCTTCAGCGCGGACGCCGCCGCGGCGATGTCCGGCTCCACGGACCAGTTTTCAAGCCCGGTGTAGGACAGCCGCTCCGCCAGGTCGCCGCAGTACCGGCCCGCCAGCACCACCCGCTTGACATGGGGGGCGCTGAGCTGGTCGAAGTCGATGTCCCACAGCCAGCTGGTCTCGCTGGTGAAATACTTCCGGCTCACCGCGTCCACGATGACCAGGACCACGCAGTCCCGGTCCTGCGCGGCGATATAGCGCAGGTTCGTGTCATAGGCCACGGAGTTCTCGTGCTTGCTGGTCAGCAGGGTGCCGTGGCGGGCCCCCAGGCGGAACTTCTGCATCCGGCCGTTTTTCAGCAGGTAGCTGCCCAGGACGGCGGCGGCGGTCTCCCCGCTGACGCCGCATTCCCGGCAGGCGGCGTAGGCCGCCAGGATGTTGTAGATGTTGTAGATGCTCTGGAAGGCCAGGGCGATCTGGACCCTGCCGTCGATGGTGACGGTCCAGCGGTCCGTGTCCACCGCCGTGACGGTGTAGTCGGTCCGGGGCTTCCGGTGCCCGCACTTCGTGCAGCGGTACGCGCCGATGTGGTTATAGTGGACGTAGTCATACTCCATGGGGGCATGGCACACCGGGCAGTAGGCCCCGTCCCGATAGGCCCCGGTGGGCGCGTCCGTGGAGACGGCGCACTTGTCCAGGCCGAACCACTTGACCTTCCCGTGCCCCCGGGCGAAGCAGGAGGACAGGGGGTCGTCGGCGTTCAGCAGCAGCTCCGTGTCCGGGTGGATGGCCGGGAGGAGGGAGTCATAGACCCACTCCGGGTGGCCGTTCCGGGTGAGCTGGTCCCGGTAGAGGTTGGTCACCACGAACTCCGTGGGGTGGAAATACCGGAAGGTATGGGCGGCGTAGCGCTCGTCGGACTCGATGAGCAGCACGTCGGCCCGGACCCGTCCGCCCAGGGTGGCGTGGGTCAGCACCAGGGTGGCCACGCCCTCGATCTGGTTGGAGCCCTCCTCGTTGTACACGACGGTCTTCCCGTCCGCCCGGAGGACGGCGGCGATCATCTCCACCGTGGAGGTCTTGCCGTTGGATCCCGTGACGGCGATGATGTGCTCCGGCAGGCGCACCCGCCGGAGGATGTCCGGGCAGATCTTCAGGGCGAACTTGCCCGGCATGGAGCTGCCCTTGCCGATGAGCCTGCCCACGGCGCGGCCCAGTTTGCATACGGCGATGGCGATCAGCTTCCTCATCGTCCCCTCCTGTCTTCTTCGTGGCTGTCCCGGAGATCGGCGAAGGCGCGGACGGGAGCGCCGTCGGCATCCTCGAATTTCAGGGGCAGGACGAAGAACAAAAAGTCCTCCCGTCCCCGGACCTTCTTCAGGCAAAGGTTCTCGATGCTCATCACGCTGTCCCGCAGGAGGATGTGGTGGATGGGCAGGCGGCTGTCGGACATGCGGTCGATGCTGATCGCGTCGGTGCCCACGCCCTTGAGGCACCGGGAGACCAGATAGCGCGCCGCCGCCTCGTCGGGGACGGGGAAGGCGTCCTCCAGGAAGCCCTCCGTGCCCCAGCGCTCCTCCCAGCCCGTGTAGAACAGGATGTAGTCGGCATGCCGGATGGACTCCAGGTTGGAGCGGAGGAACGCCTCCGTGATGACCGGGCCCTCCCCGGACACGTCCAGCACCGTGGCCCGGCCGGAGAATTGGGACATGGGCATCTGGTCCAGGGTCCGCCCGTCCCGCAGCAGGTGGGCGGGGGCGTCCATATGGGTGCCGGTGTGGGAGGAGAGGGTCAGCAGGGTCTCCCGGAAGCCGTCCTTGTTGAAGGTGCAGGCGGGGGAGAGGGCGGGGGCCGGCGTGCCGGGATAGATGGGGATCTCCGGGGCGATGGTATGGGTCATATCGATGAGCATGGGAACGCTTCCTTTCTCACGAGTATAGACAGGTTTGGACGGGGTCAAACGGACCTTCCGGGACCGGTCTCCAGATAGATCATCAAAGCGGCCACGTCCGCCGGGGACACCCCGGAGACGCGGGACGCCTGTCCCAGGTCCAGGGGCCGGACGGCGGAGAGCTTCTCCCTGGCCTCCAGCCGGAGGCCCTGGATGCCGCCATAGTCGATGTCCGGCGGCAGGCGGCGGGAGGCCATGCGGCGGAAGTCCTCCACCTGCTTCTCCTGGCGGCGGATATAGCCCTCGTACTTGACGGAGATCTCCACCTGCTCCCGCACGTCCGGCGGCAGGTCCGGCCGCCCCGGGTCGAAGGGGGCCAGCTCGTCATAGTGGATCCCGGGCCTCCTCAGCAGGGCGTCCAGGGGGCAGCCCCCCGGCGCGTCCGCCGTGCCCTTGGAGCGGAGGAACGCCGCCAGCGCGGGCGACGGGGACGCCCCGGCGTGCCGGAGCCGGCCGATCTCCCGCTCCACGGCGGCATACTTCGCCTCCACGGCCCGGAGCCGCGCCTCGGACACCAGGCCGATCTCATGGCCCCGCTTCGTCAGGCGCAGGTCCGCGTTGTCCTGGCGGAGCAGGAGGCGGTACTCGCTCCGGGAGGTCATGATGCGGTAGGGCTCGTTGGTGCCCTTGGTCACCAGGTCGTCGATGAGGGTGCCGATATAGCTCTCCGCGCGGGAGAGGATGAACGGCCCCTCCCCCCGGAGCTTCCGGGCGGCGTTGACCCCCGCGGCGAAGCCCTGGACCGCCGCCTCCTCATAGCCGGAGGAGCCGTTGAACTGTCCCGCGCCGTAGAGGCCGGGGACGGCCTTGACCTCCAGCGCGGGGCTGAGGGCCAGGGGGTCGATGCACTCGTACTCGATGGCGTAGGCGGGCCGGGTCATGACGGCCCGGCGGAGCCCGGGGACGCTGTGGAGCATCCGGATCTGCACGTCCTCCGGCATGGAGGAGGAGAAGCCCTGGATATAGACCTCCTCGGTGTCCAGGCCCATGGGCTCCACGAAGAGCTGGTGGCGGAGCTTGTCCGGGAAGCGGACGATCTTCGTCTCGAAGGACGGGCAGTAGCGGGGGCCCACGCCCTCGATCAGGCCGGAGTACATGGGGGCCCGGTCCAGGTCCTCCAGGACGATGCGCTTCGTCTCCTCCGTGGTCCAGGTCAGATAGCACACCGCCCGGTTCTCCGGCGGGTCCTGGGTGCTGTAGGAGAAGGGGACCGGCAGCTCGTCGCCGGGCTGGACCTCCATCTCGCTGAAGTCCACCGTCCGGGCATTGACCCTGGGCGGCGTGCCGGTCTTGAACCGCCGGAGGGGGAGGCCCAGCTTCAAAAGGGACTCCGTCAGCCGCCCGGCGGCGTGCATCCCGTCGGGGCCGGACGCCTCCACCCACTCGCCCACGATGGTCCGCCCGGCGAGGTAGGTGCCCGTGGCCAGGATGACGGCCCCGGCGGAGAACACCGCGCCCGTGGCCAGGACCACGGCGCTGACCGCGCCGCCCTCGGTCCGCACCTCCACGACCTCGCCCTGGCGGACGGTGAGGTGCTCCTGGCGTTCCAGGGCGTGCTTCATGCGGCCCTGATACGCCCGGCGGTCCGCCTGGGCCCGGAGGGACCAGACGGCGGGGCCCTTGCCCTTGTTCAGGAGGCGGTACTGGATACAGCACTCGTCTGCGGCCCGGGCCATCTCGCCCCCCAGGGCGTCCAGCTCCCGGACCAGGTGGCCCTTGCCGGTGCCGCCGATGGCGGGGTTGCAGGGCATGTTGCCCACGGCGTCCAGGTTGATGGTGAAGACGATGGTCTCCATCCCCAGGCGGGCGGAGGCCAGGGCGGCCTCGATCCCGGCGTGGCCCGCGCCGACGACGGCGACGTCGAACCGTCCGGCTTGGAATTCCCGCATGGCCTCAGCTCCGGTGGGCCTGACGGTTTTCCGTCCGGCCCATCAGCCAGTCGACAGAGACATCGTAAAATTCAGCGACACGTAAAAGGGAAGTGTAACGCGGCTCTGTGCCCAGCTCCAGATTTTGGTATCCACGCATGGAAAGCCCCATCTCTGCCGCGACGGCTGGCTGAGACATATGCAGCTCTTTTCGCAGCATCTTTAGTTTCTCTGAAAAACCCATATTTCCCCCTTGACATACCTAGTTAGGTATGATATTATCGAAGCATACCTAAATATGTGCTTTTTGGAGGCTGATATCATGACCGATATTCCCCAGATCGTGGAAGATCTTTACAATGAGATGGTCCGGATCCCGGCCCCCGAAGACCGGCCGGAGTATATAGGCAGCAGTGAGCTTGTGGCGCACGAGCTGTACTCGTTCTATTACGGCCTCCGGGCGGGGTTCCAGCTCTCCAACGCCCTGCGGGAGGAGACGCTCATCCTCTCCGAAGAGTGACCACCGCCACCTCCGGCCGGTCGAACAGCCGGAAGGTGCGCCCGGAGTTCCCCAGCCCCCGGGTGACGAACAGGGTGGAGCCGTCCTCCTCGTACAGCCCCGCCGTGTAGGAGGGGAAGAAGGTCCGGTCCGTGGACAGCAGCCCGTCGGTGAAGGGCAGGCGGATCAGTCCGCCGTGGCCGTGGCCGGAGACGACCAGATCCGCCCCCAGCCGGCTGTAGTGCCCGGGGAAGTAGTTGTTCCGGTGGGCCAGCAGGATCCAGAAGGGGTCCCCGTAGACGGCGCGGACCTCTGCCGCCACGGCCTCCGGGGACTTCTGGTCCGCGTAGCCGTTGGGGTCGTCGATGCCCGCCAGGACCACTGTGTCCCCGCCCCGCTCCAGCGTCACGGACCGGTTGGACAGCACGGTCACGCCCTGGGCCTCCAGGGCCTTTTTCAGCTCCGGCACATGGCCGACGGCCCACTCGTGGTTGCCGGTGACATAATAGGTGGGGGCGATGGCGGCCAGGGCCACGGCGGTCTCCTCCGCGTAGCCCTCCGGGACGTCCCGGAGGGAGTCCAGCAGGTCCCCCACCAGGAAGATATATTCCGGCTCCTGGTCCTCCACGGCCTCCAGGAGCCGTTCGTTCCCCTCGCCGAAGGAGGCGGAGTGCAGGTCCCCCAGCACCACCGCCCGGCAGCCGTCGAAGCCCTGGGGCAGGTCCCGGAAGACGGGGGAGAAGGACTCCACCTGCAAGGCGGTGTTCTCCCGCCAGACGAACAGCGCCGCCAGGACCGCCAGGAGGGGCAGGATGAGGATGGTGCCCCGTCTGCGGCGGCGGGGCCTGGGACGTTTCGGCATAGACACCTCCCCACCGGGACAGGGGTCCCTCGATGATGGTCAGTAGTATAGCACAGGGGAGCTTTCCCTGGCGAGAGGAAAAATACACAAAGAAAGGTGTCGGGATACAGGAAACTTCGTGTATGCCGACCCGGAAAGGGCGACCTTAGGCTGGAGTGACGAAAGCGGTCGGAACCGGGGGAGAAAAATTTAGGTAAAATAGAAAAAGGGTCTTGCATTATGTGAACCGGTGTGTTATACTCTCCCTAATGCAGCAAGAGGAAGGAGGATACTGACATGAAAGTATTCACACAAGCGTTACCTGACGATTTGGACGACATGATCTTTCTGGATGAGCCTTGGACTCACAGCGATCGCTGAAAACCGGAAGCCACGCCGTCGGCGTGGGTTTTTCTTTTCTGCGGATCGGGCGAACGCCCGTTGACGATATGCCGGCCCCGGATGACGGCGGCCGTGACCCCCATATTGCCTCGTTGAAGATCGAAGCGAGAGCCCGCCTGTGTCCAAGGCGGGCTTTTTGCCTGCCCATACCACCGCTGGGGCGGGGCCCCGGCGGGACCGCTACATCGTGTATGGGGACGTCAAAAAAGGGGAGGAAAAATCGTGGTTTTTATAAAAAATTATCGTGGCTTTTTTAGGGGGGATATGATACATTTAATATAAGAGGAGGCCCCGGCCGCGGACGGCCCGCTCCCGGGGCGCGGATAGAGCGATGCTTCGTGGAAGGGGGTGCCGTCATGCGCGGGAAGATCGCCGCCGTACTGCTGTTGCTGCTGCTGTCGAGCTGTGCCGCGCCTGCGGAGGGGGCGGCGTCCGGCGCCGCCGAGGCCCCCGCTCCGGCGGTCCAGGCCCAGCCGGCGCAGGTGGAGCACATGCGCTCGTCCATGGTGGAGTCTTCGGCCCGCCCCCTGCTGGAGGCGGAGATCCTGGCGGCTTATGAGCGGGCCGTGCGGGTCTACGGCTGGTTCGACCTGGCCCCCCTGTCCCTCTCCGGCGAGAGCGCCTTCCTGGACGGCAGGCGCTATGAGCGGGTGGACGCGGAGGGCATCGAGGATCTGGAGGACCTGCGGAGCTATCTGCGGGGCGTCTTCTCCCGGGAGCTGACGGACCGCCTCCTGGACGGGGAGACGGCCCGCATCCAGTACCGGGAGGTGGACGGCGCGCTCTACGCCTCCGGCAGCCGCCGGGAGCGGGACGCCGGCGCGGGCGAGGTCCGGGTCGAGGCGGAGCAGCTGGACGAGACCACCTATGCCGTCAATGTGCTGGTGGATCTGCTGGACGCCGACGGGGAGAGCGTGGTGGGACTGGAGAGCTGGTCCTTCCCCTATGTTTTCGTGGAGGACCGCTGGGTCTTCACGGAGTTCCAAATGGTCTACTGAACGATCGAAAAAGCGCCTCCTGGGCGGGGAAGCCGTCCGGGAGGTGCTTTTTTCGCAAAATAGTGCGCTGCAAAGCGGCGCGGCCGGCCGGGGGACGCAAAAAAGTTACGCAAAAAATTTAAAATTTGCGTGAATATTTCAAATATTTGGAAGAACAAGAGGCAAGGGTCGGCAAGATCGTTATAAGAATGTCAAAATTTGCGCTACAAAGTGGTCAGTTTTACGAAAATTTTCCTGGATACTAAAGCAAAGTGCCCATATTTTCGGATATGTTTTTGTCTAATTGTAAGAAATACAACGTTTGCGTAAGAAAAAGCAGACTATTCTCTTGAAAAAATATTCGGATATGTTACAATAAGGCTACAGAGTCAAACAGCGCAAAACCAGAAGAAGGAGAGATCGCTATGGAAAACTTGTTTTGGATCGGTTTCATCGGCGCCCTAGTGGCTGGACTTTTTGCCATCATACAGGCAAAAAAAGTCCTTTCTTACTCAGAAGGCAGTGAGAAAATGCGCAAGATCGCGGCGAACATCCGCTCGGGCGCAAACGCTTACTTGAAGCAGCAGTACACGACGGTGTTCAAGGTCTTCGTCATCGTGTTCATCGTCCTCTTGATCATCGCCTTCGCCACCGGCGGGAAGATGCTCTCCAAGTTCACCCCCTTCGCCTTCGTCACCGGCGGCATCTTCTCCATGCTGGCTGGTTTCATCGGCATGAAGATCGCCACCAACTCCAACGCCCGCACCGCCCAGGCCGCCTCCGAGAGCCTGAACAAGGGCCTGCGGGTGGCCTTCTCCTCCGGCTCCGTCATGGGCTTCACCGTGGTGGGCCTGGGGATGCTGGACATCACGATGTGGTTCTTCCTGCTCCGTTACGCCTTCGGCGTGGAAGACCCCGTGGCCCTGGGCAACATCATGGTCATGAACGGCATGGGCGCTTCCTTCATGGCGCTGTTCGCCCGCGTGGGCGGCGGCATCTACACCAAGGCCGCCGATGTGGGCGCGGACCTCGTCGGTAAGGTCGAGGCCGGCATCCCCGAGGACGACCCCCGGAACCCCGCCACCATCGCCGACAACGTGGGCGACAACGTGGGCGACGTGGCCGGCATGGGCGCGGACCTCTACGAGTCCTACGTGGGCTCCATCCTGGCCACCTTCGCCCTGGGCGCGGTGGGCGGCTACGGCTGGAACGGCATGCTGCTGCCCGTGGCGCTGGCGGTCTGCGGCATCATCTGCTCCATCTTCGGCTCCTTCCTGGTGAAGACCAAGGAGGACGCCACCCAGGAGTCCCTGCTGAAGTCCCTCCGTACCGGCACCTATACCGCCGCCATCCTGGCGGCCGTGCTGGCGGCCCCCCTGACCTATTGGATCTTGGGCAGCTGGGGCGTGTACATCGCCATCCTCTGCGGCCTGATCGGCGGCTGCGCCATCGGCTACTTCACCGAGTACTACACCTCCGATACCTATAAGCCCACCCAGGAGCTGGCGGCGGCTTCCGAGACCGGCTCCGCCACCATCATCATCGGCGGCATCTCCCTGGGCCTGAAGTCCACCATGACCTCCATCATCATCGTGGCCGTGGCCGTGCTGGTGAGCTACTTCGCCGCCGGCGGCTCCATCCAGATCGTGGACGGCTCCGGCGCGTTCACCGCCGCTTTCAACCGCGGGCTCTACGGCATCGGCATCGCCGGCGTCGGCATGCTCTCCACCCTGGGCATCACCCTGGCGACGGACGCCTATGGCCCCGTGGCCGACAACGCCGGCGGCATCGCCGAGATGAGCGGCCTGCCCGAGACCGTCCGCCAGCGGACCGACGCCCTGGACTCCCTGGGCAACACCACCGCCGCCACCGGCAAGGGCTTCGCTATCGGTTCCGCCTCCCTCACCGCCCTGGCCCTGCTGGTCAGCTATGTCAACATCGTCCAGGAGAACACGGACGAGATCTTGAACTTCACCCTCACCAGCCCCACGGTCCTGGTCGGCCTGTTCATCGGCGCGATGCTGACCTTCGTCTTCACCGCCGAGACCATGAACGCCGTGCAGAAGGCGGCCCAGTCCATCGTGGTGGAGGTCCGCCGTCAGTTCAAGGAGATCCCCGGCATCATGCAGTACAAGGCCGAGCCGGATTACGCCTCCTGCGTGGGCCTGTGCACCAAGGGCGCGCTCCATGAGATGGTGTCCCCCGCCGTGCTGGCGATCGTGGTGCCCATCGTCACCGGCCTCATCCTGGGCCCCACCGGCGTGGTGGGACTGCTGGGCGGCGTGTCCGTCTCCGGCTTCGCCATGGCCGTGTTCATGTCCAACGCCGGCGGCGCTTGGGACAATGCCAAGAAGTACATCGAGACCGGCCACCACGGCGGCAAGGGCTCCGAGCAGCACAAGGCCGCTGTCGTGGGCGATACCGTGGGCGACCCCTTCAAGGATACCTCCGGCCCGTCCCTGAACATCCTCATCAAGCTGTGCTCCACGGTGTCCATCGTGTTCTCCGGCCTGATCCTGGCGTTCAACCTGATGAGCCTCCTGTGACCGCTGCATCCTTCTTCCTTTCCTTTCTAATAGGCCGAGGGCCCTCCGCAAAAGCGGAGGGCCCTCGGCCTCAGAGTGTCGAAAGAGCAGAGGAAACTACATCAACGGGAAGGAAGAGAGTTACGAGAGGGACCCAGGAGGGGTCCCTTTCG
>NZ_CAJUBK010000055.1 GCF_910584465.1 uncultured Oscillibacter sp.
CCATCCATGACACCGTCCACGAGATGGCCCGGGACGAGGCCCGCCACGGCAAGGCGTTCAAGGGCCTGCTGGAGCGGTACTTCAAGTGATCTTGGGATCTGGAGGACGAGACGATGGATAAGTACGTATGCCCCTGCGGGTACGTCTATGACCCCGCCGTGGGGGATCCCGACAACGGCGTCGCCCCCGGCACTCCGTGGGAGCAGGTCCCCGAGAGCTGGGTCTGCCCCATCTGCGAGATGGGCAAGGACGTGTTCGAGAAAGAGTGAACATATGGCAAAAAGAGGACGGAGCTGTGCTCCGTCCTCTTTTTCGTCAGGAGGGCCCCTCCCCCGCCGGATAAGGCCGGTAGGCGGAGGTCAGCACCCGCTCCAGCACCGGCGCGTCAGGGTGCTCCACCCGGAGGAGGATCTGCTCCCCGGCGGCCTGGCCCAGCTCCTCGACGGGCTGGATGATGCGGTCCATCTGTTCATAATAGAACTCGTAGGCATGGGTGTCGTAGTCCACGAAGCTGACCAGCTCCAGGTCCCGCCGGGGCTGGATGCCCTTCCCCCGGAGGTAGGCGATGGTGACGGCGGCCATCAGGCCCTGGCAGACCAGGATGGCGTCGCACCGCTGATCCAGCAGGTGCTCCAGGCAGGGCGGGGCGCTGTCCTCCATGGAATCGCCGTAGCGGATCAGGGCCTCGTCCTGGTCCAGGCCGCAGTCCGACACCGCCGCCCGGTAGGCGGCGACGCGCTCCTTGGTGGTGGAGAGCCGGGGCAGGCCGGCGAGGATGCCGATCCGGCGCTTCCCCCGGGCCGCCAGGCGGCAGACGCTGCGGTAGATGGGCTGGAAATTGGAGACGGAGACGGAGGGGTACTTCTGCGTCCCGAAGGTCCGGTCCACCAGCACCACCGGGAACCCGGCGGGGATCAGGGCGTCCAGGCGCCGGAAGTCGTCCATGGTGCTGGCGATCAGCAGCCCGTCCACCAGCCCGGCGGTGAGGAGGCGGAGGTCCGTCTCCTCCCGGTCCATATCCTCCTTGGTGTTGGCGATGATGAGGTGGTAGCCCTTGGCGGAGAGGCAGTCCTCCGCCGACTCGATGATGGTGGCGAAGAACTTGTTGGAGATGTCGGGGACGAGGAAGCCGATGGTGTTCTTCTTCCCGGTGCGGAAGCTCCGGGCGGAGGCGTCGGGGGTGTAGCCCAGCTGCCCGATGGCGCGGTAGACCTTCTCCTTGGTGTCGCTGGAGACATAGCGGGTGTTGTTGATGGTGTGGGAGACGGTGGCGGTGGAGACCCCTGCCAGCCGGGCCACGTCGCTGATGGTGACTTTCATGATACGTTCCTTTGCGCAATAAAAAAATCGTTTACGTAACGAACGGACTTGTAGTAGTATACGACAGCTCCCGGCCCGCGTCAAGCGTTTTTGACTTTTTTTGACAGAGGGTGATCTTCCCTTGCATCCCAGGGGGCTTCGTGGTATACTTTCCAGCGGCAGGTGCCATCACCCTGCTGGCCCCGCGCAGGGGCAGACTAAAAAAATGGAGGATCGAACATGGACCGAAAACGTTCCCCGACCCGGCGCATAGCGCTCGCCGGGCTCATCGCCGCTGTCTACACGGCGGCGACCCTCATCCTGCCCATCCCGCAGTACCTGGGCGTGCAGTTCCGCGTGGCGGAGGCCATGACGGTGCTGCCCTTCCTGTTCCCGGAGGCCGTGCCCGGCCTGGCGGTGGGATGCTTCCTGGCGAACCTGCTGGGTTCGCCGATCATGCTGGACTGGATCTTCGGCACGCTGGCGACGCTGCTGGCGGCGCTGTGGAGCCGGAGGATGCCGAACGTGTGGCTGGCGGCGCTGCCGCCGGTGGTGTGCAACGCCGCCATCGTGGGGGCGGAGATCGCCTGGTACGTGGTCCGGGGCGGCGGGGCCTTCTGGCCCGCCTACGGGCTGAACGCCCTGACGGTGGGGGCCGGCGAAGCGGCGGTGTGCGGTCTGCTGGGCGTGCCCCTGGCGCGGATGCTGGGGAAGGGACTGCATATGCAGGCGCGCCTGGAGGCGCGGTGAGGACGATAGGAAGGAGGGACCGCGAAACGGTCCCTCCTTCCCCTGTAAAAATATCGGAGGACGTGAGACAGGCCCCGCCGGCGGATCGTACATAGAGTGAGAGCGCTCCCAACGACAGACAAAACGAGGACGACATATGGACGAAGCCCGCTTCAACGCCGCCGTCAGGCGGTATCAGGATATGGTCTACCGCACGGCCCTCCACGCCCTGGGCAGCCCCCAGGACGCGGACGACGCCGTGCAGGAGGTCTTCCTGCGCCTGTTCGGCTGCAGGAGAGGCTTCGAGGGCGAGGAGCACCTGCGGCGCTGGCTGCTGCGGGTGACGGTGAACTACTGCCGCGACGTGCTGCGCAGCCCCTGGCGCAAACGCCGGGCCTCCTGGGAGGAGGTGCCGGAGGTCCCGGTCTTCGACCGGCCGGAGCAGGCGGCGCTGTACCGGGAGGTCATGGCCCTGCCGGAGAAATACCGGATGGTGCTGGACCTGTTCTACTACGAGGAGCTCAGCGTCCGGGAGATCGGGGGGCTCCTGGGGGTGGAGGCGTCCACAGTGACCACCCGGCTGGCCCGGGCCCGGCGGCGGCTGAAGGAACGTTTGGGGGAGGACTGGCAGGATGAGTAACGAGCGCTTTTACCAGGAGACCTTCTCCCAAGTCCATGGGTCCAGAGAGATCCGGTGGGAGGATTATGAGATGGTGAGACACAGGAAGGGCCTGCGGTGGCTGGCGGGCCTGGCGGCGGCAGCGGCCCTTTTGGCGGCGCTGTCCGCCCTGGCGGTGGCGGCCAACTTCTTCGGCCTGCGGGACGTGCTGCTTCCGGAGAAGGGCAGCGTCCTGGTGACGGACGAGGACGGCGTGGTGATCCCGGGAGAGAAGGAGTACAAGGACTTCGTCAGCCTCTCCGGCTGGGGGGACGCCCCGGAGAGCAGGGCCCTGGCGGAGTGGCGGGCGTTTTTGGAGCGCTATGACCAGGATGGGGCCATCATCGGCTCGATCGGCAACGAGCCCACGGGCTTCGAGGAGGACTACGGCCTCTATCTGGTCTACACCCAGGAGATGGCCGATGAGCTGGAGAGGATCGCGGCCAAGTACGATCTGAAGCTCCACGAGCGGATGGAGGAGGTCCTGCTGGAGGAGACCTGGACCATCGCGGCGGGGGACTTTTGCAGGGAGAACGTCACTCCTTACAGCGGCTATATCTACGAGAACGGCACCTTCCGCTTCGACGGGGAAGCGGAGCTGGGGGCCGGGGAGCTGAAGGGCTACGGGACCATCGAGTACCAGTTCAGCCGCTCTGTCAAGGGGACCTTCGACGATGTGGCGCTGAACATCGGGGACCTGAGCGATTTCGAGGAGTGGGGCTTCCAGGCGGCGGACGGGACCTCCGTCGCCCTGGGCCTGGGGGCCCGGGACCGCTCGCTGATCCTGGCGGACCTGGGGGACAGCTTCGTCCTGGTGAACGTGCTGACGGGGGAGCAGGGGGACGACACCTTCTCCTGCGGGCCCATCGGCCGGGAGGAGCTGGAAGCCCTGGCGGACAGTTTTATCTACTCCGCCCTGGCCCCGGCGGAGGCTCCGGACCTGGATGCCATCGCGGAGGCCAACGAGCGGTATATGGAGGAGCTGCAGAGCCAACCCACCCTGCCTTCGGAGCCCGAGGACCCTTTATACACCCGGACGGGGATCCAGAGCGACGTGGCCCGGGACTTCGTCCTCCTGCTGGCAGAGCGGATCGGGGACGGGCGACGGAGAGAGGTGGCGGACATGCTGGCCTATCCTGCCAAGGTGGAGACCTTGGACGCGTCCTTCACGGTGGACGGGCCGGAGGAGCTCCTGGAGCATTATGACGAGACCATCGGATCCGGTGCCCAGGGCCTGGCGGCGGACATGACATGGGACCCCGCGCCCTTCGCCGACGGAAGCGGCCTGGCCTCCGCCGCCGGCGGGGCGGTGTGGTTCGGCCTGGTGGAGGACGGCGCGATCCGCGTCTTCACCCTCCAGACGGACCAGTGGAGCATCCGGGCCCAGGACGCCGGGGCCATCACCCAGGATACCGGGGAGGAGGACCCGTATGTGTCCCTCTCCCTGGACGAGGGGCGGGCCTTCCTCCTGGACCTGGCGGACCTGATCGACGGCGGGAAGAGAGAGGAGATCGCGGACCTCCTCACCTACCCCGCCCAAGTGAAGACTATCGATGGGACGTGGGTCGTGGACGGGC
Source organism: uncultured Oscillibacter sp. (assembly GCF_910584465.1). Classification (GTDB taxonomy): domain Bacteria; phylum Bacillota; class Clostridia; order Oscillospirales; family Oscillospiraceae; genus Oscillibacter. Next base: position 4,264 of record NZ_CAJUBK010000055.1, read on the forward strand.
CGGAGGAGTTTTTGGAGCACTGGGACGAGACCATCGGAGGCAACGGCCGGGGGACCCTGTCGGCGGACCTCCGGGCAGACCCGGGACCGGTCTTGGACGGGAGCGGGGGCTTGGCCTCCGCCGCCGATGGGACGGTGTGGTTCCGGCGGGGAGGAGACGGGAGGCTCCAGATCCTGACCCTTCAGTCGGACGTCTGGCAGTGGAGCGTCCAGTATTGGGGCGAGGAGCCCTGAATGAAAAGAGGACCGGGGACAGGACGTCCCCGGTCCTTTTTCGATGGAGCCTCACAGCGCCTCGATCAGCGCCGACAGCTCCTGGTGGAACCGCCCCGCGTGGAGGCCGTCCACGAAGCGGTGGTTCAGCTCCAGGGAGATGTGGAGCACCTTCCGGCCCCCCTCGTCCGCGTACTTCCCCCAGGCAACGCGGGGCACGGAGTCGTCGGGGTCGAAGTCCCGCTCGTTGGTCAGGGCCGTCACCTCCATCCAGGGCAGGCAGGTGAAGTAGATCAGGTCCCGTCCGTCCTCCCCGCTGAGGAAGGCGGTCTGGGCGCGGCTCCTCTCCCGCGCGGCGGCGCAGAAGTCCCGGATGCTCCCCTCCCGGGGCAGGGTGACGATGTGGAACTGCTCGCTGCCGGGGTGGAGATCCGTGAAGCTGGGGACGCGCCGGTCGTAGAGGACCAGCCCCTCCCCCTCCAGGCCATAGCGGAACGCCTCCACCCGGTCCATGGCCTGGGTGCAGAGATAGACCAGGGAGTAGTAGAAGGAGAGCCGGGCCTCCTTAGTGAAGGCATAGAGCCGGGTCACGTCCTGTTTGAAGGTGACGCTGTAGAAGGGCTGGGACATGCGGGAGAAAAAGTCGAACTGCTCCCGCCGGGGCCATGCGGCCCGGTCGATGGTCTGGTACATGGGGGAGACCTCCTTTTTTTGATGATACCAGTATACCAAAACGGCCGGGGATCGCAAGCCCGGGGGCCTCCGGATCATTTTCCCCCTTCCCTCCCGGGGGTTTTTCTGCTATACTCCCCTTTGAGACCTGAAGGAAAGGCGGTGAGCGCATGGACCTTTGTGACCGGGAAGCCCTCCGCGCCCTGCTGGGGCGGCATGGGTTCCGCTTCTCCAAGTCCATGGGGCAGAACTTCCTCATCGACCCCGCCGTCCCGGCGGACATCGCCGCCGCCTCCCGGGCGGACGGGAGCTGCGGCGTGCTGGAGATCGGCCCGGGGGTGGGCTGCCTCACGGCGGAGCTGGCCCGGCGGGCCGGGAAGGTGGCGTCCGTGGAGCTGGACGAGCGGCTTTTGCCGGTGCTGGCAGAGACCCTGGCGGGCTTCGGGAACGTGGAGATCGTCCCGGGGGACGTATTGAAGATGGACCTCGCCGCCCTGGCGGCGGAGAGGTTCGCCGGGCTCCGGCCCATCGTCTGCGCCAACCTGCCCTATAACATCACCACGCCGGTGCTGACGCAGCTGGTGGGGACGCCCTGCTTCGAGAGCGTCACCGTCCTGCTCCAGAAGGAGGTGGCCCACCGCCTGGCGGCGCCCCAGGGGAGCCCCGGCGGCGGGGCGTTCACGCTGTGGCTGCAGTACTCCATGGAGACGGAGGTCCTCTTCGACGTCCCGGCGGCGAAGTTCTTCCCCGTGCCTAAGGTGGGCTCGGCGGTGCTGCGCTGCGTCCGGCGGGAGCGGCCCGCCGTGGCCGTGGAGGACGAGGCGTTCTTCTTCCGGGTGGTCCGGGGGGCCTTCCTCCTGCGGCGCAAGACCTTGGTCAACAGCCTGGCCTCCGCCCTGCCGGAGCTGGGGAAGGAGCAGATCCAGTCCGCCGCCGCCTCCCTGGGCCTTTCCGAGAGCGTCCGGGGGGAACGGCTGACGCTGGAGGACTTCGCCCGCTTGGCGGCGGCATTGGGAGGCGCGCGATGAAGGAGGGGGCTATGGAAGATCATTTCCACCTGGAGCTGAGCCGGGAGCGCATCCTGGAGATCAGCTCGATCGGCCTGGCGCACATGGGGGACGCGGTGTTCGAGCTGCTGGTCCGCGCCTGGCTCTGCACCCATGGCGGGGCCACGGGACGGGGGATGCACCAGGCCGCGGTCCGGCTGGTCTGCGCGGAGTCCCAGGCGGAGAAGGCGGAGAAGATCCTCCCCCTCCTGACGGAGGAGGAGCGGGCGGTCTTCCGCCGGGGGCGGAACGCCCAGGTCCACACGGTGCCCCGCCACGCCAGCCGCGCCCAGTACGGCGAGGCCACGGCCCTGGAGGCCCTGCTGGGCTGGCTGTACCTCCGGGGGGAGACGGAGCGGATCAACGGATTGTTCTGCAAGATGATGGAGGTGGAGGACGATGGCGATCGACGCGGTGTGCATACAGGCGGTGGTGGCGGAGCTGAGGCCCCAGCTGATCGGGGCGCGGATCGATAAGATCCAGCAGCCCGCCAAGGACCAGGTGGTCCTGCTCTTCCGGGGGCGGCGGCTGCTGCTGGACGCCGGGGCGGGCGCGCCCCGCATCCATCTGACGGCGGCGGTCCGGGACAACCCGGCGCAGCCGCCCATGTTCTGCATGCTCCTGCGCAAGCACCTGGCGGGGGCCCGGGTGGCGGACATCGTCCAGCCGCCCCTGGAGCGGCTGGTCCGCATCGAGCTGGACGCCTCCGACGAGCTGGGGCGGACGGGCCGGCGGGCCCTGGTCCTGGAGGCCATGGGCCGCCGCTCCAACCTCATCCTGCTGGACGGGGAGGGCCGGGTGATCGACAGCCTGCGCCGGGTGGACGCGGACATGTCCGCCGCGCGGCAGGTCCTGCCGGGGCTGTTCTACCAGCCTCCCGCCTCCGCGGGGCGGCTCCCGGTGACGGAGGAGACGGAGACGGGCTTCGCCGCCCGCTTCGCCGCCGCTCCGGCGGAGGAGGCGCTGGACGCCTTCCTGCTGGGCAGCTACTTCGGCCTCTCCCCCCTGATGGCGCGGGAGCTGGCCTTCCAGGCGGCGGGGGACACGGACGCCCGGCTCTTCCAGCTGGGGGGCCCCGCCCCGCTGTGGCGGGCGATGGAGGCGTTCCTGGACCGGATCCGCAGGGAGGACTTCCTCCCGGTCTGCCTCCTGCGGGACGGCAGGCCCCTGGACTTCGCCTGCGTCCCCGTGGAGCAATACGGCGGCGCGGCGGAGACGGTGGTATACGGCAGCTTCTCCGCCCTGCTGGACGCCTTCTACGAGGCCCGGGAGCGGCAGGAGCGGGCCCGCCAGCGGGGAGCGGACCTCCTCCGGGCGGCCTCGACGGCGCGGGACCGCCTCCGGCGGAAGCTGGCCCTCCAGGAGAAGGAGTACGCCCAGACCCAGGAGCGGGACAAGCTCCGGATCCAGGGCGACCTGATCACCGCGAACCTCTTCCGGATGGAGCGGGGGCAGAGCAGGCTGGAGTGCGAGGACTACTACGACGGCGGCGCCCCCGTCACGATCCCCCTGGACCCCCTGCTCAGCCCCCAGCAGAACGCCGCCAAGTACTACAAGCGCTACACCAAGGCCAAGACGGCGGAGAAGTACCTCCGGGAGCAGATGGGGATCGCGGGGCGGGACCTGGAGTACCTGGAGAGCGTCCTGGCGGAGATCGCCCAGGCGGAGACGGAGCAGGACTTCCTGGACATCCGGGAAGAGCTGCGGGAGGCGGGCTTCCTGAAGAAGCAGGGCAGGGGGAAGAAGGAGAAGGCCCGCCCCGCCGCCCCCTGGGAGTTCCGCACGGGCGGCGGCTTCCGGGTCCAGGTGGGCCGGAACAACCGGCAGAACGACAAGCTGACCCTGAAGGACGCGGACCGCCGGGACCTGTGGCTCCATGCCCAGAAGATCCACGGCTCCCACGTCATCCTCCGCTGCGCCGGGGGGCCGTCCCCCTCCGCGGAGGACGTCGCCCAGGCGGCCATGCTGGCGGCGTGGTTCTCCCAGGCCAGGGGGAGCGGGAACGTCCCCGTGGACTATACGGAGGTCCGGAACGTGAAGAAGCCCGCCGGGGGCCGTCCCGGCATGGTGGTCTATACGACCTGCCGCACGGTGAACGTCACGCCGGAGGGAGGGACCGTGGAAAACCTCCGGGCCAGATGAAGGATGAAGAGAGAGGGGCCATGCCGCCAGGCATGGCCCCTCTCTGATATCGTGCAGATCCGTACCGTTCCGGCCTGCCGCCGGGGTGGATCAAAGCTCGCTCTGGTACCTCTTCTCCCGAGGGGGGAGCTCCCCCCGGTCGAAGGAGACCACGACCCGGCGGTTGGGGTCGGTGCCGGTGGAGTAGGTCGTCACGCCGTCGAAGTCCTGCAGGGCGGTGTGGATCACATGCCGCTCGTAGGCGTTCATCGGCTCCAGGGTGACGCTGCGGCGGTAGCGGACCACCTTGCCCGCCACCTTCCGGGCCAGGTGCTGGAGGCTCTGCTCCCGCTTGGCCCGGTAGTTCTCCGCGTCCAGGTGGATGCGGACCCTGGGCCCGCCGCCCCGGTTGACGGCGTAGCTGGTCAGCTGCTGGATGGCGTCCAGGGTCTCCCCCCGGCGGCCGATCAGGGCCCCCAGGCCCTGGCCCTCCAGGATGACCTTGTACCGCCCCTTCTCCGGCAGGTACACCTTGATCTCCGCGGCGCTGTCCATGTGCTCCAGCAGCCCGGAGAGGAAGCTTTTGATCGCCTGGGCCTTCTCGTCGTCCGCTTCCGCGCCAAGATTTGCGGCCAGGGGCGCGGGGGCTTCCCGCCGGGGCGGGGCGGGGCGTTCCTTCTTCTCGGGGGCGGGGCGCTCCTTCCGGGGCTCCCGCTTCTCCGAGACGGGGCGGCGGGGCTTGGGGGCCTCTTCCCTGCGGGGCTCCTCCCTGCGGGGCTCCTCCCGCCGGGGCTCTTCCCGCCGGGGCTCCTCACGGACGGCGGGCGCCGGCTCCGGCTCCGCGGGGCCTTCCTCGGGACCGTAGTACACGCGGATCTTCGCGGGACTGGCGCCGATGCCCAGGAAGCCGGACTTCGCCCGTTCCAGGACCTCCACGGACACGTCGTCCCGGTCCAGGCCCAGCTGGGCCAGGGCCTTGGTGATGGCCTCGTCCTCGTTCTTGCCCGTCACATCAATATAGTCTCTCATATCGGCTTCCACCTTTACGTTTCGTCATAACGGTCCGGCTTGTAGGCCCGGCCCCGGGCGTAGGGCCTGTCCCCCACCCGTCCGGCCTCCGTGGTGGCGGAGCCGGCCTTGGCGGCTTTGGCGGCCTTGGCGTCCCGGGCGGCCTTCTGCTTTTCCTTCAGGGTCTGCTTCTGCGAGGCCTGCTGGCGCTGCTGTTCCTGGAGGAGCTTGGCCTCCTCCATCTTGCGCTTCCGCTCCGCCTGACGGGCCTCATAGCGGGCGTTCTCCTCTTCCTCCATCCGCTTGTTGAAGAACCTGCCCATGAGGAACTCCTGCACGGCAGAGATGCCGCTCTGGGCGATCCAGTACAGGCCCAGGGCCGCGGGCATGGTGAAGGCGATATACACGGAGAACAGTGGCATGAACATCATGGTGCGGTTCATGGCGTTGGCGGAGGCGTCGGCGGCGGGCTGGTGCTTCATGGTGATCCGGGTCAGGAGGAATTGGCTGGCGCCGGCCAGGATCGGGATCAGGATCAGCCCGATGGCCGCCCAGGAGAAGCTGAAGCCCTTGACCATGCTCCAGGGATCGGCCGCCATGTCCAGCCCGAAGGAGGTGTAGTCCATGTTGATCCACCCCTCCACGGAGGACCCGACCTCCGGCAGCTGGGAGGAGATGGTGGTGACCAGGTTGATCTGCCCGTAGGGCATGAGCTGGGTCACGCCGTCCCGGACCACGGCGGCCCCGTCCTTCATCTGGGCGATGCCCTCCAGGCTCAGCCCGGCCTTCGCGACGGCGTCCACCATCTGCTGCACCACGTCCGAGGAGAGCGTCATGAAGTGGGTGATGGGCTGGCGGATGATGGAGTACAGCGCCAGGAGCACCGGGAAGGGCAGGAAGCTCCACAGGCAGCCGGACATGGGGTTGACCCCCTCCTCGGCGTAGAGCTTCTGCATCTCCTCGGCCTGCTTGGTCTGGTTGTTGGCGTATTTCTTTTGGATCTCCTGGAGCCTGCCGTTCATCCGGCTCATGCGCATCATGCTCTTCTTGGACTTCATCTGGAAGGGGAGCATGATCAGCTTGATCACCAGGGTGAAGAGGATGATGGCCATGCCATAAGAGCCGGTCAGGTTGTAGAACAGCCGCACCAGCCAGGCGAAAGGGATACAGATGATGTATCCGATGGTTGAAAACATAATTCGTTCCTCTCGTTTTGTTCAGTGGGGGGATGTCCCTCCCCCCTCAGGGCACGGGGTCGTACCCTCCCTTGTGGAAAGGGTTGCATCTGAGGATCCGCTTGAACGCGAGCCAGCTCCCCTTCACCGCCCCGTACTTCTCCAGCGCCTCCAGGGCGTACTGGGAGCAGGTGGGGATATAGTTGCAGCACGGGGGGCGGCAGGGGGAGATATACCGCCGGTAGGACCGCACCAGGAAGATCAGGATCTGCTTCATGACGCGTCCCCCAGGAGGCCCAGCTTCCGGCAAAGGCGCAGGAAGGTGTCGTTCAGCTCCTTCCACGGGGCGGTGAGGGCCCTCCCCCGGGCCACCAGGACGATGTCCCAGCCCGGGCGCAGCCGCGGGGCGTTGAGCCGGTAGACCTCCCGCAGGCGGCGGCGGGCCCGGTTGCGGACCACGGCGCCCCCCAGCTTCGTGGAGACGGTGACGCCGAGGCGGCCGTGCCCCAGCCGGTTCTTCCGGCAGTAGACCACCATGGCGCCCCCCACCGCCGACGCGCCCTTCTGGTACAGGCGGCGGAACTCATGATTCTTTTTCAGCGTCACCGCCGCTTTCATAGACCGGCCTCCCAGCGATGAGTACCAGCACAAGGGACGGAGGGATCCCAACGACCCCAGCCGCCCCTGTCAGGACTCGTGTTCAAGTGTCTCCTGCCGCTCAATAGGAGAGGCGGGCGCGGCCCTTGGCGCGGCGGCGGGCCAGGACCTTGCGGCCGTTGGCGGTAGCCATGCGCTTGCGGAAGCCGTGGACCTTCTGGCCATGGAGCTTCTTGGGCTGATAGGTACGTTTAGTCGCCATTGTTGAGACACCTCCTGTCCGTATTCCGTCCGCCCTGCGGTCTCCCGGCGGGGCGGCGCTTTCCCAACACCGCCCGTCTCGGGACGGGGCGGCGCGGCATACATGATCGAGAACGTCATCCGACGCATGGGACAGTATACCATACTCGTTCAAAAGGTGTCAACAAAAACTTGCCTGGATCTGCCTCCCGCGGCCCGATCCACGGAGACGGAGGCGTTCCCGCCCCGCCGCTGGGGCTTGACCGGAGGCGGATCTTGTCCTAAAATAGGCAGGGACGACAAACGAACGAGAGGACAGGTGGATCTATGAACGACTTCGACCGACGCTACGCCGCCGCCCGGCGGGCGGTCATCGCCGGGGACCTCCGGCAGCTGAACCCGATGCAGCGCAGGGCCGCCATGACGACCGAGGGGCCCCTCCTGCTCCTGGCCGGGGCCGGGAGCGGCAAGACCACCGTCCTCATCCAGCGGGTGTACAACCTCCTGACCTATGGCCGGGGCAGCGACTGCGACGGCGCCCCCGCCGGCGCGACGGAGGAGGACCTGGCGTTTTTGGAGCAGTTCCCCGCGGAGCCGGACGCCCTGGAGTTCGACCGGGCCCGGCGGCTGTGCGCCGTGGACGTGCCCAAGCCCTGGCAGATCGCCGCCATCACCTTCACCAACAAGGCGGCGGGGGAGCTGAAGGACCGCCTGGCCCTCCGCCTGGGGCCCGCCGCGGGGGACGTCTGGGCCTCCACCTTCCACTCCGCCTGCGTCCGCATCCTCCGGCGGGACATCGAGCGCCTGGGCTTCGGCAAGGATTTCACCATCTACGACACGGACGATTCCAAGCGGGTGCTCAAGGACGTGGTGAAGGACCTGGGGCTGGACAGCAAAGCCTTCGACCCCAAGAGCCTGCTCTCCATCATCAGTGCCGCCAAGGACCAGTACCAGGGCCCGGAGGAGTTCGCGCGCCGGCACGACGGGGACCATGACTGGCGGCTCAGCCGCGCGGCCAGGGTCTACCGCGCCTATCAGGCCAAGCTGGCCTCCGCCAACGCCCTGGACTTCGACGACATCATCTACCACACCGTCACGCTCTTGCAGCGGGAGCCGGAGGTCCTGGCCTATTATCAGGACAAGTTCCATTACGTCCTGGTGGACGAGTACCAGGACACGAACCACCTCCAGTACCTCCTGACGGGCCTGCTGGCGGGGGGGCGGGAGAACCTCTGCGTGGTGGGCGACGACGACCAGTCGATCTACCGCTTCCGGGGGGCGAACATCGAGAACATCCTGAACTTCGAGCGGCAGTACGCGAACGCCCGGGTCATCCGCCTGGAGCAGAACTACCGCTCCACCCAGCACATCCTGGACGCGGCCAACGCCGTCATCCGCAACAACACGGGCCGCAAGGGCAAGACCCTCTGGACCGAGAACGGCAGCGGCGAGCCGGTGGCGGTGCGCACCGTTTTGAACGAGAGCGACGAGGCCGCCTTCGTGGTGGGGGACATCCTGGCGGCGGTGGGCCGGGGGGGCCGCTTCCGGGACGCCGCCGTGCTCTACCGGATGAACGCCCAGTCCAACGCCCTGGAATATGCCATGCGCCGGGACGGCGTGCCCTATAAAGTGGTGGGGGGCATGAAGTTCTTCGACCGGGCGGAGGTCAAGGACATGCTGGCCTACCTCTGCGTGGTGAACAACCCCCTGGACGACCTGCGCCTGCGGCGCATCGTGAACAGCCCCGCCCGGGGCATCGGCGCGGCCACCATGGACAAGGTGGGGGCCCTGGCGGCGGAGCAGGGGGCCTCCCTCTACGAGATCCTCCGCAACGCGGACCTCTTCCCGGAGCTGAAGAGCGCCGCCGGGAAGCTCTTGAAGTTCGCGGACCTGATCGACGGATTGCGCAGGGCGGGAGGGGACCTGGCCCTGCCGGAGTTCTATGACGCCGTGTGCGAACAGACCGGCTATGCCCAGGCCCTGCGGGACAAGGACGACATGGAGAGCTGGGGCCGCCTGGAGAACGTCCAGGAGCTGAAGTCCAACATCCTGGGCTTCCTGGACCGCCAGCCGGAGGACGCCACGCTGTCCGGCTTCCTCAACGAGGTCGCGCTCTACACGGACCTGGACTCCCTGGGGGAGGACGGCGACTGCGTGACCATGATGACCATCCACGCGGCCAAGGGCCTGGAGTTCCCGCGGGTGTATGTGGTGGGCATGGAGGAGGGCATCTTCCCCGGCAGCAGCGCCCAGTTCGAGGAGGAGGAGCTGGAGGAGGAGCGGCGGCTGTGCTACGTGGCCATGACCCGGGCCAAGGAGCGATTGACCCTGACGAACGCCCGCCAGCGGATGCTCTACGGCCGGACCTCCAGCAACCGCCCCTCCCGCTTCCTGGAGGAGATCCCCGAGGAGGATATCCTCTGGGAAGGCAGGGAGCTGGAGGCCGGAGGGAGCTTCGGGGCCTATGGCAGCGGCGCTTACGGCGGCGGCGCGTTCGGCGGGGCGGCCTCCGGCGGCGCCCCGCGGACCGCGGGGGCCCGTCCCGCCCGCCCCTCGTACCGGGAGACGCTCCGGGCGGAGGCGAGCCGGACCGCGGCGGCGCCCTCCCTGGTCCTGGCCCAGGGGGACCGGGTGGAGCATGGGGCCTTCGGCCGGGGGGTCGTGCGGTCCGTCCAGCCCATGGGCGGCGACGCGCTGGCCCAGGTGGACTTCGAGGGTGCGGGCACGAAGAAGCTGATGCTGAAAGCGGCGGCGAAGCACCTGAAGAAGGTGGGAGGATGAAGCGGAGCGCCGGAGGGGGATCCCCTCCGGCGCTCCGGCAGAGTGTCAAGAAAGCAGGGGGCTCCACTGACGGGAAGGAGGAGAGCCACGAGAGGGACCCAGGAAGGGTCCCTTTCGTTTTCGATAAAAAAGTTTTCAGGAC
>NZ_CAJUBK010000056.1 GCF_910584465.1 uncultured Oscillibacter sp.
CGGCGGCGCCGATGGGGCCGGTGATGGGGCCCGCGCCGGCGATGGACGAGAAGTGATGGCCCATCAGGATGGGGGCCTTGGCGGGGACGTAGTCGATGCCGTCCTCCAGGGCATGGGCCGGGGTGGGCTTATCCAGCTCACCGACGCCCCACTGCTTGCACAGCCAGCGGCCATAGAAGATATAGCCGACGACCAGCACAGCGACGCTGATGATGAGAAGTACTAATCCGTTCATGAAAACACTCTCCCTCTTTCATGATCTTGTTTTGGGGGATCCTCTCCCCCGGGGTCATTTGGAGGCGAAATTGGCCTCCAGGGTCTTGCGGGCCCCCCTCCCGGCTGGATTGGAGAGGAAGCTCACGGTGGAACATTCCATTGCTGCTATGTGATACTCCATCCAGCCATGGAGTGCCAGCCTGAAATTCTTGTGGAAGCGGGTCTTCTTCAGGACCTTCTTCGCCTCCGGGTCGATGACCCCCGCCAGGACCACCAGGGTGACGAAGGAGCTCATATGCTCCTTATGGGGCCGGATCTGCGCCAGGCCCGTCTCCAGGGCCCGGGCGGTCAGCTCCCGCGCCTGGGCGGCGTCCAGACGGTCGGTCAGGTAGAAGTAAGTATAGTCGTGCTGCTCGGTGGCGTAGAACTGCTTATCCCGGCGGACGAGGTAATGCTCGTCTCGGAGGAAGTAGTGGGCCATGGCGGGCCACGTCCCGCCCTCCGACGGCACGTCGCGGGTGACGTCGTAATTGTGGGAATAGGCGTTCAGCAGCTTCTCGAAGCATGCCTGAGGGGTCATCTCCATAGCGTCCTCCGATCCGTCCCTCCGGGACCGCCGTCCCTCCAGGGACGGCGATGGAGGGGGCGCCCCCTCCATGGGGATCCCGAGACCCCCAGCTTGCAGTGGCATTATACACCCGCCTCGGCGATTTGTTAAGAGGGTTTGAGCAAATTTGTGTACAATTTGTGAATAAGGACGAAAGGATCGTGAGTTTTGCCAGGGGATGCGCGGGCATATGGAAAAAGCAAGCGGCATACTGCACAAAAAACACCGTCATCCTTTGGAAGAGATGACGGCGTTTTTGTCGAAAAGATCCCCTGGGATCAGTCGTGCAGGGTGTTGATGAGGTGCTTCATGTGGATGCTCATGGCGTACCGGGCCCCGGCCTCGTCCCGCTGGAGGAGGAAGTCCAGGATCATCCGGTTGTCCCCCAGGGCGATGTCCTGCATCCGCTGGCGGCTGGGGGAGATCTGCAGGATCTCGTCCACGGCGCTGTTGATGATGGGGTAGAGCCGCCGCATATACTCGTTGTGGGACGCCTTGATGATGGCCCAGTGGAACTCCTGGTCCGCCAGGGGCCAGTTGCCCCCCTCGGCGGCGATGCGCTCCACCCGGGCGGCCTTCTTGCGGATCTGCTCCAGCTCGTCGTCGCTGGCCCGCTGGCAGGCCAGGGCCACTGTGGCGGGCTCGAAGATCAGGCGCATCTCGAAAAGATCCTTGGCCCGGACCCGGGAACGGATGCCCGCCAGGGCCGTCAGGTCCACCCCCGGGGCCGGGAGGTCCCCGGCGACGAAGGTCCCCTTCCCCCGCTGGATGTCCAGCACGCCCTGGGCCACCAAGAAGGAGATGGCCTCCCGCAGGGTGGTCCGGCTGACCCCCACGGCCTCGCTGAGCTCGTTCTCGTTGGGCAGCTTGCTGCCGGGGGGATAGCGGCGCTCCTCCACGATCCATCCATAAAGCCGGTCCGCCGTCTGCTCCGACAGTTTGGCGCGTTTGCCTTCCATAGACGTTCCTCCATCCTCCGGCGGGGCTGCCGGGCGTTCTCGAAAGATCGGGCGATATCTGTACTATAACGCCTCCCTCCAAAAAAAACAAGGAAGGACTTGACAGCAGACCAAAGTTCGTATAAAATGACATCATACAATGGACGGATATACTAGACAACATGACCGCCGTCCCCGGAAGGAGGCCCCGCCGTGACTGCCGCCGAACGCTTCCCCCACCGGCTGACCATCGTCACCGGGCACTACGGCACCGGGAAGACCGAATTCTCCGTGAACCTCGCCCTGGCGCTGGCCGGGGACGGGGAGCGGACCGCCCTGGCGGACCTGGACATCGTGGACCCCTATTTCCGCAGCCGGGAGCGCCGCGACCTGCTGGAGGCGGCGGGCGTCCGCCTGATCGCCTCCCCCCAGTCCTGCGCGGACGCGGACGTGCCCGCCCTCCCGGCGGAGCTGCTGTCCGTGCTGGAGGATCGGACGGTCCGGGGGGTGCTGGACGTGGGGGGCGACCCCTCCGGGGCCAGGGTGCTGGCCCGCTGGCGGGCCAGGCTTTTGCGGGAGGACTGCCAGGTCCTCTACCTCGTCAACGCCAGCCGGCCGGAGGTCCGCTCGGCGGAGGGCACCGTGGAGTACCTGCGGGGCATCGAGGCCGTGACGGGCCTGCCCTGCACGGGGCTGGTGAACAACACCCACCTCTGCGGCGAGACCACGGCGGAGGTGGTCCGCGCCGGCGCGGACCTGGCGGAGGAGGTCTCCCGGAGGACCGGGATCCCCGTCGTCTGCCATGCGGCGGAGGAGCGGCTGGCGGACCAGCTGGCGGACCTGCCGCTGTTCCCCATCGAGATCCGGATGAAGAGGCCCTGGGAATGATGGGGACGGATGAGGACAAGGAGACAAAAAGGAGATAAAAGGAAAGGAGATCATGCCCCATGGCGATCCATCTCACCTTCCGCCAGGACCGGTGCAAGGGATGCGGGCTCTGCGTCACCGCCTGCCCCAAGCACATCCTGGCCCTGGACGGAGGCACCAACGTGAAGGGCTACCACCCCGCGTCCTGCACGGACGAGGCCGCCTGCATCGGCTGTGCCAGCTGCGCGAAGATGTGCCCCGATTCCATCATCACCATCCATAAAGACTGAAAGGAGCCGCGTCCCATGAAACGAGAGATCTGGAAGGGCAGCGAAGCCATCGCTGAGGCCGCCATCCGGGCGGGCTGCCGCTGCTTCTTCGGCTATCCCATCACCCCGCAGAACGAGATCCCCGAGTACATGTCCCTCCACATGCCCCGCAGCGGCGGCGTCTTCGTCCAGGCCGAGTCCGAGGTCGCCGCCATCAACATGGTCTACGGCGCGGCGGCGTCCGGCGTCCGGGCCATGACCTCCTCCTCCTCTCCCGGCGTCAGCCTGAAGCAGGAGGGCATCAGCTATATGGCGGCGTGCCAGCTGCCCGCCGTGGTGGTCAACATGATGCGGGGCGGCCCCGGCCTGGGCTCCATCCAGCCCGCCCAGGGGGACTACTACCAGGCCACCCGGGGCGGCGGCAACGGCGACTACCGCACCATCACCCTGGCCCCCGCCAACATCCAGGAAGCGGCGGACCTGACCCAGGAGGCCTTCGACATCGCCGACCAGTACCGCAACCCCGTGGTGCTCCTGGCGGACGGCCTCATCGGGCAGATGATGGAGCCCATCGTCTGGAAGGAGCGCACGCCCCGCCGCCTGCCGGAGAAGACCTGGGCCGCCTGCGGCCGGGGGGAGCGGGAGCACAGCAACTTCATCACCTCCCTCCTGATCGACGCCCCCTCCTGCGAGGCCCACAACCTGGAGCTGGCCCGGAAGACGGCGGAGATGGAGGCCAACGAGTGCCGCTGGGAGGAGATCATGCTGGAGGACGCCGAGGTGGTCTTCGTGGCCTACGGCACGCCCTCCCGCGTGGCCCAGACCGCCGCGGAGGGGCTGCGGGGCCAGGGCGTCAAGGCCGGCGTGTTCCGCCCCATCACCCTGTGGCCCTACCCTTACGCCCGCCTGCGGGAGATCGCGTCCCAGGAGAGCGTGAAGGTGGTGCTGGACGTGGAGATGAGCCTGGGCCAGATGCTGGACGACGTGCGCCTGGCCGTGGCCGAGCGCAAGCCCGTCCGGTTCTACGGCCGCTGCGGCGGTTCGATCCCCGGCGTGTCCGAAGTCGAGCAGGCGGCGCTGAGCGCCTGGAAGGAGGTCCGGTGAGATGACGGCGATCTATGAGAAGACCAAGGGCCTGCAGGACACGGAGCTCCACTACTGCCCCGGCTGCAGCCACGGCATCGTACATAAGCTGATCGGCGAGGTCCTGGAGGAGATGGGGGCCCTGGGCACGGCCATCGGCGTGTGCCCGGTGGGCTGCGCGGTGTTCGCCGGGAACTACTTCTCTTTCGACACCATCGAGGCCGCCCACGGCCGGGCCCCGGCGGTGGCCACCGCCGTGAAGCGGACCCATCCGTCCCAGCCGGTGTTCACCTACCAGGGCGACGGGGACCTGGCCTCCATCGGCGCGGCGGAGATCGTCCACGCCGCCATGCGGGGGGAGAAGTTCACCACCATCTTCATCAACAACGCCATCTACGGCATGACCGGTGGGCAGATGGCCCCCACCACCCTGATCGGACAAAAGGCCACCACCGCCCCCCTGGGCCGCACGAAGGAGCAGGCGGGCATGCCCATCCGGGTCGCCGAGCTGCTGGCCACCCTGGACGGCTGCGTCTACGCCGAGCGGGTCTGCGTCACCGATATCCCCCACCTGAACAAGGCGAAGAAGGCCCTGAAGAAAGCCTTCGCCCGGCAGATGGCCGGGGACGGCTTCACCTTCATAGAGGTGCTGGCGGCGTGCCCCACCAACTGGGGCATGGAGATCGCGGAGGCCAACCAGTGGCTGATGGAGCATATGGCCGCGTACTATCCCCTGGGCGTCATCAAGGATACGGAGGCGATGTGAGATGAAGAAGGAAGTCATCCTGTCCGGCTTTGGAGGTCAGGGCGTGATGTCCATCGGCAAGAACCTGGTGGAAGCCGCCGTGGAGGAGGATCTGGAGGCCTCCTGGGTGCCCTCCTACGGCCCCGAGATGCGGGGCGGCACCGCCAACTGCACGGTCATCATCAGCGACGGGCGCATCGGCGCGCCCCTGGTGGAGCGCCCCAGCGAGGTCATCGCCATGAACCGGGCCGCCCTGGCCAAGTTCGAGGGCTCCGCCGCCCCCGGCGGCACGGTGTTCGTCAACAGCAGCATCGTCCCCGACAAGGTCCGGCGGGACGATGTGAAGGCCGTGTACGTGCCCTGTGACGAGATCGCGGCGGAGCTGGGCAACGCCAAGGTGGCCAACATGGTCATGCTGGGGGCCTACGTCGCCGCCACGGGGGTGCTGAAGCCCGAGACCATCGAGCACATGATCCAAGAGATGTTCACCGGGGCCAAGGCGAAGCTGGTGCCTCTGAACCTGGAGGCCCTGCACCGCGGGATGGCCTGCGGCGCTCCCGCCTGACGGGCGGTCCGGCGCGTCCTTTTGGGGGAGGGGCTCCGCGCCCCTCCCTTTTTGCCGCTTTGCCGCTTGACTTTGCCGGGAGGCGGGCATATAATCGTTCAAAGTGAGAAACCGGGCCCCGGCCCGGCGCCGGGGGCCCGTCCCCCCAATAACGAAGGATAGGAGTGTCCATCATGCTGGATATCAAGATCACCAAGACCGCCGCGCCCAAGGCGAAGCCCGCCGACGAGAACAAGCTGGGCTTCGGCAAGATCTTCACCGACCACATGTTCGTCATGGATTACACCGCCGGCGAGGGCTGGCACGATCCACGCATCGTCCCCTACGCGCCCTTCCCCATGGATCCCGCCACCGTCGTCTTCCACTATGCCCAGGAGCTGTTCGAGGGCATGAAGGCGTACCGCACCGCCGATGACGTGGTCCAGCTCTTCCGCCCCGAGTGCAACGCCCAGCGGATGCAGGACTCCTCCGACCGGATGTGCGTCCCCCAGATCCCCGTGGAGGACTTCGTCCAGGCCGTGAAGGCCCTGGTGGAGCTGGAGAAGGACTGGGTGCCCCATATCGACGGCGCCTCCCTGTACATCCGGCCCTTCGTCTTCGCCACGGACGTCGGCCTCGGCGTCCACGCCAGCAAGCACTATACCTTCTGCATCATCTGCGCCCCCTCCGGCGCGTACTACGCCGAGGGCATCGATCCCGTGCGCATCTACGTGGAGGACGAGTATGTCCGCGCCGCCCCCGGCCTCACCGGCTTCACCAAGTGCGGCGGCAACTACGCCGCCTCCATCAAGGCCGGCGAGCTGGCCGAGGAGAAGGGCTTCGCCCAGGTCCTCTGGCTGGACGGCGTGGAGAAGAAGTACGTCGAGGAAGTCGGCAGCATGAACATCATGTTCAAGATCGACGGGAAGATCTACACCGCCGCCTGCACCGGCACCGTGCTCCCCGGCGTGACCCGCCGCAGCTGCATCGAGCTTTTGAAGGACTGGGGCTATGAGGTCGTCGAGGGCCCCCTGGCCATCGCCGACGTGATGGAGGCCGGCCACGCGGGCAAGCTGGAGGAGGTCTTCGGCACCGGCACCGCCGCCGTCATCTCCCCCGTCAAGGAGCTGGACTGGAAGGGCGACAAGGTCTTCATCAACGGCGGGGAGATCGGCCCCGTCACCCAGAAGCTCTACGACACCATGACCGGCATCCAGTGGGGCAGGATCCCCGACAGCAAGGGCTGGACCGTGCCCGTGTGCAAGGGCTGAGCCGTCCCCCGAGGCCCTCAGCGGCTCAGCCGCTGAGGGCCTCTCCAGCGCCGCGCGGCCGGGCCCGCCTGGGGCCCGGGCTCCCGCGGGCCTGGGGCGGATCGAAAGAAAAATGGGAAAACGAAAGAAAAGGCTTGACAAACATGGGGAGTTCGTGTATCTTATATGTGTTCGCTTCGGACGATTAGCTCAGCTGGCTAGAGCACCTGCTTGACGTGCAGGGGGTCACAGGTTCGAGTCCTGTATCGTCCACCAGGAAAAAGGCACGCCATCCGGCGTGCCTTCCTTTTTAGCGGACGGCTCACGACACGGAAGGGGAGGAGCGGATCCTATGAGGAGATCTGCCTTGGTCACCGGGGCCTCCCGGGGCATCGGGCGGGCCGTTGCCGCCGTCCTGGCGCGGGAGGGCTGGCCGGTGTGCGTCGGTTATTTGGAACGCCGGGACGCGGCGGAGGAGCTCGTCTCGGACCTCCGCGCCCAGGGCCGCGCCGCCATGGCCTTCCAGGCGGACGTGGCGGACCGGGCCGCGGTGGAGGCCATGGTGCGGGCCGCGGAGGAGGCCCTGGGGCCGGTGGAGCTGCTGGTCAACAATGCCGGGATCTCCCACCAGGGGCTGTTCCAGGACTTGGAGGACGAGGCGTGGGACCGCCTCCTGGCGGTGAACCTGACGGGGCCGCGGAACGCGGTCCGGGCCGCCCTGCCCCATATGCTCTCGGAGAAGCGGGGGTGCATCGTCAACATCTCCTCCATCTGGGGCCTCCGGGGCGGGAGCTGCGAGACGGCCTATTCCTGCACCAAGGCGGCCGTCATCGGCCTGACCCGTTCCCTGGCGCTGGAGCTGGCCCCGTCGAAGATCCGGGTGAACTGCGTGGCGCCGGGGTGCATCGAGACGGATATGGTCCGGGCCCTGGGCAGGGAGACGCAGGCCATGCTGGTGGAGGAGACCCCCCTGGGCCGCCTGGGGAGGCCGGAGGACGTGGCGGAGGCCGTGGCCTTCCTGGCCTCGGAGCGGGCGGGGTTCATCACCGGGCAGGTGCTGACCGCCGACGGGGGGTTCATCGTATGACAGCGGGGCATGAGAAAGAGGGAGGCCGTCCGGCCTCCCTCTCAGAGTGCCGAAAAAGGAGAGGGGACTTCCTCGGCGGGAAGGGAGAGAGCTACGAGAGGGACCCAGGAAGGGTCCCTCTCGTTTTTGATCGATAAGTTTCCAGGACTTTCAAAAAGCCCTGAAAACTTGCTCAGCCTGTCGAAAATGCCTTTTCGACAGGCTGAGAGGGAGGCCGTCCGGCCTCCCTCTCTTAGGTCGTCTATGTCGCCGTCACTGGTATCGGTACTGCTTCCCGGTGTACTGCTCGATGCAGCTGAAAAACAGGTCCCGGTCCCGGAACTCCAAAAGCTTGCAGTCCTCCTCCTCATGGAAGGACACGACGCGGCGGCGGGTATCGACCCAGACGCGCCACAAGTTCTCCGCGGTTTTGCTCTGCTCCATAAGGGGGGCTCCTTCCTGTCTTTGATCATGGGATCGTGTCTATAGGATAGACGATTCGAAGGGCGGTTTTGTTTCACTCTTTTGGAAAATTTTCAAAAAATTTTTCAGCCCGCCCGCTCCGCCGCCTCCTGCGCGTCCATCCCGGCGGCGATGTCCGCCCGGAGCGCCTCCCACTCCTCCGGGTGCTCCACGTAGTACAGCGGGCAGAGCTTCCCCGTCACGTCGTAGTGCCGGATCACGTCCTCCTCCGGGTCCAGGCGGAACGCCCGGCACAGCCACGCCGTCAGTTCCACCACCCGGGCGCGGGTCACCGGGGACCACTCCCCCGTCCCGTCCGGGTGGCAGACCTCCACGGAGACGGTGTCCCCGTTCCTGCCGTTCGAGGCGTAGGCGATCTCCGTCAGGGGGACGCACTGGAGGACCTCCCCCTCCAGGCCCACGATGAAGTGGCTGGAGGCGTAGGTCTCCAGGGCCCCGTCCGCCAGGGACTCGAAATAGTCCCGGTTCGCCTGGGCGGTGGTGCCGGGGTTGCCCACGTAGTGCAGGACCACGCCCCGGACCTTTTTCAAGGGCTCGCCCGGGCGGGACCACTCGTTCACGTCCAGCAGGTCCCGGACCACGTACGCCGGGAGGTCCTCCTCCGCCCGGGCGGGCAGGGAGGCCCGGCCGGTCAGCCGGACGGCGGCCGTGATGAGCACCGCCGCCGTCAGGGCCGCCAGGACGGCGCAGAGCCGGAGGATCCTCAGCCGTCCGTCCGCCCCGCCGCGTCTCCCTGCCATAGGTCAGTAGGAATACTCGGGGTGGACCGCCGAGGACGCGGGGGAGACGGCATCCGCAGGGAGGAGGCCCTCCTTGCGATACCCGATATAGGGATCTTCGTAGGTGTAGGGGATCCTGCCCGCGTCCATGGCGTCCCGCTCCGCCTCGGTCAAGAGGCGGCGGTCCAGGCCCAGGATGCCCAGGTCCTCCAGGGCCTGGATGGTCTCGGTGCAGTACGTGGACAGGCCAATGGACACCCAGTCGCTGTGGGTGTAGTTCTCGCCGTGGCGGTCGCTTTGCCGCAGGGTGAGGTGGTAATACAGCTGGAGCTCGCCGGTGCAGGCGGCGGAGGCGTACTCCTCATAGGTGGGGAGGAACAGCGTCTTCCCGAAGTGCCCGGCCTGGATGTCCCGCCGGACGGCCTCCTCCAGGGCCTGGGCCTGCTGGAGCGTCAGGTCCAGATCCGCCGGCCCCTCCGCCCCCGGGCCGTACAGGCCGCTGAGATGCGCGCCGGTGAGCCGGGAAGCGGCGATGTTGACGTCCTCTCCCGGGGTCACGGTGTCGAAGATGTTGGCCTCCTGGATGTCCGGGTCCGACGCCAGCCTGGCCAGCATTTGGGTGATCCCCTCGTTGGCCGCGGCGGGGAACCGGTAGTAGCGGTAGACGGGCCGTCCCTCCGGGTAGCGGTAGGTCAGGTTGAAGGTGATATACGCCTCATCGTCCGTCTCCCGGTCCCGGTCCAGGTCGTCCGCCCGCTCCGTCACGAGGATGGCGGCGTCCAGGACCTTCAGCATGACGCCGGGGTCCGACACCGTGGCGCCGGCGCCGCGGCCGTAGGAGCCATGGAAGTTGACGGTGAGGCTCTCCAGCTCCCCGGCGGAGGGGACCCAGCCCTCCACGCCGAAGGGGTCGGCGGCGATGACGCAGCAGATGGCCGCGGCGGCCACGGCCGTCCCCAGCACGCCCCTGCGGCTGCCCTGGAAGACCCTGAGGGACTTGGCCAGCAGCATGGAGGCGATGTAGTAGCCCACGATCCCGGCGATGGCCATGCACACGGCCATGGGGACCGGGTCGGCGCACTGGCCCTCCTGGAAGAGGTCCGCGCAGATGAGGGCGTACAGCAGCGCCCCGCCGGACACGGCGGCGCAGAGGGCCACGCCGTAGCGGAAGATGGGCTTCATCCAGCCCACGGCCACCACGTCCCCGGCGCACTCGCTCCTCCGGCGGCGGTACAGCGCCCAGGCGCACCCCAGGAGGACCACGCCCACCAGGGCGTACACGGCGATGAGCCAGCCGTTGGTCAGTTTGACCCACAGCAGGTCCCCGTTTTCGATCCAGCCGTCGGCGGTGACGATCTGCTCATATTGGCCCTGGACGCCCACATGATCCACCAGATGGATCGTAGGGCTGAGGAAGGACGCCGCGCCCCGGTAGGTCTCGTCCACGCCGAAGTAGAACATGTTCATCAGCATGGTGATCAGCCACTCGGCGAAAAAGCCCAGGAACTGGAAGATGAAGTAGAACGCGGCGAAGGCGAAGGGGTTCCCGGTGACGAAGACCACCGCCGTGGCCGCGGCGAAGTAGAACAGCGTCTCCCCCAGGACGCCCAGGGTGGTCACCAGGACCCCCACGGGCTCGAAGGTCCCCGACGCCAGGGAGATGACCACCAGCAGCCCGCCCACGACGGCGTAGGGGATCAGCATCATGGCCATGCCGGAGAGGAAGCTGGTGGTGAAGAGGCCCTTCCGGGTGATGGGCAGGGAGTGGTACAGCCCCACGCTCCGGGGGTTGTACAGCCAGCCCCACACGGCCAGGGCGCACAGGGCGGCGTAGATCAGGGAGATGACGGGCACGCCGTAGGCCAGGGCCGCGTAGTAGAGCTGCGTGACCTCCAGGCCCTGCCCGGCGTAGGAGCGGAAGCCCTCGTCGATCAGGCACATCAGCAGGTACAGGGGAGCCAGCGCCCCCAGGGCCGACGCGCCGCCCCACAGGGGCCAGAAGCGCGTGAGGTCCTTCTTGAACAGCGTCGGATTAAAGAACGATGTCTTTGACCGCATAGTCGGCACCTCCCAACTCGTAGATGAAGATCTCCTCCAGCGTCAGCGGCACGGCGTCCACCAGCATGGGGCCGTAGGTCGCCAGGAGGGTCTGGGCGTCCCCCGCGCTCATGCGCATGATGAGGGTGTGGATGCGCCCCACCTGGGAGGCGTGGAGGACCGGCAGGCCCTCCGGGACGCCGCCGCCGTCCTTGAAGACCACCTGGAGCTTGACCATGTTGTCCTGCAATTGGGCCAGGGACCGCTCCAGCAGGACCCTGCCGTGGTCCAGGATGCCCACGTGGTCGCACACGTCCTCCAGCTCCCGCAGGTTGTGGGAGGACACCAGCACCGTGGTCCCCCGCTGGCTGACGTCCCCCAGGACCAACGACCAGACCTGCCGCCGCATGACGGGGTCCAGCCCGTCCACCGGTTCGTCCAGGATCAGGTAGTCCGGCATGGCGCTGAGGGTCAGCCAGAAGGCGGCCTGCTTCTGCATCCCCTTGCTGAGGCGGCGGAGCTGGCGCTTCTCGTCGATCTGGAAGACCTCCTTCAGCTTCTCATAGCGCTCCATGGAGAAGTGGGGGTAGAACCCCCGGTAGAACCGGCACATGTCCCGGATGCTGGCCTGGGGGAAGTAGTACCAGTCGTCGGCGATGGCGGCGACGCGGGACTTCAGGGCCTCGTCCTCCCAGATGGGGGAGCCGTCGATGGAGAGGGAGCCCTCGTCCTGGCGGTAGATGCCGGTGAGGCAGCGGATCAGGGTGGATTTCCCCGCGCCGTTGGGCCCCACCAGGCCGTAGACGCTCCCGGCGGGGACGCTGAGCGTCACGCCGTCCAGGGCGGCGAAGCCGTCGAAGCGCTTGACGGTGTTCTCGACTTGGATCATCGTGTTCCCTCCTTCTGGGTCCCGGCGGGGACCCCGCCGGACGGCTCTCCCTCAAGGAGAGCCGTGAGCTCCCCTTGTGTGACGCCGAGGTAGCGCAGCTCGGCCACGAGCTCCCGGGCCTTCTCCCAGAGCTCCTGGCGGCGGGCCGTGTCGGCGCCGGTGTCCCCGGTGGCGAAGCTGCCCTTGCCGGGGACGGAGTAGATGTACCCCTGGCCCTCCAGCTCGTTATAGGCCCGCTGGATGGTGTTGGGGTTGATGGACAGCTGGGTCGCCAGGGCGCGGACCGACGGGAGCTTCTCGTCGGCAGCGATGGCGCCGGTGACGATCAGCTTCCGCAGCCCGTCCATGATCTGCTCGTAGATGGGCCGGGAGTCCCGGTAATTGAGGCTGATCACCGCATATACCTTCCCTTCCGCGGCGGAGGCCCGCCGCAACTGTAGTGGACTGTATTAACTGTATTAATGAAATTAACACAGCCGGGCAGGTTTGTCAAGGGGGCTTGCAAAAAAGAGCGAGTCGTGATAAGGTGGGACCATCCTTTAGATCAGATAGGAGGCGGGGAGATGGAGAAGGTGATCCTGCTCCGGGGCAGCAGCCTGGATGAGGTGAACGGATACCTGGAACAGGGCTGGAGCGTCAAGATGCTCAAGACGGTGAACGACGCCACGACCAGCCGATTTTATGCCTATGCCGTGCTGGAGAAGCCGAACGAGACCTGAGGAGAGCTCTTTTTTGGGGTTTTTTCAAAAATCCCCTTTACAACGGCAGGCCCCTGTGGTACAGTTAACGAGTCCGCCCAGCGGACAGAACGACCGCCCCCAAAGCTTTGTCCCGTGGAAGTTCACCGGCCCGGAGCACAGTTTTGCGGGGGACATCAAGGAAAGGTGGAAACCACTATGCTCCGCAAAGAAGAAAAGACCGCGATCATCAACGCCAACCGCACCCACGAGTCCGACACCGGCTCTCCCGAGGTCCAGATCGCCATCCTCACCGAGCGCATCAACGTCCTCACCGAGCACATGCGCCAGAACCCGCAGGACAAGCACTCCAACCGCGGCCTCCTGAAGATGGTCGGTAAGCGCCGCAGCCTCCTGGACTACCTCCAGAAGAAGGATGTGGAGCGTTACCGCGCCCTCATCGCGAAGCTGGGCATCCGTAAGTGAGACGCGAACAGGGCGGCGGACACTCGCCGCCCTGTTTTCCGTGTAGCGATCCCATCCACCCCGCCGGGGGCCGTTGCTTTTTGTGTTTGAAAGATCGCCCGGGACGGGCCGGACGACCTTTCAAATACGAAAAGGACTGCTCCCGGACGACCGATGATAATGAAAAGGAGCGTATCTATGTCTACCATCATCACCCAAAGACAGTTCCCCCACTACCGCAAGTATGAGATGGACCTGGCGGGCCGCCCCCTGACCCTGGAGGTCGGGAAGCTGGCGGAGCTGGCCAACGCCGCCGTCATGGTGGGCTATGGCGACACCCGCGTGCTGGTGTGCGTCACCGCCTCCGCCCGGCCCCGGGACGGCATCGACTTCTTCCCCCTCAGCGTGGACTTTGAGGAGAAGCTCTACTCCGTGGGCCGCATCCCCGGCAGCTTCAACCGCCGGGAGGGCCGCCCCGGCGAGAAGGGCGTCCTGACCAGCCGGGTCATCGACCGGCCCATCCGCCCCCTGTTCCCCCACGACTTCCGCAACGACGTGTCCATCATGGCCACCGTCATGAGCGTGGACCACGACTGCTCCCCCGAGATCTGCGGCCTGATCGGCGCCTCCGCCGCCCTGGCGATCTCCGACATCCCCTGGAACGGCCCCGTGGGCGCGGTGAAGGTGGGCCTCGTGGACGGCAGGCTGGTCCTCGACCCCACCAGCGAGGAGCGCAAGGTCTCCGACCTGGACGTGACCGTGGTCTCCACCGGCAAAAAGGTCGTCATGATCGAGGCCGGGGCCAACGAGGTGGACAACGACACCATGTTCAAGGCCATCCAGATGGCCCATGAGGAGAACCAGAAGCAGGTCGCCCTCATCGAGCGGATGGTCGCCGAGATCGGCAAGGAGAAGTTCGACTACCCCCACGCCGACTTCGACGAGGAGCTGTTCGAGAAGATCGTCGCCGCCACCATGGACGAGGCCAAGGCCGCCATGGACACCGACGACAAGAACGTCCGGGAGGCCCGGTGGAACGTCCTGGTCGAGAAGTGGCACGAGCTCTTCCTGGACGAGTACCCCGAGATGGACAAGTACCTGGACGAGATCACCTATAAGTTCCAGAAGAAGATCGTCAAGGCGTGGCTGCTGGAGGGCCACCGCGTGGACGGGCGGCAGCGCAACGAGATCCGCCCCCTGGGCTCCGAGGTGGGCATCCTGCCCCGGGCCCACGGCTCCGGCCTGTTCACCCGCGGCCAGACCCAGGTGCTCTCCGTG
The DNA here is from genome assembly GCF_910584465.1 of uncultured Oscillibacter sp. Taxonomy (GTDB): domain Bacteria; phylum Bacillota; class Clostridia; order Oscillospirales; family Oscillospiraceae; genus Oscillibacter. Next base: position 14,134 of record NZ_CAJUBK010000056.1, read on the forward strand.
GTCACCCTGGACACCCTCTCCGCCAACCAGAAGCTGGACACCATCTGGGAGGAGACGGAGAAGCGCTATATGCACCACTACAACTTCCCCGGCTACTCCGT
>NZ_CAJUBK010000057.1:0-4189 GCF_910584465.1 uncultured Oscillibacter sp.
GTGTGGTCCAGGTCGTACTTCCCGGAGGCCAGGGCGTCCAGGAACTGGCCGATGACCAGCAGGGCGGGGTAACAGGTGTCGTTATGGACGTATTTGAGGCCCAGCTCGCTGACCTGGCTGCCGCGGTTCTCCAGCAGCTCACAGGTGTAGCCCTCCTGCTCCATCACCGCCGCCAGGATGCGGAACTGCACCGGGGCCATGTTGGGGATGAGGATCTTGTGGGTCGCCTTCATCTCCGGCGTGAATTTGGGATAGTTCAGGGCTTCCATATGCTCACTCCTGTTCATCTAAGGCGGCGAAGAGGCTCCGCAGGCGGATGCGCACCGCGCCCAGGTTGGTGATCTCGTCGATCTTCAGCTCCGTATAGAGCTTCCCCCCGGCCTGCAGGATGGCCTGGGTCTCGTCGGTGGTGATGGAGTCCACGCCGCAGCCGAAGCTGACCAGCTGCACCAGGTCGCAGTCCCGCGCCTCCACGCAGTATTTGGCGGCGGCATAGAGCCGGGAGTGGTAGGTCCACTGGTTCAGGACCGTGGTGGGGAATCTGTCCACCCGGTCGGAGACGGAATCCTCCGTCACCACCGCCGCGCCGAAGCGGGTGATGAGGGTGTCGATGCCGTGGTTGATCTCCGGGTCCACGTGGTAGGGCCGGCCCGCCAGGACGACGATCCTCCGGCCCTCCGCCCGGGCCTGGTCGATGATGCGGGCCCCCTCCTTCCGGACCTGGGCCATGTGGTGGGCGTACTCGGCATAGGCGGCGTCGCTGGCCTCCTTGACCTCGCCCCTGGTGATGTCCGGGAAGTGCCGGCGGAGGATGTCATAGATCTTCTTGGTGAAATCCTTGGGCCGGTGGAGGCCCACGTAGTCGTAGAGGAACTTCGTGCCGCGGATCTCCGGGCAGTTCCCGGCGATGACCTCCGGGTAGTAGGCCACGACGGGGCAGTTGTAATGGTTATCCCCCAAGCCCTCGTCGAGGTTATAGGTCATGCAGGGGTAGAAGATCGCGTCCAGGCCCAGCTTGGACAGGAATTGGATGTGCCCGTGGGCCAGCTTCGCCGGGAAGCAGGCGGTGTCGCTGGGGATCGTGGCCTGGCCCTTCAGGTACAGGTCCCGGCTGGACAGGGGGCTGTGGTACACGGCGAAGCCCAGCTTCGTGAAGAAGGCGTGCCAGAAGGGCAGCAGCTCCCACATGTTCAGGCACAGGGGGATGCCGATCCGCCCCCGCCTGCCGGGGACGGGCTTGTAGCTCAAGATCCGTCCCCGCTTATAGGCGTACAGGTTCCGCTCCCCGCTGTCGGCCTTCCCGGTGACGGGGCGGTCGCAGCGGTTGCCGCTGATGAAGGTCCCGCCCCCCGCGAAGGTGTTCACCGTGAGCTGGCAGTTGTTGCCGCACAGGCCGCAGGACCGGCTCTCTGTCTCCTGGGAGAAGTTCGCCAGGGCGTCCCGCCCCAGCAGGGCGCTGGACTGGCCGGGGGCGGCTTTGCCCCGGCCGTAGAGGGCCGCGCCGAAGGCGCCCATCAGCCCCGCGATGTCCGGGCGGATGACCTCCACGCCCATCTCCTTCTCGAAGGCCCGGAGGACCGCCTCGTTATAGAACGTGCCCCCCTGGACCACCACGTTCCGGCCCAGCTCCTCGGGGCTGGCGGCGCGGATGACCTTATAGATGGCGTTCTTGACGACGCTGATGGACAGGCCCGCCGAGATGTTCTCGATGGTGGCCCCGTCCTTCTGGGCCTGTTTGACGCTGGAGTTCATGAACACGGTGCAGCGGCTCCCCAGGTCCACCGGCCGCTCGGCGAAGAGGCCCAGGGCGGCGAACTCCTTCACGTCGTGGCCCAGGGCCTGGGCGAAGGTCTGGAGGAAGCTGCCGCAGCCGGAGGAACAGGCTTCGTTGAGGAAGATGTTGCTGATGGCGCCGTCCTCGATCTTGAAGCACTTCATGTCCTGCCCGCCGATGTCGATGATGAAGTCCACGTTCGGCAGGAAGTGCCGGGCGGCGGTGAAGTGGGCCACGGTCTCCACCATGCCGTAGTCGGCGTGGAAGGCGTGTTTCGCCAGGTCCTCGCCATAGCCGGTGGTGGTGACGGAGGCCACATGCAGGGCCGGATGTTCGTCATAGAGCGCTTGCAGCACGCCCCGGATCAGGGGGACGGGGTTGCCCAGGTTGGGCCGGTAGTCCGTGAAGAGCAGCCGGGCGTCCTGGTCGATGACGGCGACCTTGACCGTGGTGGATCCGGAGTCGATGCCGATATGTACCGGGGCGGCGTAGTCCGGGCCGAAGGGGGCCCGGGCGACCTTCGCCTTGGCGTGCCGGGCCTGGAAGGCCGCGTACTCCTCCCGGCTTTCGAACAGGGGGGGCTGGCTCCGGTAGGTCTCGGAGGCGCCCCGCTCCCGCAGGCGGTCCGCCACCTCCTCCAGGTCGAAGGTCTGCTCGGAATAGAACGCCGCTCCCAAGGCGACGAAGAGCAGGCTGTCCTCCGGACAGGTGCCGGTGACGCCCAGGGTCTTGTCGAAGCTTTGGCGCAGGCACTTGGAGAACGTCAGCGGCCCGCCCAGGTAGAGGACCTTCCCCTTGATAGGGCGGCCCTGGGCGAGACCGGCGATGGTCTGGTTCACCACCGCCTGATAGATGCTGGCGGCGATGTCCTTCGTCTGCGCGCCCTGGTTGATCAGGGGCTGGATGTCGCTCTTGGCGAACACGCCGCAGCGGGAGGCGATGGTATAGGTCTTCTCCGCCGTCTGGGCGGCCTCGTCCATCTCGTCGGCGGTCATCTTCAAAAGGGTCGCCATCTGGTCGATGAAGGCCCCGGTGCCCCCGGCGCAGGAGCCGTTCATCCGGACCTCCATGCCGCCGGTGAGGAAGAGGATCTTCGCGTCCTCGCCGCCCAGCTCGATGACGACGTCGGTGCCGGGGGCCAGCCTGCCCGCGGCGACGCGGGTGGCGAAGACCTCCTGGACGAAGGGCACGCCCACGCCCTCCGCCATGCCCATCCCGGCGGAGCCGGAGATGGCCAGCCCCGCCGTCCCGCCGGGGACGTACTGCGCCGCCACGCGGCGCAGCAGCTCCTCGGACTTCTCCAGGATGTGGCTGAAATGCCGTTCATAGGTGCTGTATACGATTTGATCCGAGCCGTCCAGCACCACGCATTTGATGGTGGTGGAGCCAACGTCAAGACCGATCTTCAAGACTTGCTCCTCCTTTGGGGGAAGGGTCGCCGGCCGTTGTACGGCTAGTAACCGCAGGCTATCATATTCTTTGGTATCATACACGTTTTCGACAGGATTTGCAACTGACGATCCTTTGAAAGTCTGTAAAGAATCCGTTAAAAATGGCCTCCGCGTCCACGCTTGCTTCTTTTTGGGGGACGTGCTATACTCAGCTTATTCAAATGAGGAACGAGGTATCCCTATGAACACCGTCCTGCTCCACTGCTGCTGCGCCCCCTGCTCCGTGAGCTGCGTCGATCCCCTCCGGGCCGAGGGCATCGAGCCGACCGCCTTCTGGTACAACCCCAACATCCACCCATGGAAGGAGTACCAGGCCCGGCGGGACTGCCTGCTGGAGTACGCCCCCACCATCGGCATGGAGGTCCGGGTCCGGGAGGATTACGGCCTTCGGGAGTTCGTATGCCATGTGGCGGGGGACATCGGGCGCCGCTGTGCCTACTGCTATGAGCACCGGATCGAGGGGGCGGCGAAGTACGCCGCGGAGAACGGCTTCCCCGCCTTCACCTCTACCCTGCTGGCCAGCCTCTACCAGGACCACGACGGCATCGCCCGGGCGGCGGAGCGGTACGCCAGGCAGTACGGCGTGGAGTTCTTGTACCGGGACTTCCGGCCGGGCTTCCGGGAGGGGAACCGCCGGGCCCGGGAACTGGGCCTCTACATGCAGAGATACTGCGGCTGCGTGTTCTCAGAGCAGGACCGCTATCAAAAGCAGATCGACCGGGACGCGCTGCGGTTCGCGGAGGGCTGAGCAGGCGCGTCAAAAAAGCAGGAAAGACTTCTTCGACGGGAAGGAAGGGCGTGCGGGGGAGACCCGGGAAGGGTCTCCCCCGCTTTTTTAAAATCAAAAAGTTTTCAAAACCTCGTTTTGAAAACTTGCTCGGCCTGTCGAAAAGTCTGTTCGACAGGCCGAGCGCCGGGGAAGGGAGCCCTTCCCCGGCGCTCGGCGTCCGGCGGCGGATGCAGG
>NZ_CAJUBK010000057.1:4199-14136 GCF_910584465.1 uncultured Oscillibacter sp.
GTTCTCACCGCCTGGCACGCCGCCCGGCAGGAATAGGCCGACGGCGCCTCCCCCGAAAAGGGGGAGGCGCCGCCGCTTCAGTTCAGCGTATCCGCCGCCTCGGTGAACAGCTCCGCCATCCGCTCCGCCGTGGCGGGGCAGCCCCGCAGCTCCGGGTCCCGGGCCAGCAGGGCGTCCGCCGCCTCCTGGGCCTCCCGGAGGAGCAGGGCGTCACAGCCGATGTCCGCCACCCGCAGGCCCGGCAGGCCGTGCTGGCGCTGCCCGAAGAAGTCCCCCGGCCCCCGGAGGCGCAGGTCCTCCTCGGCGATCCGGAAGCCGTCGGCGGTCTTCGTCATGATCTTCAGCCGCCGGCGGGTCTCCTCGCTGCGGTTGTCGGAGACCAGCACGCAGTAGGACTGCCAGCTCCCCCGGCCCACCCGGCCCCGGAGCTGGTGGAGCTGGCTGAGGCCGAAGCGCTCCGCGTTCTCCACCACCATGACGGCGGCGTTGGGCACGTCCACGCCCACCTCGATGACCGTGGTGGACACCAGGATGTCCGCCTCCCCGGCGGCGAAGGCCGTCATGACGGCGTCCTTCTCCTTGGGCTTCATCTTCCCGTGGACGAAGGCGACCCGCAGGTCCGGGAAGACCTCCCGGGACAGCTGCGCGGCGTACTCCGTCACGGCCTTGCGGTCGTCCCCCGGCTCCTCGCTCTCGGAGACCTGGGGGCAGACGATGTAGACCTGCCGCCCCTCTCCCACCAGCCTGCGCAGGAACCGGTAGATGCGGGGATGGTAACTGCTGTCCACGAAGGAGGTCTGGACGGGCCTCCGCCCAGGGGGGAGCTGGTCGATGACGGAGATGTCCAGGTCGCCGTACAAGATCAGCGCCAGGGTCCGGGGGATGGGCGTGGCGGACATGACCAAGGTGTGGGGGTGGTCCCCCTTCCCCGCCAGCGCCGCCCGCTGGCTCACGCCGAAGCGGTGCTGCTCGTCCGTCACCACCAGCCCCAGGGAGCGGTACTCCACCCCCCCGGAGATCAGGGCGTGGGTGCCCACGACGAGGTCGATCTCCCCCGCGGCCAGCTGCGCGGCCAGCGCCTTCTTCTCCTTCGCGGCGGAGGCCCCGGTGAGCAGGGCGCACCGGATCCCCAGGGGCTCCAGCAGGGGGCGGAGCCCCGCGTGATGCTGCCGGGCCAGGATCTCCGTGGGGGCCATCAGCGCGGCCTGGCGGCCGTTTTTCACGCAGGCGTACACACAGGCCGCGGCCACCATGGTCTTGCCGGAGCCCACGTCCCCCTGGCAGAGGCGGTTCATGGGCCGTCCGGAGGCCATGTCCGCCAGGGCCTCCTCTATACAGCGGCGCTGGGCCTCCGTCAGGGTGAAGGGCAGGGCGCGGTAGAAGGCCCCCATGTCCGTCTCCCGGAAGGGCTCTGCCTCCACGGTCTCCCGCCTCTGGCGGAGCCGCCGGAGGCCCAGGGTGAACAGGAACAGCTCCTCGAAGGCCAGCCGCCGCCGGGCCAGCTCCAGCGCCTCGGCGCTCTCGGGGAAGTGGATGTTCTCATAGGCGAAGCCCACCCGGCAGAGCTGGTGCTCCTGCCGGACCTCGTCCGGCAGGACGTCGGGCAGGATGTCCGCGCAGGCGTCCAGCCCCTGGCGGACGGACCGGGAGAGGAGCAGCTGGCTGACCCCGGCGGTGAGGGGATAGACGGGCACGATGCGGCCCGTGGCCTCCCGCCGGCCCTCCGGCTCCACGATGGGGTTCGCCATCCGGCGGCGGAGGGGGCCCCCCTCCGCCTTGCCGCAGAAGATGTAAGTCTCGCCCTCCCGGAGGCTGTTTTTCAGCCAAGCCTGGTTGAAGAAGGTCACGTCCAGAGCGCCGGTCTCGTCCACGGCCCGGAGCTTCACCAGGTCCAGGCCCCTGCGGATGTGGGACAGCGTGGGCGGCGCGGCCACCATGGCCGCCACGCAGGCCGTTTCCTCCGGGACCAGGTCCGCGATCCGCCGGACCTCGGTCCGGTCCTCATAGCGCCGGGGGAACCAGGAGATCAGGTCCCGCAGGGTGCGGATGCCCAGCTTCGCCAGGGCCTTGGCCCGCTGTTCGCCGATGCCCTTGATATAGCGCACGTCCGTCCTCAAGTCCGCCATGGCGGTCCCTCCTTTCCGGGCGCGTCGCCCCTCCGTATTATAGTCCGGGCGGGCGGAGAAAACAAGGGACTTTGGGGAACGCCTGTTCCCCAAAGTCCCTTTTGCCGTCTCCTCGGTCAGCTGCGGGGCCGCGTGTTGACATACCGGATGAAGCGGAACTTCAGATCGTCCTCCTCCATCAGCTCCCCGGTGGATTCCACCTCCCAGTTGGGCAGCTTATCCAGGTTGGGGAAGAAGGTGTCCGACTCCTGCACGCGGGTCTCCACGCGGGTGAGGTACACCCGGCTGCACCTGGACAGCAGGGTGGCGTAGATGCTGCCGCCGCCGATGATCCACAGATCCTCCTGCTCCGGCCCGCCGGCCAGGGCCAGGGCCTCCTCCGGGGAGGAGACGCCCTCCGCGCCCTCCGGCACGGCGCTGAGGTCCCGGGTGACGACGATGTTCCGCCGCTGGGGCAGGGGCTCGCCGCCGGTATAGAACCTCAGCCGTTCGAGGCCCATGATGACGGTGCCGCCCCGGGTCAGGGAATGGAAGTGCTCAAGATCCGTGGGCAGGGAGAAGAGCAGCCCGCCGTTCCGCCCGAAGGCCCAGCGCTGATCCGCGATGATGTAAGCATTCATACCTTCACCTCTTCAAATCGATCGTGGGGCTCTGCGTTCACGTATTGGAGGAACCGGAACCGTAAGCCGCCCTCCTCCATCCACTCCCCGGCGGACGCGACCTCCCAGCCGGGCAGCGCGTCCAGATCGGGGAAAAAGGTGTCCGGCGCCTCCGCCAGGGCGTCCACGCGGGTGAGCCACACCCGGCGGCACCGATCCAGCAGGGCGGCGTAGACGCTGCCGCCCCCGATGAGCCACAGGCCCTCCGCCTCCGGTCCGCCGGCCAGGGCCAGGGCCTCCTCCGGAGAGGGGGCGGGCTCCGCCCCTTCCGGGAGGCGGGCCGGATCCCGGGTGACGACGATGTTCCGCCGCCGGGGCAGGGGCCTGCCCCCGGGGAAGGACCGCAGGGTCCGCCCGCCCATGATGACCGTCCCGTCCAGGGTCAGGGCGCGGAAGCGGCGCATGTCCGCGGGGAGGGAGAAGAGCAGCCCGCCGTCCCGTCCGATGGCCCAGCGGCGGTCCGTGATGACGATGGCGTCCATGGCCTCACCTCATACCGCCACGGGGATCTTGCTCTCGAAGGGGGCGGGCGTGTAGCCCTCCACCCGGAAGCTGTCCGGGGTGAACCGATAGAAATCCGTGACGTCCGGGTCGACGGAGAAGGCGGGGGCCGGGGCGGGCGTCCGCTCCAGCAGCTCCCGCACCAGGGGGACGTGCCGGTCGTAGATGTGGGCGTCGGCGATGACGTGGACCAGCTCCCCGGGGACCAGGCCGCTGGCCCGGGCGAACATGTGCACCAGGACGGCGTATTGGACCACGTTCCAGTTGTTCGCGGTCAGCATGTCCTGGCTCCGCTGGTTCAGGATGGCGTTCAGCACGTTCCCCGAGACGTTGAAGGTCATGGACCACGCGCAGGGATAGAGGTTCATCTCGTGGAGGTCCTGGAAATTATAGAGGCTGGTCAAGATCCGCCGGGAGGCGGGGTCGTGCTTGAGGTCGTACAGCACCCGGTCCACCTGGTCCATGTCCCCCTCGCGGTAGTGGTGCTTCACCCCCAGCTGATAGCCGTAGGCTTTCCCGATGGACCCGTCCGCGTCCGCCCACTGGTCCCAGATGTGGGCGTCCAGATCGTGGATATCGTTGGACTTCTCCTGCCAGATCCACAGCAGCTCCTTCACCGCCGTCTTCCAATAGGTCCGGCGGAGCGTGAGCAGGGGGAACTCCTCTTGCAGGTCATAACGGTTCACGATGCCGAACTTCTTCACCGTGTGGGCGGGAGCGCCGTCCTCCCACCGGGGGCGGACCTCCCGGTCCGTGTCCCAGACGCCGTTGGCCAGGATATCCCGGCAGTTCTCCATGAAGATCAGGTCTGCACGGCTCATAAACAGCCTCCTGTCGTGATCTGGATGCCGAATGGTCTTTCGGCCTCGTTCGAAAGATGCCGGGACGCCCAGACGGCAAATCTCCCCCGCCGCTCCGCGCGGCCTCCCTGCCGGGCGGCGGCCCGCCTGCGGGGACCTGCCTCCGCCGCCGGCGGATGTCCCGCCGGTCTTCGGACGGGGCCCGATACAACTATAGCATAGCAAATTTCGATGGATTCGTGTGCCCAAATTTTCGGGAGATGGAGGCCGGGTTTTTGCCGCTTCCTCCAAAGAACGCGTGGAACTTTTCCAAGGTTTGTTGGATATTCGGGTTGCGAAGGCGCAAAAAGTGCGTTAAGATGAGGATCGCCGGCAAGGCGAGGGGAGGGATGCTCGATGGCCGACCGCAGCGCCGCGGTCAAGCGGGGCTATTTGAAGGAGGACTTCCGCCTGTTCCACCTGAAGGACAGCCGCGCCCAGAAGCTGGACTACCACTACCACGAGTTCGACAAGCTGATCTTGTTCCTGGGCGGGAAGGTGGCCTATCTGGTGGAGGGCGTCACCTACTTCCTCCAGCCCTGGGACATCCTGCTGGTGCAGCACAACCTGATCCACCGGCCCATCATCGACCCTGCGGAGCCCTATGAGCGGGTCGTGATCTGGCTGGGCTCGGACTGGCTGGCCGCCCGGAGCGACCCCGGCGAGTCCCTGGACGCCTGCTTCGCCGCCGCCCGGCGGCGGGGCTTCCATCTGCTGCGGACCGGGGGCGAGCGGCGGCTGGAGTACATGCGGACCATCCAGCGGCTGGAGGAGGCCCAGCGCTCCGCGGAGTTCGGCGCCGCCCGGATGGCGGACACCCTCTGCCAGCAGCTTTTGATCGGCGTGAACCGGGACATCCTGCGCAGCCGCACCGCCCAGGAGGAGAAGGACAGCTACCGGGTGGACCCCAAGATCGAGGAGATCCTGCGCTACATCGCCGGGAACCTGGACGCCGATCTGACCGTGGACGCCCTGGCCCGGCGGTCCTACCTCAGCCGGTACTATCTGATGCACCGGTTCAAGGCCGTCACCGGCTACACGGTCCACCAGTATGTCAGCCAGAAGCGCCTCCTCCGGGCGGGGGAGCTGATCCGGGCGGGCACGCCGGTGATGAAGGCGGCGGAGCAGGTGGGCTTCTCGGAATACTCCACCTTCCTGCGGGCCTTCCGGAACACGTTCCACATGAACCCCCGGGAGTTCCGGTGATACGCCCTCCCCGGGAGGGGAGGGGGCGGGAGGGCCTCCGTCCGTTCCGGAGGCCCGGCCATGGGCCGGACGGCGGGAGCGCAGTCTATTTTTCGGAGAGTACAGCTATGCAAGGAACCAAAACGATCCAAATCGATTTCAGCAGCCGGGACCTGCGGCGGCTGGTCGTCCCTTTAGTCATCGAACAGCTTCTGGCCATCACCGTGGGCCTGCTGGACTCCGTCATGGTGTCGCAGGTAGGCGAGGCGGCGATCTCCGCCGTGTCCCTGGTGGACACGGTGAACGTCCTCCTGGTGAACACCTTCGCCGCCCTGGCGACCGGCGGCGCGGCCATCGCCGGGCAGTACCTGGGCCGGCAGGAGCGGGACAAGGCCGGGCACTCCGGCGGGCAGCTCCTGCTGTTCATGATCGAGGCGTCCCTGCTCATCATGCTCTTGTTCTACCTGGGGAAGGGCTTCGTCCTGGGCGTGGTCTTCGGCCGGGTGGATCCGGACGTGGCGGCCTACGCCGATACCTATTATATGATCGTGGAAGCCTCCACTCCCTTCCTGGCCGTCTACAGCGCCGGAGCGGCCCTCTTCCGGGTGATGGGCAACTCCAAGATCTCCATGTGGGTGTCCCTGGTGATGAACATCATCAACGGCGCGGGCAACGCCCTGCTGATCTTCGGCTTCCGCATGGGCGTGGAGGGCGTGGCCATCCCCACGCTGGTCTCCCGGATCTTCGCCGCCGCGGCCATGCTGATCCTGCTCCGGAGGCCCGGCCTGCCCCTCCGGGTGGAGGGGCTCAGCCTCCGGCACGACCGGTACATCGTCCGGAACATCCTCCGCTTCGGCGTGACCAACGGCCTGGAGAGCAGCATGTTCCAGCTGGGCAAGATCCTGCTCCTGTCCACCGTCTCCGTGCTGGGCACGGCTTCCGTGGCGGCCAACGCCATCGGCAACACCTTCGCCACCTTCCAGTGCATCGCGGGCAACGCCCTGGGCCTGGGCATCGTGACGGTGGTGTCCCAGTGCGTGGGGGCCGGGAGCTATGAGAAGGCCCGCTTTTACACGAACAAGCTGGTCAAGACGGCCTACCTCTGCATGGGCGTGTCCATCGTGCTGGTCTACTTCTCCCTGCCCTTCTTCCTCCGGCTGTACAACGTCTCGGCGGAGGCGGAGCGCTATGCCCGCCAGGTCATCTGGATGCACGGCTTCTTCGGCATGCTGATCTGGCCGCTGTCCTTCACGCTGCCCCAGGCCCTCCGGGCCGCCGGGGACACCCGGTTCACCATGGTGGTCTCCTCGGTCTCCATGTGGACCATGCGGGTGGGCTTCGGCATCCTGCTGGGCCGGTATCTGGGCTTCGGCGTGGTGGGCATCTGGATGGCGATGTTCGTGGATTGGTGCCTGCGGATCGCCCTCTTCCTCCCCCGCTACCTGGGGCACCGCTGGGAGACGATGGCCCTGGACCGGGGCTGATAAAGACGGACGGGGCCCGGGGCCCCGTCCGGCCGGCCGAAAACGGGAGGGGCCCTTCCCGGGTCCCTCCCGCGGTGCGCTCCCTCCCTATCGACGCAGTCCCCGATACTTTTTCGACCTTTCGATCGGCCCCTCCGGGGGCCGATCGGGCTGTCAAAAAAGTCTTGTGACAGCCTGAGCAAATTTTCAGAACGTTCTGAAAGCTTATGATCCGAATGGTGCGGGAGACCCGGAAAGGGTCTCCCGCACATGGCCTCCCTTCCCGTTGGATCGGCTCTCCTCTTTTTTCGACAAGCTGAGCGGCCCCCGAAGGGGGCCGCTCACTCGTATACTCAATAGCCTCTTGTCCGGTCCACCAGACCGTTCAGCCGCCGCCCCGCGGCGTAGTTCCGAAGGTCCTCGCAGAACATCTCCACGTTCCGGTCGCAGGTGTAGCCCAGGGTCATGTTGCCGGAGACGTGGGGCGTGAGGATGAGGTTTTTCGCGCTCCAGAGGGGGTGGTCCTCCGGCAGGGGCTCCGGATCCATCACGTCCAGCGCCGCGCCGCCGAGACGGCCGCTGTCCAGCGCGTCGATCAGCGCCTCCTGGTCGATGGCGGTGCCCCGGCCCACGTTGACGACATAGGCGCCCTGCGGCAGGAGGGCCAGCCGCCCCCGGTCCAGGATGTGGAACGTCTCCGCCGTGCCGGGGAGGGACATGATCAGGTTCCGGGTCCGGGGCAGGACCTCGTCCAGGGCGGAGACGGGCAGGACCTCGTCATAGACGTCCTCCCGGGCCTCCCCGCTGCGGCTGAGGCCCACGATCCGGGCGGCCCCCATGCCCCGCAGGCGCTGCGCCACATGGGAGCCGATGTCGCCCGTCCCCAGGAGGGTGAACGTGTTGTCCCGGATGGAACGGATGGAGAGCTGGTTGCTCCAGCTCCGAGCCCGGACCACTTCCTCATACTCCGGCATCCGCCGCAGGAGCATCAGCACCACCATGACGACATGCTCGGCGATGGTGACCCCGTAGCAGTTGGAGTTGCTCAGCATACACGCGGGACTGGGGAACAGAGACTCGTCCCGGCAGTAGGGATCCACCCCGGCGTAAGAGCAGCAATACCACTTCAAGGAGGCGGGGGCGGCCCGGAGCAGGTCGATGGAATGGGCGTAGAGGATCTCGCAGTCCTGGAGGCACGCCTTGGCCTCCTCGAACTGCTCCAGGGGGAAGAAATGAGGGACGAAGCCCACGGCCTCCGCGGTCTGGCGGATCTGCCGGCAGTGGGCCTGGGTCAGGAACTCCTGATAGATGCAGATATGCTTCATGGCTGAAGGGCCTCCTTATCTCGATCTCGATTTGCCAGCAGGGCTTCCGCGCACCGCATCCCGTCGGCGGCGGCGGAGAGGATGCCCCCGGCATGGCCCGCCCCCTCGCCGCAGGGGTACAGCCCCCGGAGGGCGGACTGGCAGTCCGGTCCCCGGAGGATCCGGACGGGCGAGGAGCTGCGGCTCTCCACGGCGGTGAGCACCGCGTCGGGGGCGTCGTACCCCCGGAGCTTCCGGCCCAGGATGGGCAGGGCCTCCTCCAGGGCCTCCGCGACGAAGGGCGGCAGGCATCCGTGGAGGTCCGTCCAGGTCACGCCGGGGCGGTAGCTGGGCAGGACCTTCCCCGGCCCGGCGGAAGGACGGCGGGCCAGGAAATCCTCTACCCGCTGGGCGGGGGCGCGGTAGCCGCCGCCCCCCAGGGCGTAGGCCCGGTCCTCCAGCCGACGCTGGAACGCCACCCCCGCCAGGGGACCCGGCCCGCCGAAGTCCTCCGGCGTGACGTTCACCAGCAGGGCGCCGTTGATGTTCTCCCGGTCCCGGGCGAACCGGCTCATGCCGTTGGTCACCACCCGCTCCGCCTCGGACGCGGCGGCCACCACCTCCCCGCCGGGGCAGACGCAGAAGGAGAACACGCCCCGCCCGCCGGGCAGATGGCAGGAGAGCTTGTAGGTGGACGCGGGCAGGCCGGGATGCCCGGCATACCGGCGGTATTGGGCGGCGTCGCAGTCCTCCTGGCGGTGTTCGATGCGCACGCCCACGGCGAAGGGCTTGGCCTCCATGGGGACGCCCCGGTCATGGAGCAGATGGAAGGTGTCCCGGGCGGAGTGACCGGGGCAGAGGATCAGCTCCCGGCAGGGGAGGTCCGCCTCTCCCGCCGGCCCCGCGGTCCCTATGCCCGTCAGGGCCCCGTCCTCGATCCGAAGGTCCGTCAGACGGGTCCGGAAGCGGATGTCCGCCCCCAGGTCCAGCAGCTCCCGGCGGAGGGCCCGCAGCACGATGTGGAGGAAGTCCGTGCCCACGTGGGGCTTGGCGTCGATGAGGATGTCCGGCGGCGCACCGCAGGCGGCCAGCCGCTCCAGGATGAAGCGGTGGCGGAGGTCCTTCGTGCCGGTGTTCAGCTTGCCGTCGGAGAAGGCTCCCGCGCCGCCCTCGCCGAACTGGACGTTGGACTCCAGGTCCAAAGCCCCGGAGGACCAGAAGCGCTCCACGTCCGCCTGCCGCTCCTCCACGGGACGGCCCCGCTCCAGGAGGATGGGCCGCTGGCCCGCGTGGGCCAGGACCAGGGCGGCGAAGAGCCCCGCCGGTCCCGCCCCCACGACCACCGGCGGGAGCTCCGGCGGCGGCAGGGGCCCCGGCAGGCGGTAGGACGGTCCCGGGATGAGACGGCTGACGCGTTTGCGGCCGCAGCGGCGGAGGACGAGGGCCTCGCCCTCCACCTCTGCCGCCAGGGTGTAGGTCAAAGCCACGCCGTCCCTGGCGTCCACGCTCCGGCGGAGGATCTGGAGGGAGCGGAGGTCCGTCTCCCGGACGCGGAGCAGCTTAGCGGCTTGGGCGCGGAGGTCCGCCTCCCCGCCGCCGGGCGGGAGCCGGATGCCCTCGAGCTTCAACATGGGCGGTCTCCTTTCGTGAGATGAGAGATATCCCCAGTATACCATACTCCCGAGCGGGATGGAACGTGTGGTCCGCGGTTTTCTTGAAAAAGAAATTTGGAAAAAATTTTGGATACCCTCTTGACAAGACGGCGTTTTTTAGTATAATGATAGCTGTTCAACAGCGTCAAGCGTGATACAGCGGGTTTGTGTAAAGGTAGCACAGCAGACTCTGACTCTGTATGTGAGG
>NZ_CAJUBK010000058.1 GCF_910584465.1 uncultured Oscillibacter sp.
GTACAACGGCGGCATGGAGCACACCACCCTCCACCTGCTCTACTCCCGGTTCTGGCACAAGTTCCTCTATGACATCGGCGTGGTGCCCACCAAGGAGCCCTACGCCAAGCGCACCAGCCACGGCATGATCCTGGGCGAGGGCGGCGAGAAGATGTCCAAGTCCCGGGGCAACGTGGTGAACCCCAACGACATCGTGGCCCAGTACGGCGCGGACACCATGCGCCTCTATATCATGTTCGTGGGCGACTTCGAGCAGGCGGCCATCTGGTCCACCGAGGCCGTGAAGGGCTCCAAGCGCTTCTTGGACCGCGTGTGGAACCTGGCGGAGAACGCCAAGGACGACCCGGCCCCCAGCGCCGCCAACGAGGCCGTCCTCCACCGGACCATCAAGAAGGTCACGGGGGACATCGACGGGCTGAAGATGAACACGGCCATCGCGGCCATGATGACGGCCGTGAACGAGATGACCGCCAACGGCGTGACCAAGGGGGACATGAAGCCCCTGATCCAGCTGCTCTGCCCCTTCGCCCCCCACATCGCCGAGGAGCTGTGGGAGAAGTTCGGCTTCGCCGCCGAGACGGGGAAGATGTGCTGCCAGAGCGAGTGGCCCGCCTACGACGAGAGCAAGACCGTGGCCTCCGAGGTGGGGTTCGCCGTCCAGGTCAACGGCAAGCTGAAGGGCACCGTCACCATGCCCGCGGGCAGTGAGGAGCAGGCCGTCGCCGAAGCGGCCATGGCGGTGGAGAAGGTGCAGAAGGCCATGGCGGGGATGAAGGTGGTGAAGACCATCTTCGTCAAGGACCGGCTGGTGAACCTGATCGTGAAGCCCCAGTGAGAGGAGGAGGCCGCGCCCGGCGCCTCCGGCGGCGCTCCCTTTTCCAGGGGAGGGGCCGGAGGCCGGGGGACTCCCCCCGGCGCGGCTCACGGCACGCAGGCACGAGAGGGGATATGTCAAGGGGGATCTCACCGTTTGGGTGAGATCCCCCTTTTGGGTCTGGAGATATCGATGGGGCGGCGTATCATGCCGTATCGTCGCCGGGCCGCTTCACCGCCCGCACGTCCCTTCCCCGCCCATCCGCCGGACCATCTCCTCGATCCGCTCTAAAGGGAACGGCGGCGAGGCGACAGGCTTCATCGCGAGGGACATCAGCTTCATGGGATCGTCGTCCGCGGCGATGCGGTTCGAGCGCAATGCTCCGCAGATCTTGCAGCGGTGGATGATGGCCCACTCGCCGCCCTTGCGTACCCAGACGGCGATCGGCTCCATGGTGCCGCCGCAGCCGGCTTCCCGGTCGCCCGGCTCGATGTCCAGATGCCGGCTGGAGAGGCAGTATGGGCAGTGGTTCCGGTGTGCGCTCCCTGCGCCGGAGGCCGCGACGGGCCTCCCGCAGACTTTGCAGACGAACGTATGGCGGCATGGATGTGTTTCATGAGGACTTTTTTCAAAAGATCGTTCCTTGTTTTCCCGGTCCAAAGGGATCAGCCTCCTAAAAGTAAGATCATACTTCCGGGAGGTCCGTCGGGGATGTGGCAGACCTCCCGGTCATGCCGCACTCTCCTGCGTGTGAACAGCTATTTTCATAAGACGATCTCCTTTTCGCCGCGGATCTGTGGCCGGGCCTGACGGCCGCGGCGGTGCCGCAGGGATCTACTTCTTGGGCTCCTCGCTCTCGAACATCGCCTTGGCGCCGGCGGCGAGGCCCGCCAGGCCCTGGATCTCGCTGGGGATGATGATCTTCGTCGCCTTGCCGTCGGCGATCTTCTGCATGGCCTCCAGGGCCTTCAGCTTCACCACCTGGTCGTTGGGCGCGGCGGCGTTCAGCAGGCGCAGGGACTCCGCCAGGGCGGTCTGCACCCGCGTGATGGCCTCGGCCTCGGCCTCGGCGGCCATGATGCGGGCCTGCTTCGCGCCCTCCGCCTGGAGGATGGCGGCCTCCTTGGCGGCGGTGGCCCGGAGGACGGCGGCCTGCTTCTCACCTTCGGCGACCAGGACCTGGGATTCCTTCTGGCCCTTGGCCTGGAGGACGGACTCCCGGCGCTCCCGCTCGGCCTTCATCTGCTTCTCCATGGCGCTTTGGATGTCCTTGGGGGGGATGATGTTCTTCAGCTCCACCCGGTTGACCTTGATGCCCCAGGGGTCCGTGGCCTCGTCCAGGATGGAGCGCATCCGGGAATTGATGATGTCCCGGCTGGTGAGGGACTGCTCCAGGTCCATGTCGCCGATGATGTTGCGCAGGGTGGTGGCGGTCAGGTTCTCGATGGCGTTCATGGGGTGCTCCACGCCGTAGGTGTAGAGCTTGGGATCCGTGATCTGGAAATAGATGACGGTGTCGATCTGCATGGTGACGTTGTCCTTGGTGATGACGGGCTGGGGCGGGAAGTCCGCCACCTGCTCCTTCAGGGACACCTTCTTGGCGATCTGCATGAGGAAGGGGATCTTGACGTGGGGGCCCTGGTTCCAGACCGTGTAGAAGCGGCCCAGACGGGTCACGACGTAGGCCCGGGACTGCTGGACGATATGGACGTTGGAGACGATCAGGACGACCAGCAGGATGATGACGAGAGCGATCGGGATCCACCAAAGATTCATTTCACTACCTCCACTTTCTCAGAGAATTGGACCAGGAGCTTGACGCCCTCGATCTTTTGGACTTTCACCTGGGTCCCGACGGGGATGACGGAGCCGTCGGCGCTGCGGGCGGTCCAGGTCTTGCCGTCCACGTAGACGGCCCCGGAAGAGCGCGCGTTGTCCACGGGCTCGGTGACCTTGGCGACCATGCCCAGGACACGGTCCAGGTTCGTGGCGACGTTGGGCTGGCCGGTCATGAAGCGCCGCACGAAGGGCCGGCTGAGGGCCAGCGCGGCGGCGGAGACGACGGCGAAGACCAGGAGCTGCGTGCCTCCGGGGGAGATGCCGGGCAGGGACCAGCCGGACATGCAGGTGAAGAGGGCCGCCAGGGACCCGGCGACGAACCAGATGGAGACCATGCCCTCGGTGAGGAGCTCGACGACGCCGAAGAGGACGATGGCCCCCAGCCAGGACCAGGTCAGGATGTTCATAGGGACGCCTCCTTTCAAAAACGGCTTTTGTCCTTTTCCTACAGTATAGCATATGCGGGCCGGGGATAGTGTTTCAGTTTGGTAACAAATCAAATCATGCGCCGCAT
This sequence comes from uncultured Oscillibacter sp., assembly GCF_910584465.1. Taxonomy (GTDB): domain Bacteria; phylum Bacillota; class Clostridia; order Oscillospirales; family Oscillospiraceae; genus Oscillibacter. The sequence continues at coordinate 3,168 of NZ_CAJUBK010000058.1, forward strand.
GGCCGGGTGCCCGGCCCCGCGGGCACATGTCCGGGCGGAGGGGGCTTGAAGATCCGGCCGGGACCTGCTATACTGTCCCTGCGGCCCCGCCGGAGGGGCCGGAAGAAGGAGGCGGACCACTTGACCTTGACCATCCCCTGCCTTTTCGGATTGGAGAGCCTCGTCGCCGACGAGCTGAGACGCCTCGGCCTCGCGGGCGTCCGGGCCGAGAACGGCCGCGTCCACTGCGACGGGACGCTGGCGGACATCCCCCGCCTGAACATCGGCCTGCGCTGCGGCGCGCGGGTGCTGATGGAGCTGGGCTCCTTCCCCGCCCCGGATTTCGAGGCGCTGTTCCAGGGCGTGCTGGCCCTGCCGTGGGAGGAGCTCATCCCCAAAGAGGGCGAGTTCCCCGTCAAGGGCTATTCCCTGGGGTCCGCGCTCCACTCCGTCCCGGCCTGTCAGGCCGTGGTGAAGAAGGCGGCGGCGCGGCGCCTGGGGGACGCCTACGGCTGCGAGACCCTGCCGGAGACCGGGGAGCGCTATCAGATCCAGTTCGCCATCATCAAGGACCGGGCATCGTTGTACCTGGACACCTCCGGCGAGGGGCTGTACAAGCGGGGATACCGGGCCCGGAACATGGGCGCGCCCCTGCGGGAGACCCTGGCGGCGGCGCTGGTGGCCCTCTCCCGCTACCGGGGGAAGGATCCCTTCTGCGACCCCTTCTGCGGCAGCGGCACCATCCCCATCGAGGCGGCGCTGATCGCCAAGAACCGTGCCCCCGGCCTGGACCGGCGCTTCGCCGCCCAGCGGTGGCGGTGCGTGGAGCCCAAGCTCTGGCTGGACGCCGCCGACGAGGCCATGGACAGGGAGTTCCACGGCAGCTATGACATCTGGGGCGGGGACATCGACCCGGCGGCGGTGGAGCTGGCCCGGCACAACGCGGAGCTGGCCGGGGTGGGGGACTGCGTGCGGTTCGAACAGGCGGACGCGGGGGCGTTCCGCCGGGACAGTGAGTACGGCCAGCTGGTGACGAACCCGCCCTATGGCGAGCGGCTGCTGGAGGCGCGGGAGGCGGCGGAGCTGTACCGCCGCTTCGGCAAGGCGCTGGAGGAGGGGCTGCCGCCCAAATGGCGGGTGGTGGTGCTGAGCTCGCATACGGAGTTCGAGCAGTGCTTCGGCCGTCCGGCGGACAAGAAGCGGAAGCTGTACAATGGGATGCTGCGGTGCGACGCGTTCCTGTATGGCCGATAAAAAAGGGGCCGGGAGCCCCCGGTCCCTCTTGCATCTGGGAGGAAAGTGTGGCATAATAAGAGGACCATCCATGCAGCGGTATCGAAGTGGTCATAACGGGGCTGACTCGAAATCAGTTTGAGAGAGATCTCACGAGGGTTCGAATCCCTCCCGCTGCGCCAAAAAAGGGAGGCACGCAACGCGTGCCTCCCTTTTTTGGCGCCCAGCCTTTTGCCTGCGGGCTCCCGCATCGTCTGCCTGGCACCTCTGCTCCCCTGTTCGGCGGGCGGACGGCTCCTCGGGAAGGGCGCGTCACGGGCCCGGCTCGTTCAGCTTCACGACCACCGTGCCGTCCACCACCTGGATGCTGCCCGCCTCCGGGTACAGCGGCATGTCCCGCACACTGGGGAGCCGGGCCAGGGCCTTGGCCTGTTCGCTGCGGCCGAGGTGGACCTCTCCGGTGAAACCCAGGTAGCGGCGCAGGAACCAGCCGTAGGTATAGGTGATGCGCAGCCCGCTGAGATCGAAGACGCCGCCGATCTGGACACGGTCCAATTCCGGCGTGGGAGAGAGCGCCGCTTCCCTGGTCGTGCTGCCCAGCAGCACCACCGGCATCCCCTGGCGGTAGCCCTCGCAGGACTCGATCTTATCCAGCAGCCGGGTGGAGTAGGACGTGCACTGCCGCAGGCCGAGATCCATCTTCAGGTACGCGGAATTGGCGGTCACGGCATAGGAATAGGCGGTCAGCGTCATCGTCACGAGGACGACCCATCTCGCCGCCGTTTGGACCGACTGCGCCGAGGTCCCCGGCAGACAGCGCTCCGCGTATTCCGTCAGGGCGATGGGCGCGATGAGGATATAGCAGAGCCCGTAGATCATCAGCACGTGGATGTTCCCGCCCGGGACCATGACGTAGATCAGGTCCCCGGCCAGAGGGTACGCCAGCGCCAGCAGCAGCGCCAGCGCCGTCCGGGCCGGGCCCAGCCGCCGCTCCCGGAGCACCAGCCGCCCCAGCGCCGCGCAGCACAGGGCGCTCAGGACGAAGGCCCAGGGCAGGAAGCCGAAATGGAAATGGTCCTTATCCAGGAGGAAGACGCTGGCGTATTTCCAATAGCTCTGGAGGACCAGCCGGGGGATCTCCCGCAGGGAGAGCTCCCCCATGCTGGAGATCCCCATATAGTCCACCAGGGGGGCCCGCAGGGTCGTGAGGCGGACGGCCAGCAGATAGACCGCCATGGCCGCCGCCAGGACCGCCAGCAGCCGGAGCCCCCGGCGGATCAGGTCCCCGAACGTACGCTCCCCGTCCAGCGTCTCCAGCAGCAGCGCGCCCACCATCAGGACCGCCGCGACCTCGAAATAGCTCTGATAGACGCCCATCGAGAGGACGATGGCCGCGGCGCCCAGGACCGTCCCCCGGCGGCACCGCACGGCCAGGTAAGCGCCGGCGGACGCCAGCATCAGGCTGAAGAAATAGGGGGCGGACGTGAACATATAGGCGAAGGTCCCGGTCACGGTGGGGAACGAGACCATGACCGCCGCCGTCACGACGCAGGCCAGCGGGCGGCGGATCCGGAACAGGGACACGGTGAAGCACACGGTCCCCGCCAGGGACAGCAGGGACAGCAGCCCCAGGAGCCAGGGGGTGCTGAAGGGCCCGTCCAGGGCCGCGAGGACGGGGAGCAGCCAGCGGCCGGACGCCGTGCCGTAATCCATGGAAAAAAGATGGGAGATGTCGTCGTGGTTCGGCAGCTTATTGGCGAACATGTAGAGGTGCACCGCCAGGCCCAGGAGCACGGAGGCAGAGAACGTCAGCCGGATCTCCCTGGGGACACGGTCCCACAGCTCCTTCGCCAGCGCGTCCGGCGATCTCAGTGCGGAGCCCATCATGCCTCCCTCCTCTCCTGTCCGCACGTTTTGGAGACGAGGTAGCGCGGACGGGCCTTGACCTCGATGAATATCTGCGCGATGTAATAGCCGATGATCCCCAGGCTGATCATGAGGATGCTGCCGATGAAGAGCACCGATAGGATGACGGTGGTGAAGCCGTCCGCCGCGCCGCCCGTGGCCCAGTTCACCAGCGTCTGCACCCCGAGGACCAGGGACAAGAGCAGGGTCACCACGCCCAGGACGGTGACGATCTGCATGGGCGCGGAGGAATAGGCGGCGATGTTGGAGACCGCGTAGCGGAACAGGGACGCCGCCGACCAATGGGTGTCGCCCACGGTCCGCTCCGCCACGCGGAACTCCACCTCCGCGGTGCGGAAGCCCACCCAGGCGCTCAGGGCGCGGAAGAAGGTCCGGTGTTCGGAGAGGGCCAGCAGCGTGTCCACCACCCGCCGGTCCATCAGCTTGAAGTCGGAAGCGCGGGACATGTCGATCCGCACGGCCCGGCTCATGATCTTATAGAAGCTCCTGGCGGCGAAGCTGTGGAGGCCGCTCTCCCGGCCCCGGTCGGCCTTCACGCCGTTGACGACCTCCCACCCCTGCTGCCAGAGGGCGTACATCTGCGGCAGCGTTTCGGGGGGATGCTGCAGATCGCAGTCCATCACCGCGCAGCAGTCCCCGGCGGCGGCCTCCATGCCGGCGAAGATGGCCGCCTCCTTCCCGAAGTTCCGGGAAAGGCTGACGCCCCGGACCGCAAGGTCCCCCTCCGCCGCCAGCGCGATCTCCTCCCAGGTGCCGTCGGAGGAGCCGTCGTCTACGAAGATGAGCTCATAGGGGATGGCCTCGCCCTGGAGGACCCCGCCGATGCGCTGCGCGGCCCGGGGGACGGCCCCCGCCTCGTTATAGGCGGGTATCACGACAGAAAGCATATGGATCTGAGCCTCCTTGTGCTTGGATACCGGGAGACCGGCGGCGGCCGGTACCGCGCGCAGGCGCTCTGCCGCCCGCCGGTCTTACAAAAAACTGTACGTTCCTGTAAAATGCACGTTTCCCCATACTTGTAAAGGATACTACAGGAAGCCTCGTTTTTCAATACCTCATATGATATTTCCCGAACAAAAGATCGCCCGGCAGGAAGGTACACGTTTTTGTAAAAAAGCCCGCTTACAGCAAGCGGGCTTTTTCGTAGGCTTCCGCCCGGTAGCGGAACGTGGACAGCGGCATGCCGCACTCCCTGGCCGCCGCCGTGCCGGTGATCGCGCCGGCCTTCCACCGCCGGTAGGCGCTGAGGTAGTTCTCCGGCAGCGGCCGGGGCGGCCTGCCGAAGCGGACGCCCCGGGCCTTCGCCGCCGCGATGCCCTCCGCCTGGCGCCGGCGGATGCTGTCCCGCTCGTTCTCCGCCACGAAGGACAGCACCTGCAGGACGATGTCGCTGAGGAACGTCCCCATCAGGTCCTTGCCCCGGCGGGTGTCCAGCAGCGGCATGTCCAGCACGACGATGTCGACCTTCTTCTCCTTGGTCAAGATCCGCCACTGCGCCTGGATCTCCTCATAGCTGCGTCCCAGCCGGTCGATGCTCTTGATATAGAGCAGGTCGTCCGGCTTGAGCTTTTTGACCAGCTCCTTGTACTGAGGGCGGTCGAAGTCCTTGCCGGACTGCTTGTCCATGAAGATGTTCCGCTCCGGGACGGACATCTGCCGCAGCGCGATCGACTGCCGGTCCTCGTTCTGGTCCTTGGTGCTGACCCGGATGTATCCATATGTATTCGTTGGAATGGCGCTCACGCCTCCTCTCTGCGCGCCCGGACGCCGCCCCGTCCGCGGGCCCGCCCCTCCGGCGGCGGAGGCGGGACGGGCCGTGATGCGGACGGCCTCTTATTTTTGGGGGATCGAGGCTGATATCTTGAAATGAGAGCATCCGTCGAAAACCGTTTGGAAGGAAGGGCGAGAGCATGATGACGAAGATCTCCGGCCTAAGGACGCAGGGCGCGGCCTCTCCCACAGGGTCCCCCCGGGGGGCCGGACGGAGCCAGGCGGCCGCGCTCCCCCGACGGGATACGGACCGCTATGTCCCCGGCTCCGGGGAGGCGGGGGAGACGGTCAGGAGGCTGACGGAGGAGATGGTCCGCTCCCTGGCGGGGCGGTATGACGTGCGCCATATGACGCGGGATGAGTACGGGAGCCTGCTCCGGGATCTGCGCGGCCTGGGGGCCATCAACGCGAAGGACTTCGGCGTCGGGTCCGGCGGCGAGGTGCCCTATACGCCTCCCGACGGGGTGGAGATGACGATGGGGCCGGCGGACCGCCTGGGCCTCGGGGCTTGGCCTTCGGGCAGGGAGCGCGCCGATCTCCTGGAGCTCCTGCGCTCCGGCGCGGGGTATTGCGCGGAGTTCGCCTCGCGGCAGGCGGAGGGCAGCGGCGAGGGGGCGCTGGCGGTCTCGCTGGCCGCTTCCTGGCGGCGCCTCGCGGGGATCTTCGAACAGATAGACGGATACCGGTCATGAAAGGGACGGACGGCCCCGGCAGCATCTGACTGCCGGGGCCGTCCGCGGCCGTGCGCGCCCTTCGGGGGCGGGCCTACTGTTCCATCTTCGCCAGGAAGTACGCCAGGGCGAACCCGGCGGCGCACAGCACGGCGGAGAGGGCCGCCTCCCCCGGCCCGGCATAGTCCGTGGGGACGATGACCAGGGTGGAGGCGACGACGAAGCCCAGGATGCCGTGGAAGGCCGCCGCGTAATGGCGGCGGAAGAACCAGGTCACCAGCCGGGCCAGCAGCGCGATGGTCAGGAACATCCCCGGCAGGGCGGCGGACAGGACCAGCAGGTCCAGCCGGGCCAGCCCCTCCAGCATGGGCCGGTAGAGCCCCAGGGCCATCATCACCGAGGAGGAGGTCATGCCGGGGATGACCACGCCCATGCCCCACAGGGCCCCGCAGAAGTTGTACCACCCGAAGCTGGGCTCCACCTGGACGTGGACCACCCGGCTGACGTAGAACAGCCCCCCGAACACCGCCAGGGCGCAAAGGGCGAAGCTCGCCCACGCCGAGGCGGTGCGGCCCTCCTTCCCCGCCTCCCGGAAGAGGGAGGGCACGGTGCCCCCGATGAGGCCGATGAAGAGCCAGTAGGTGGCGGCGTCGGAGAGGGCCATGGCGGCGGCGATGCCCTTCGCGAAGCCCAAAAAGCCCCCGCACCAGCCCAGCCCCAGGGGGATCAGCATCCGCCAGTGCCGGGGCACGGCCTCCCGCGGGCGGGTCAGCACCTCCATGAAGGGCCGGTAGATGTCGAAGGCCACCGCCAGCACCCCGCCGGAGACCCCCGGCAGGATGGCCCCCGCGCCGATCAGTGCGCCGCAGAGCAGATGGCGGAGCCAGTGCCGCCGCGTTCCCCCCCGCTGGTCCAAGGCCGTCCCCCTCCTCTCCGGGCATCCTGCGATCTTACGCAGGATATGATACCAGTTTTCCCGGGATCATGCAATCCAATCCTCTCCCGGAGCGGGAAGATCTTGTCTTTTCCCGCGGGATCTGTGCGATGCGCTGATTTTTCCCGGGCGCAGGGGCGGGTTTTCTGTACGATGCGCCGTTGACAGAGCGGGGGGAGACCGTGTAAACTACAAAGCACATCGAACAACTGCATGACAGCAAAGACGATGAAGAGAAGAGTACGCCGGAAGATACGTCCAAGAGAGCCCCGGATGGTGGGAAGGGGCACGGAAGGTCCGGCGGAACATGGTCTCGGAGTTGCACGGCCGACCGCCATGGCATGGATGGCATAGGCCGCGACGGGGGCGCCCGTGACAGCGCGGGAGTGTGCTGGCACTCTATGAGGCCGCCTCCGCGAGGGGGCGCGCGAATCAAGGTGGTACCACGGCGCAGGCCTGCGCTCGTCCTTGAAGCTTATACGCTTCAAGGGCTTTTTGTTTGCCCGTGACCATCCATAGAAGGAGCTGCTATCGTGAACGGACCCATCATCCAGATCCAACACCTCTCGAAGACCTTCGGCGGCGGGACCGGCGAGGTCCACGCCCTGGAGGACATCAGCCTAGACATCCGGCAGGGGGAGATCTTCGGCATCATCGGCCTCTCCGGCGCGGGCAAGTCCACGCTGGTGCGGTGCATGAACCTGCTGGAGCGGCCCACCTCCGGCACGGTGATCGTGGACGGGAAGGACATGACCGCCCTCCCCGAGGAGGAGCTGCGGCTGGCGCGGCGGAAGATCACCATGATCTTCCAGGGGTTCAACCTGCTGATGCAGAGGACCTGCCTGAAGAACGTCTGCTTCCCCATGGAGATCGCCGGGGTCCCCCGGTCCAAGGCGGAGGCGCGGGCCGCGGAGCTGTTGGAGCGGGTGGGCCTGGGGGACAAGGCGGACGCCTACCCCGCCCAGCTCTCCGGCGGGCAGAAGCAGCGGGTCGCCGTGGCCCGGGCCCTGGCGACGGATCCCAAGGTGCTGCTGTGCGACGAGGCCACCTCCGCCCTGGACCCCACCACGACGGTGTCCATCCTGGGCCTGCTCAAGGAGCTGAACCAGGAGCTGGGCGTCACCGTGGTGGTGATCACCCACCAGATGAGCGTCATCGAGGAGATCTGTTCCCGGGTCGCCATCCTGGACGGCGGGTCCGTGGCCGAGCTGGGGGAGGTGCAGGAGATCTTCTCCAACCCCTCCACCGACGCCGCCCGGCGCCTGGTGTACCCCGGCGGGGCCAGCGTCTCCCAGTACCCGGCGGGCACCCGCGCGGCCCGGCTCTCCTTCAACGGCGGCACGGTGGAGCAGCCCCTGATCGCGTCCCTGGCCATCGACTGCGGCGTGAAGGTCAGCATCCTGGGCGCGGACACCCGCAGCGTCGGCGGCAGGGCCACGGGCACCATGCTCCTCCGCCTGCCCGACGACCCGAACGAGGCCGCCAAGGCCCTGAGCTACATCCGTTCCCAGCCGCACATCACCGTCGAGGAGGTGGAATACCATGTCTGACATCCTGGAGATCTTCACCGCCGCCTTCTGGGCGGAATACGGCGGGACCCTGGCCGAGGGCATCCTGGACACGATGGTCATGGTGGCCGTGTCCACGGCGGCGGCCTATCTCATCGGGCTGCCGATGGGCGTCGTGTCCATCCTGACCCAGCCCCACGGGATCCGCCCCCATAAGGCCGTCAACACGGCCCTGGGCTGGGTCATCAACATCGGGCGGTCCTTCCCCTTCATCATCCTGATGGTCGCCATCCAGCCCTTCACCAAGCTGGTGGTGGGCACGAAGATCGGCATCAAAGGGGCCATCGTCCCGCTGGTCGTCTCCGCCGCCCCCTTCATCGCCCGGATGGTGGAGACCTCCCTCAGCGAGGTGGACGCGGGCGTCATCGAGGCGGCCCAGTCCATGGGGGCCTCCACGTTCCAGATCGTCTGGAAGGTCTACCTGCCGGAGGCGAAGCCCTCCCTGCTCCTGGGCGCGTCCATCTCCCTGATCGCCATCGTGGGCTACACCGCCATCGCGGGCACCGTGGGCGCCGGGGGCCTGGGCGACATCGCCATCCGCTATGGGCACCAGAGGGGCATCGAGTCCGTCATGTGGGTCTCGGTGGTCTTCCTGATCGTCCTGATCCAGGTAGTCCAATCCGTTTTCAGCCGTTTGTCGGTGCGTATCGACAAGCGTTTGAGATAAAGAGGCCCCCTCCCCAGGGCGCCCCCTCCCGCCCCTCACGCGCGCAGAGAGGACGGAGGCCGCGCCGGGACGCGGGAGCCGCGCGTACCCAAGAGACTTTGGAACAAGTTCATCGTTTATCGATCGGAGGAACCTGACATGAAAAAGAAGATCTTTGCTCTTTCCCTGGCCCTGATCCTGGCCCTGTCCCTGGCCGCCTGCGGCGGCAAGGACCCCTTGACCCTCAAGGTCGCCGCCTCCCCCACCCCCCACGCCGAGATCCTGAAGCAGTGCGTGGACGTCCTGAAGGAGCAGGGCATCGAGCTGGTGATCACGGAATACGCCGACTATGTGGTGCCCAACACCGCCGTGGAGGACGGGGAAGAGGACGCCAACTACTTCCAGCACGTCCCTTACCTCGATGAGTTCAACGCCCAGCGGGGCACCCACCTCGTCAGCGTGGCGGGCATCCATATCGAGCCCATGGGCCTGTATGCCGGGAAGTCGGCCTCCCTGGACGCCATCCCCGACGGCGGCAAGGTGGCCGTCCCCAACGATCCCACCAACGAGGGCCGCGCCCTGCTGCTGCTGGAGGCCCAGGGCCTCATCAAGCTGAAGGACAGCTCCGATCTGGCCTCCACCCCCAAGGACATCACCGAGAACCCCAAAAACCTGGAGTTCGTGGAGCTGGCGGCGGAAGAGGTGCCCGCCAACCTGGACGAGGTGGACATCGCCGCCATCAACTCCAACTACGCCCTGGGCGCAGGGCTGAACCCCGTCACCGACGCCCTGGTCATCGAGGCCGCCGATTCCCCCTATGTGAACGTGCTGGTGGTCAAGGAGGGCAACGAGGACGACGTGGCCGTCCAGGCCCTGGTGAAGGCCCTCCAGTCCGACGCCGTCAAGGCGTATATCAACGACACCTACGGCGGCGCGGTGGTCCCCGCTTTCTGAGCAAGGAGGCGCCGAAGGGCCGGAGGAGAGAGCTCTCAGCGGTCTCCGCTGAGAGCTCTTTTCAAAGTGTCGAAAGATAGGGGAGCCTCCCTCGACGGGAAGGAGGAGCGTTACGAGAGGGACCCAGGAAGGGTCCCTCTCGTTTT
>NZ_CAJUBK010000059.1 GCF_910584465.1 uncultured Oscillibacter sp.
CGGCATGGCCGCCCACCTGGCGGGGGCCGTCGCCGCCAACACCACCCTGCCCGTCGTCGGCATCCCCATCAAGGGAGGCGCCATGGACGGGCTGGACGCTTTATTGGCGACGGTGCAGATGCCCAGCGGCATCCCCGTGGCCACCGTGGCCCTGGACGGGGCCAAGAACGCCGCCGTCCTGGCCGCCCAGATCCTGGCCGTCTCCGACGGGGACCTCGCCGGCTGGCTGGACGCCGCCCGGAAGGACATGGCCGCCCAGATCGAAGAGAAGGACGCCACGCTCCAGGGCGAGATCCGCTGACGTCCCGCCCCGGGCCCCCGAGGCCCCTGAAACGATGATGCGAAACGATATGGGGGCCCGGATCTCGGCCCCATCTTAAGGAGGATCTCGATCATGCAGAAACTGGAACAGCTCTACGAAGGCAAGGCCAAGAAGGTCTTCAAGACCGACGACCCCGATCTGTACATCGTGGACTACAAGGACGACGCCACCGCCTTCAACGGCCTGAAAAAGGGCACCATCACCGGCAAGGGCGTCATCAACAACCAGATGACCAACCGCTTCATGGCCAAGCTGGAAAAAGCCGGCGTCCCCACCCATTTCGTCCGGGAGCTCAGCGAGCGGGAGACCGTGGTGAAGAAGGTCTCCATCGTGCCCCTGGAGGTCATCATCCGCAACATCTCCGCCGGGTCTTTCGCCAAGCGGTACGGCGTGGAGGAGGGCATCGTCTTCGACGCCCCCACCATCGAGTTCTCCTATAAGGACGACGATCTGGGGGACCCCCTGCTGAACGAGCACCATGCCCTGGCGCTGAAGCTGGCGTCGAAGGAGGAAATCGAGACCATCGAGCGGTACGCCTTCGCCGTCAACGACTTCCTGAAGGCGTTCTGGTCCTCCTGCGGCGTGACGCTGGTGGACTTCAAGCTGGAGTTCGGCCGCCTCGGCGACGGGACCATCGTCCTGGCGGACGAGATCAGCCCCGACACCTGCCGCCTCTGGGACTCCAAGACTCATGAGAAGCTGGACAAGGATCGCTTCCGCCGGGACCTTGGCGGCGTGGAGGACGCCTATGCCGAGGTCATGCGCCGGATGAACGAGGCGCTGTGATGGGCATCATCGGCGGGCCGGACGGGCCCACCGCGGTCTTCGTCTCCGCCGGCCCCGCCGGGATCGCCGCTTTGGCGCTCCTGGCGGCGGCGCTGGGGGCCGCGGTCTGGCTCTTGCGGCGCAGGCGCAAAAAATAAAGGAGGCTGCAAATGGGCGGTTTTTTTGGCGCGATCTCCAAACGGGACGTGGTGCTGGACGTGTTCTTCGGCACGGACTACCATTCCCACCTGGGCACCCGCCGGGGCGGCATGGCGGTCTATGACGCCCGGGAGGGCTTCCACCGGCAGATCCACAACATCGAGAACACACCCTTCCGCACGAAGTTCGAGAAGGACCTGGCCACCTTCCGCGGCCAGTCGGGCATCGGCTGCATCAGCGACACGGACCCCCAGCCCCTGCTGATGCGCTCCCACCTGGGGCTGTACGCCATCTCCACCGTGGGCATCGTCAACAATGCCGAAGCGCTGGTAGAGCGTTATTTCTCCGACCATGGCCACCAATTCATGGCCATGAGCTCCGGCAAGGTCAACGCCACCGAGCTGGTGGCGTCCCTCATCAACCAGAAGGACGACCTGGTCTCCGGCATCCGCTACGCACAGGAGCAGATCGAGGGCTCCATGACCATCCTCATCCTCACTCCGGAGGGCATCTACGCCGCCCGGGACCGCCTGGGCCGCCTGCCGGTCCTCATCGGCCAAAACGACGAGGGCTGCTGCGTGTCCTTCGAATCCTTCGCCTACCACAAGCTGGGCTACGAGGACGCCTATGAGCTGGGCCCCCAGGAGATCGTGAAGATCGATGCCGGAGGCTGGCAGACCCTGGCCCCCGCCGGGGAGGACATGCGCATCTGCGCCTTCCTGTGGACCTATTACGGCTACCCCAACTCCTGCTACGAGGGCGTCAATGTGGAGGTCATGCGCTACCGCAACGGCGAGATCATGGCCCGGGACGAGGTCCAGCGGGGCCAGCTCCCCAAAGTGGATTACGTGGCGGGCGTGCCGGACTCCGGCCTGCCCCACGCCATCGGCTTCGCCAACCGCAGCGGCAAGCCCTTCGCCCGGCCCTTCGTGAAATACACCCCCACCTGGCCCCGGTCCTTCATGCCCGCCAGCCAGGACGTGCGCGACCAGGTGGCCAAGATGAAGCAGATCCCCGTCCACGAGCTGATCCGGGGCAAGAAGCTCCTCTTCGTGGACGACTCCATCGTCCGGGGCACCCAGCTCCGGGAGACCGTGGAGTTCCTCTATGAGTCCGGGGCGGAGGAGGTCCATATGCGCTCCGCCTGCCCCCCCATCATGTACGGCTGCAAATACCTGAACTTCTCCCGGAGCAACTCCGACATGGAGCTCCTCAGCCGCAAGATCATCCAGTCCCTGGAGGGGGACGAGGGCCGGGAGCACCTGGAGGAGTACGCCGATACCTCCACGGAGCGGGGCCGGTGCATGCTGAGGGCCATCTGCGAGCAGATGGGCTTCGACTCCCTGGGCTACCAGTCCCTGGACGGCCTCCTGGAGGCCATCGGCATCGATAAAGATAAGATCTGTACTTACTGCTGGACCGGAAAAGAATGACGAGAGGAAAGGAGACCGCCATGACGATCGAGTCGAGATGTGGGATCTCATGCGAAGGATGCGCCCACCGGGAGCCGATGCGCTGTGCCGGCTGCACGCAGATCCAAAAGCCCTTCTGGGGCGACGGCTGCCCGGTCAAGGCGTGCTGCGAGGAGAAAGGGCACGCCCACTGCGGCCAGTGCGGGGAGTTCCCCTGCGCCCTGCTGGAGCGGTTCGCCTATGACGAGCGCCAGGGCGACGGCGGGGCGCGGATCGAACAGTGCCGGCGCTGGAAGGAGGGCGGGGTATGAACAGCTCCCATTCCGCCGCTTACGCCGCCGCCGGCGTGGACATCACCGCCGGCTATGAGGGCGTGCGGCTGATGAAGCCCTTCGTGGAGCGCACGAGGACCCCCGGCGTGGTCTCCGGCATCGGGGGCTTCGGCGGCCTGTTCGCCCCGGACCTGCGGGGCATGGAGGAGCCGGTCTTCGTCTCCGGCACCGACGGCGTGGGCACCAAGCTCCGCCTGGCCCAGCTCCTGGACCGGCACGGCACCATCGGGATCGACTGCGTGGCCATGTGCGTCAACGACATCATCTGCTGCGGGGCCAAGCCCCTGTTCTTCCTGGACTATATCGCCATCGGGAAGAACGAGGCGGAAAAGGTCGCCTCCATCGTCTCCGGCGTGGCGGAGGGCTGCGTCCAGTCCGGCTGCGCCCTGATCGGCGGCGAGACCGCCGAGCACCCCGGCGTCATGGCCCCGGAGGACTACGACATCGCGGGCTTCGCCGTGGGCGTGGTGGACCGGGCGAAGATCGTCGACGGGAGCAAGGTCCGGGAGGGCGACGCCCTCATCGGCCTGACCTCCTCCGGCGTCCATTCCAACGGCTTCTCCCTGGTGCGCAAGGTCTTCGACATCGAGCACGCCGACCTGGCCTCCCCCCTGGACGAGCTGGGGGGCCGGTCCCTGGGCGAGGTCCTGCTGGCCCCCACCAAGATCTACGTCAAGCCCCTCCTGGCCCTGCTGGATGGGGGGATCGACCTCCACGGGGCCAGCCACATCACCGGCGGCGGCTTCTTCGAGAACGTGCCCCGGATGCTCCCCAAGGGCCTCGGCGCACGGATCGTACCCAATGCCATCCCGCGGCAGCCCATTTTCGATTCGATCCAAAAGCGGGGGGGCATCTCGGACCGCGACATGTACAACACCTTCAATATGGGCCTGGGCATGGTGCTGGCGCTCCCTGCGGGACAGGTGGGAGGAGCCCTGTCCCTCCTGGCGGCGGCGGGCGAACCGGACGCCGTCTGCGTCGGCTGCGTGTCGAAGGACTGCAGCGGCGTGGACTTCGAGGACGCATGAGCAGGGCGAGGATCGCCGTCCTGGTCTCCGGCGGCGGGACGAACCTGGAGGCCCTTTTGAACGCCCAGGAGGCGGGCAGGATCCCCCACGGGGAGATCGTGGTGGTCCTCTCCAGCGCCGCCGGGGCCTACGCCCTGGAGCGGGCGAAAAACCACGGCGTCCCCGGCTTCGCCGTGCCCCGGAAGGGGCGCTCCCAAGAGGCGTTCGAGGCCGGGCTGACGGAAAAGCTCACGGAGCACCGGGCAGACATGATCGTCCTGGCCGGTTTCCTCTCCATCTTGTCGGAGGCGTTCGTGAAGCGCTGGCCGGACCGCATCCTGAACGTCCACCCCTCCCTGATCCCCGCCTTCTGCGGCAAGGGATACTACGGCCTGAAGGTCCATGAGGAGGCCCTCCGCCGGGGCGTGAAGGTCACCGGGGCCACGGTGCACCTGGTGGACGAGGTCCCCGACGGCGGGCGCATCCTGCTGCAGAAGGCGGTGGACGTCCTCCCCGGCGACACGCCGGAGGTCCTCCAGCGCCGGGTGATGGAACAGGCGGAATGGGTCCTGCTGCCCCAGGCGGCGGAGCTCGTCGCCCGGGGCCTGGTCCACTGAAAGAAAGGATGGTCTGACGATGGATCTTTCTCGACTGCACGACTTCCACCCCTCCAACACCGGCCTGGACCGGGAGATCCGGGCCCTGCTGGACCGTTCCCGTCGGGACCGGCGGCCCTGCGGGCGGGACGCGTTCCTGGCGCTGCTGGCCGGGGTCCCCGCCCTGCGGGAGACCCCCGGCATCCCCGGCCCCAAGGAGTCCGGCCCGGACTACTTCACCACCCTGCCCCTCTGCGCCTCGGAGGCGGACGCCGCCGCCTGCCGCCAGCAGCTGAAGGCCGTCTTCGGCATCACGGACAAGGCGAGCCTGCTGGCCTTCTGTGGTGAGCAGTTCCGCCGCCACAGCGACTACCTGGACTTCGAGAGCATTTGGGAGGGCCGTCCCTCCTTCGACTTCGCCTCCCTGAAGCCGGAGAGCCTCCGCTTCTTCACCGCCGCCCAGGACCTCTCCGCCCAGTTCTATCCCCTGGTGGGCCATCAGGGCTACCTGGCCTGGGACATCAGCGAGTACACGGGGCACCTCCGCCTGGGGCTGGCCTGCGGCATCCTGAGCCGGGAGGAGTTCGACCAGCTGGCGGAGGAGCCGGTCGTCCAGGCCCAGATCTTCGGCAGCTGGGAGGAGTACGCCGCCAGCCTGGTCTGCGGCGCGCTGTACTGGGACTTCCGCCAGGGCACGCCCCTGCCGGGCCTGAAAAACGCCCAGCGGCTCTGGATGGATCTGGTGCGGGCCCTGCTGGCCAACGACAACGCCTGGGACAGCGGCCTGTGGTACACGCCGGCGCGGAAGAAGCCCTACCGCCTCTGGCCCTCGGAGATGCGGCTCTACCTCCCCGACTGGGACGGGCCCAACGGCTGCTTCGTCACGGACCGGATCTCGGTGGACGGCTGCAAGGTGGGCTGGTGTTACCGGGAGGAGCCCGAGGCGGGCTTCCCGGACAGCGGCTGGCGCTTCTTCTCCGGCGACGAGAGCGAGTCCTATATCGCCGACATCTCCCACACGGAGATCGCCGACCTCAATTCCGTCTGCAATTACGATCCCGACGTCGTCCCCCTGCTGGACGCCCCCTACCGCAGCGCCTTCGTCCGGGGCGAAGACGGGCGGTTCCGTCCGGAGCCCTTCGACCTGCCGGAAAATTGAAAGGAGCCTGTCACCCATGAACGAGCTGGAACTGAAATACGGCTGCAACCCCAACCAAAAGCCCTCCCGCATCTTCATGAAGGACGGCAGCGACCTGCCCATCGCCGTCCTGAACGGGAGGCCGGGCTATATCAACTTCCTGGACGCCCTGAACTCCTGGCAGCTGGCCCGGGAATTGAAGGCCGCCACCGGCTTCCCTTCCGCCGCCAGCTTCAAGCACGTCTCCCCCGCCGGGGCCGCCGTGGGCCTGCCCCTGAGCGAGACGGACCGGAAGATCTACTTCGTGGAGCCCGGCGGACCGCTGAGCCCCATCGCCTGCGCCTACATCCGGGCCCGCGGCGCGGACCGGCTGTGTTCCTACGGCGACTGGGCGGCCCTGTCCGACGTCTGCGACGCCGACACGGCCCGGTACCTCAAGGCGGAGGTCTCCGACGGCATCATCGCCCCCGGCTATACGGACGAGGCGCTGGAGATCTTGAAGACCAAGAAGAAGGGCGGCTATAACGTCGTCCGGATCGACCCGGAGTATGTCCCCGCGCCCCAGGAGTACAAGGACGTCTTCGGCGTCACCTTCCAGCAGGGCCGGAACGGATACCGGATCGACGAGTCCCTGCTCGACAGCATCGTCACCGCCAACCGGGACCTGCCCCAGCAGGCGAAGACCGACATGCTCGTGGCGCTCATCACCCTGAAATACACCCAGTCCAACTCCGTCTGCTATGTCAAGGACGGCCAGGCCATCGGCGTAGGCGCGGGCCAGCAGAGCCGCATCCACTGCACCCGCCTGGCGGGGACCAAGGCCGACAACTGGTGGCTGCGCCAGCATCCGGCGGTGCTGGCCCTGCCCTTCCTGGACGGCGTCCGCCGCCCGGACCGGGACAACGCCATCGACGTCTACCTCTCCGACGAGTCCGAGGACGTGCTGGCCGACGGCGCGTGGCAGCGGGTCTTCCGGGAGCGTCCCCGGCCCCTGACGGCGGAGGACAAGAAGGCCTGGATCGCCGGGCTCTCCGGCGTGACCTGCGGGTCCGACGCGTTCTTCCCCTTCGGGGACAACGTGGAGCGGGCGCGGAAGAGCGGCGTGGAGTACATCGTCCAGCCCGGCGGGTCCATCCGGGACGACAACGTCATCGAGACCGCCGACAAATACGGCATGGTCATGTGCTTCACCGGCATGAGGCTGTTCCACCATTGACCCGCCGCGAACCCCGTCTCTCCCGCGCGGGCGCGGGAGCCCGCTCATCTCACTGCCCCTCGTTCCCCTCCGCAAGCGCCGCGCCGGTCCGCGGAGGAGGTCGACGGACGAAATAGGAGGTTTTATGGATCTGCTCGTCATCGGCGGCGGAGGCCGCGAGCACGCCATCATCAAAAAGCTGAAGGAGTCCCCCCAGGCCGGGACCATCTATGCCCTCCCCGGCAACGGCGGCATCGCCGCCGACGCGGTGTGCGTCCCGGAGATCGGGGCCACGGACATCGGCGCCATCGTGGACTTCGCCAAGTCCCATGACATCGGCTTCGCCGTCGTCGCCCCGGACGATCCCCTGGCCCTGGGCTGTGTGGACCGCCTCCACGAGGCGGGCATCCCCTGCTTCGGCCCGGACGCGAAGGCCGCCCGGATCGAGGCCAGCAAGGTCTTCGCCAAAGACCTGATGAAGAAGTACGGCATCCCCACCGCCGGATACGAGGTCTTCGACGATCCCGCCAAGGCCCTGGACTACCTGCGCTCCGCCTCCTTCCCCATCGTCGTCAAGGCGGACGGCCTGGCCCTGGGCAAGGGGGTGCTGATCCCCCAGGACTTTGCCGAGGCGGAAGCCGCCATCAAGACCATCATGGAGGAGCGGGCCTTCGGCGACTCCGGCAGCGCGGTCGTCATCGAAGAGTTCCTCACCGGCCCGGAGGTCAGCGTCCTGGCCTTCACCGATGGCCGGAGCATCGTCCCCATGGTCTCCTCCATGGACCACAAGCGCTCCGGGGACGGCGACACCGGCCGGAACACCGGCGGCATGGGCACCGTGGCCCCGAACCCCTGCTACGGGCCGGAGGACGCCCGGACCTGCATGGAGCAGATCTTCCTGCCCACCCTGGCCGCCATGCGCTCGGAGGGCTGTCCCTTCAAGGGCTGTTTGTACTTCGGCCTGATGCTCACTCCCGACGGGCCCAAGGTCATCGAGTACAACTGCCGCTTCGGCGACCCGGAGACCCAGGTGGTCCTGCCGCTTTTGAAGACGGACCTGCTGACGGTCATGCAGGCGGTCGAGGACGAGACCCTTTCAGATCTCAAGGTGGAGTGGTCCGACGGGGCCGCCGCCTGCGTCATCCTGGCCTCCGGCGGCTACCCCGGCAGCTATGAGAAGGGGAAGGAGATCTCCGTCCCCGCGGACCTGCCGGACAACGTCACCGTCTACCACGCCGGGGACAAGCTGTCCGGCGGCGCCCTGGTCACCAGCGGGGGCCGCGTCCTGGGCGTCACCGCCGTGGGGGACACCCTGCGCTCCGCCCTCGAGGACGCCTACGCCGCCGCGGAGCGCATCCGGTTCGAGGGCAGGTATATGCGCACGGACATCGGCCGGCGGGCGCTGGCCGCGATGGAGGACTGACATGGTAAGACGCGTATACGCAGAGAAAAAGCCCGCCCTCCGGCTGGAGGCCCAGGGGCTTTTGAACGAGCTCCGGACCATCCTGGGCGTCTCCGCCCTCACCGGCCTCCGGCTGGTGAACCGCTACGACGTGGAGGGCATCGCGGACGGGGTCTTCCAGAAGGCCAAGACCATCGTCTTCTCCGAGCCCCAGGTGGACCTCCTCTATGAGGAGGACCTCCCGCTGCCGGAGGGCCCCCACGCCGTCCTGGCGGTGGAGGCCCTGCCGGGCCAGTTCGACCAGCGGGCGGACTCCGCCGCCCAGTGCGTCCAGCTCATGGCCGGGGTGGAGCGGCCCCTGGTGTCCTATGCCAAGGTGTACCTCCTGGAGGGGGCGCTCTCCGCCGCCGACCTGGAGAAGATCCGCGGCTATGTCATCAACCCCGTGGAGAGCCGGGAGGCGTCCCTGGACAAGCCGGAGACCCTGGTCCGCACCCACGCCGCCCCCCGCCGGGTGGAGATCCTGGCGGGCTTCACCGCCATGGACGAGGCGGCCCTCCGGGCCCTGCTGGAGGAGCTGGGCCTGGCCATGGACCTGGACGACCTCCGCTTCCTCCAGGGCTATTTCCGAAACACGGAACAGCGGGACCCCACCGTCACGGAGGTCCGGGTGGTGGACACCTATTGGTCCGACCACTGCCGCCACACCACCTTCTCCACCCACCTGGAGGGCGCGGAGATCCAGGACCCCAGCGTCCGCCGCGCCTACGAGCACTACCGGGAGCTGCGGAGCGAGGTCTACGGCGAGGGGGCCAGGGAGCGCCCCGAGACCCTGATGGACATCGCCACCATCGCGGCGAAGGCCCTGAAAAAGCGGGGCCTCCTGCCGGAGCTGGACGAGAGCGAGGAGATCAACGCCTGCTCCATCCACGTCCCGGCGGAGGTGGACGGCGAGGTCCAGGACTGGCTGCTGATGTTCAAGAACGAGACCCACAACCACCCCACGGAGATCGAGCCCTTCGGCGGCGCGGCCACCTGCATCGGCGGCTGCATCCGGGACCCCCTGTCCGGCCGGGCCTACGTGCATCAGGCCATGCGAGTCACCGGCTGCGGCGACCCCCGGACGCCGCTGGCGGACACCCTCCCCGGCAAGCTCCCCCAGCGCAAGCTCTGCCAGACGGCGGCGGCGGGCTATTCCTCCTACGGCAACCAGATCGGCCTGGCCACCGGCCACGTGGCGGAGCTCTATCACCCCGGCTATGTCGCCAAGCACCTGGAGGTCGGCGCGGTCGTGGGCGCCGTCCCGGCGGGGAACGTCCGGCGGGAGCGCCCCGTCCCCGGGGACGTGATCGTCCTCCTGGGGGGCCGCACGGGCCGGGACGGCATCGGCGGGGCCACGGGCTCCAGCAAGAGCCACAACGCCAAATCCCTCCAGACCATGGCCAGCGAGGTCCAGAAGGGCAACGCCCCGGAGGAGCGGAAGATCCAGCGCCTCTTCCGGGACGGAGAGGTCACCCGCCTCATCAAGCGCTGCAACGACTTCGGCGCGGGGGGCGTGTCCGTCGCCATCGGCGAGCTGGCGGACGGGCTGACCATCGACCTGGACGCCGTGCGGAAGAAATACGACGGCCTGGACGGCACGGAGCTGGCCATCTCCGAGAGCCAGGAGCGCATGGCGGTGGTCGTGGCCCCCGAGGACGCGGAGAAGTTCATCGCCGCCGCCAAGGCGGAGAACCTGGAGGCCTATCAGGTGGCCGTGGTGACGGAAGAGCCCCGCATGGTCATGCAGTGGCAGGGGGAGACCATCGTGGACCTGAGCCGGGAATTCCTGGACTCCAACGGCGCGGTGAAGCACGCCCGGGTCTTCGTACCGCCCCATGATAACAAGGCTTTGTCCTCGGTGGTGGAAGACCGTTTCCGCACCTATGAGGAAATGGCCTCCAGCCTCACCTGTGCCAGCCGCCAGGGTCTGGTGGAGCGCTTTGATTCCACCATCGGCGCAGGCAGCCTCCTGATGCCCTTCGGCGGCAAATATCAGAAAACTCCCGCCCAGGTCATGGCGGCCCTCCTCCCCGTGCTGCCGGGCCAGGAAACCGAGCAAGGCAGCGTCATGGCCTGGGGCTGTGACCCTGAAACGATCTCCGCATCCCCCTTCTGCGGGGCCTATCAGGCCGTGGAGGATTCCATCACCAAGCTGGTGGCCGCCGGCGCGGACTACCGCAAGGTCTATCTCACCTTGCAGGAATACTTCGAAAAGCTCCACGCGGACCCCAAGCGCTGGGGCAAGCCCTTCGCCGCCCTCCTGGGCGCTATGGAGGCCCAGATGGACTTTGGCGCCGCGGCCATCGGCGGCAAGGACTCCATGTCCGGGTCCTTCCTGGATATGGACGTGCCGCCCACGCTGATCTCCTTCGCCATCGCCCCTATCAAGGCCGGGGAGCTCATCACCCCGGAGTTCAAGGAGCCGGGACACCCCGTCTACTTCTTCTGCGGCGGCGGGGAGACCGGGGACATCAAGGAAAACTGGGACCAGTACCACGCCCTGTGTCAGGCAGGCAAGGTCAAAGCCGCTTGGGCCCTGACCGAGGGCGCGGCGGGCGAAGCCATCATGAAGATGTCCTTCGGCAACCGGATCGGCTTTGACGTGAAAAACATCAAGCAGAAAATCGAGAGCTATTTCTGGTCCATCAGCAACCCCCACTCCATCATCGCCGAGCTGTCCGAGGAGATCCCGGAGAGCTGGGGGATCTCCAAGATCGGCGAAACGGTGGCAGGCCCCACCATCACCCTGAGCCATCCCCGCTTCAAAAAGCCGGAGTGCTATTCCATCGACGCCCTCCTGTCCCTGAACGAGGCCGTCCTGGAAGACGTCTACCCCACCCGGGCCCCCGCGGAGGGCGAGGCCCCCCTCCTGCCCTGCCCCGCCTTCACCCGCCCCGCGCCGAAGATCGGCGCGGCGAAGCCGAAGGTCCTCATCCCCGTCTTCCCCGGCACCAACTGCGAGTACGACAGCGCCCGGGCCGCCCAGAGGGCGGGCCTGGAGACGGAGATCTTCGTCGTGGGCAACCAGTCCGCCCAGGACGTGGCGGACTCCGCCGCCGCCTTCGCCCGGAAGCTCCGGGAGAGCCAGATCCTCTTCCTCCCCGGCGGCTTCTCCGGCGGCGACGAGCCGGACGGCTCCGGCAAGTTCATCACGGCCTTCCTCCGGGGCCCCGAGACCTCCGAGGCGGTGATGGACCTGCTGAAAGACCGGGACGGCCTGGCCCTTGGCATCTGCAACGGCTTCCAGGCCCTCATCAAGCTGGGGCTGGTCCCCTACGGCGAGATCCGGGACACAGACGAGACCTGTCCCACCCTCTCCTTCAACACGATCGGGCGGCACCAGTCCAAGATCGTGAACACCCGCATCGTCTCCAACAAGTCCCCCTGGCTGGCCCGTGTCCGGCCCGGCGAGGTCTATGCCGTCCCCATCTCCCACGGCGAGGGCCGCTTCCTCTGTTCGGAGGGGCTGCTGGAGACCCTGGCGGAGGGCGGCCAGATCGCCACCCAGTACGCAGATCTGGAGGGCCTGCCCACCATGGACCCGGACTTCGACCCCAACGGCTCCGCCTGGGCCGTGGAGGGCATCACCTCCCCCGACGGGCGGGTCTTCGGCAAGATGGGCCACGCCGAGCGGATCGGCCCCGGCCTGTACCGCAACGTCCCCGGCCGCTATGACCTCCAGCTCTTCCAGGCCGCGAAGGATTATTTCCGCGTCCTCTGAGATCGGGGCTTGACAACCCTTCCTGCGGGATGGTATACTGCGAAAAATTTATAGGAACGAGGTGTCGTGCCATGGCCTACTTTTTCTCCGAGCCCTCCCATACCTTCAGCGAATACCTGCTGGTCCCCGGTTACTCCTCTTCCGACTGCATCCCCGCCAACGTGTCCCTGAAGACGCCGGTGGTGAAGTTCCGGAAGGGCGAGGACTGCCCCCTGACCATGAACGTGCCTATGGTCTCCGCCGTGATGCAGGCCGTCTCCGGCGAGCAGATGGGCATCGGCCTGGCCAAGGAGGGCGGCATCGCCTTCATCTTCGTCTCCCAGCCTGTGGAAGAGCAGGCGGAGATGGTCCGCCGGGTCAAGAACTACAAAGCCGGCTTCGTCACCAGCGACTCCAACCTCCGGGTCGAGGACACCCTGGCGGACGTGCTGGCGCTGAAGGAGCGCAGCGGCCATTCCACCATGGCCGTCACCGACGACGGCACCGGCACCGGCCGGCTGCTGGGATTGGTCGCCAGCCGGGACTACCGGGTCAGCCGCATGGACCCCTCCACCCCCGTCAAGGACTTCATGACCCCCTTCGACAAGCTGATCTGCGCCCCCGAGGGCGTCACCCTGAAGGAGGCCAACGACATCCTCTGGGACCGGAAGCTCAACGCCCTGCCCGTGGTCTCCAAGGACGGCCGTCTGGTGAGCTTCGTCTTCCGCAAGGACTATGACTCCCACAAGGGCAACCCTCTGGAGCTGCTGGACAGCCAGAAGCGTTACGTCGTGGGCGCGGGCATCAACACCCGGGACTACGAGGAGCGGGTCCCCGCCCTGGTGGACGCCGGGGTGGACGTGCTGGTCATCGACTCCTCCGAGGGCT
>NZ_CAJUBK010000060.1 GCF_910584465.1 uncultured Oscillibacter sp.
TGTGCTCCGGAGCACATGGCACTTCGCATCTCGGCATCTCATCGCCTTGTCGCCGCCGCTCTTGGATACGCCCGGGTCAAAAAGAGGCGCGGTAAAGGTCGTGATAGCTCTCACTGTAGAGGGTATCCACGTTCGCCGTGAAAATGCCGTTCGCCGCCAGCTCATCCACCAGCAGCTTGAACATCTCCTGGGCATGCGCGGAGCCTGCGTATCGATCGTCCAGGAAACTGAAGACCGGGGTGACGAAATCCACAGGGAGCCCAGCGCACATCTTCGCGAACCCCTTGATGTCTTTCTCATTGTCATTGACATTCGGGACGAACAGATATTTGGGGTTCAGCGCCAGATAGGGGGCTTCCAGATACCGCTCTACGTTCCCCAGCATCTTCTCCCAGCGATCCACGCCCTTGATCTTGGCATAGGTCTCGGGCGTGCCCGCATCGAAGGACTTCCGGATGATGACCGGGATCTCCCCCGCCAGCTTGAACAGCTCCTCATCGAACACGGAGCAGTTGGAGAACACGTCCAGGAAATACTGCCGCTCCCGGCAGTGCTCATACAGTCCGAAGCGCTTCTCGTTCAAGGTGGGTTCGCCCACCGCGAAGAGGACGGAGAAGATGTCGTTCGACAAGCCGCGCCGCTCCAGCTCGATCAAGTACTCCTCCAAGGAGAACCGATCGTTGTATCCCTTCCAATCCGGGTGGTTCGCCGAGCAGTATTCGCATTTGTAGTTGCACCAGCCGCGGAACGAGAAATCGAAGGAATTGAGCTTCAGGGAGGAGTAGATGTAGGTATCATGATAGGTGAAACACTGCCGGCACCCCTCCGGGAGCGGGCTCTGCCCATCGATGATCTGCTTCCGGATGCGGTCCAGGTAGTCCAGCCCCTCCCGGGGATCGCAGTTTTTATTGTCGAACCTGGGCTTATACTCCTCGATACAGCAGCAGACGAAATGGCGGTCTTCGACGATCCAGTTCTGCGCCATCAGCGGGCAGGTCTTCCGCTTTTCCACCGGCTGGAAATTGAGGATCCGTTTTTCCGATACGCCCCGTTCGAAGATCAGGCTGCCGATCATCTCCGCGGAGTGATGCGGTGATACCACCAGGAATTCCGCGGTCTCGTCTCTCAGCACTTCATCGAAAGGATGGATCGTGAACTCCGGCATCGAATGCAGGCGCCGTCCCTGCTTCCGCACATCGTTGTCGCAGAAGCCGGAGGGGACGGCCCCGTATCCCGCTTTCAGCATCTTCGCGATGATCACGGTCTCCATCGCCGCCGGACACAAATAGACCTTCACGCCGCTTTTCAGCTTTTCCGCCGCCATTCGAAGATAGGTCTCCAGCATATGCTACTCTCCTTTCCCCTGCACTCCCAGCAGGGCTTGGACCGTCTCATCCAGCTTTTGGATCACTTGATCCAGCATCCGCTCCGCAGCCGGAGGACACGGCAGATCTTTCCCGTACCAGAGCCTCCGCTCCCGGACGGCCTTTTGGCCAAGGGCCGTATCCCGCAGACGCCGGCAGAATTCGATCCGCGTGTCATGACCGCGCAGGTTGTCGTACTTCCCGCTGTCCTGATAGAGCATGACTTCATCGAACTTCGGATGGGAGACCAGCCTGGACGCCGATCTGGCGAACTTCCTCTCATCCTGTGTCGGCAGCAGCGTCCGTGCGTAATAGTCGCCGAACCAGCCCACCAGCACCGCCTGCATATATTCGTACAGATCGTCCGTGACCTCACCGTGGGCCCGCAGGAACCGCATGATCGTCTCGTGGGTATCGTATACGGAGAACTTGTTCCTGCGGAACACGCGTCCCGCTTGGCGTCCGGCCGAGAACGCGTTCGTCAGGATCGTCGCGTTGCTGTCCTTGCGCCGCCGGTACTGATAGAACTTATGCGAGGTCCCGGACAGGATGCCGACCGCCCTGCTCCGTGACAGGTTGTCGATGGTGAACAGCGTATCCGGCAGGAACCGCCCAAAAAAATGACGTTCTGCATACTTCCAGTCATACGCCGGGCCGAACAGATCCGTGCGGTACAGCTTCCCCCACATCTCGTTGAAAAACGGCTTGTAGACAGGGAACCGGCGGGTAAGATCCTCCCCCCGGATCGCCAGGTCCTCTTGGACCTCCCGCCTGCTCAGGAGGACGGCCTCCGCGGCCCTCTCGTCCTCCTTCAGCATGATCTCCGTGCCGCAGGCCACGATGTCCAGATCCCGGCCCTCCGCCAGCGCCACGGCCCGTTCGAAGAAGTCGGGCCGGTACTCGTCGTCCGCGTCGAGGGAACACAGGTAACTGTCCGGGAAGCTCTTGGCCAGATGGTACAGCATGGGGATATACATGTCGAGGGAGTTCTCCCGCTTGTTCAGGACGATGAAACGGCTGTCCCGCGCCGCAGCGCTCTTTATGACGTCGAAGGACCAGTTCGGCGCCTCCACGGTGTTCTTGTTCCCGTTGGACAGCACGAAACACCGCCAGTCCCCATAAGTCTGGTCCTGCACGCTCCGCATCGCCGCCTCGATCGTGTGCTCACAGTCGAACGCCTGGATATAGCAGATGACCTTCTTCCCCATCTTCACCACCACCAGTCCACATCGCCCTCGCGGTAGAGCAGTTCCACATCGATGCCCTGCGTTCCCAGGTCCTTGATGCCTTCGTAGATCGCCTTACCGTGGAGGAAGGAGGTGACCAGGATGCAGTCCACCCCCAGGTCTGCCGCCTCCTCCTTGGGATGGACGATATGGCCGAACCTTTCTTTGCCATGGTGGTCGGCATTGGAATCGAAGAGGAAGACCTCGAAGGGCGGCGGACCGAACAGGTCCTCATAGATCTCCAGGATCTTCATCGTCCCGGCGCTGGCCGGCCAGAAGCCCACCTTCCGATAGCCTTTGCCGCCAAGCAGCTCCTCGAACCGCTTTTTCCTGGACGCCTTATCGTAGCAGGTCCGGCCCACCAGCTGATAGATCTCTTCCACCGAACGGATGATGTCCAGATGCTGGGTACATCTCCGCTCACATAGGCCGCAGTGGATGCAAGGGTCCTCGCTGCTCTCGAACCCGATGCCGAACTTCTCGTGGAGCGCCTTGAAAAACCCCTGTCCGGCCGCGGCCCGGGAGCTCCCGCCCTGCAGCAAGAAGACGTTCCGCGCGTTCATGATCTCCGGGACGGGGATCCCCTTCGGACAGGCCGCACAGTAGCGGCAATAGCTGCAAAACGTATGGCTGCCGGAAGTCCGCTCTTTGACGATCCGCAGCCGCTCCTGCCGCTCCTCCTCGCCGGCCCCGAGGTCCGCGGCAGAGAGGTACTCGTCCAGCTGCTCCTTGTCCGCCGCTCCCGCCAGGACGCACTTCACCGCCGGATGCGCCAGCAGCGCCCGGACGGCCGCCTGCACCACCGTCTCGTCCTCCCGCAGCTTCGCATACTCGAAGGCCGCCGCGTTCTCCGCGATCAATCCGCCGTACAGCGGGTTCATCACGAGGATGTCCACGTCCTTCTCATAGGCCCGGTCCAGCACCCGCTGCATATCCATGAGGTCGAGCAGGTTATAGGAGATCAGGACGAACTCGAACCGTCCGCTGTCGATCACCTCGATGATATCCCTGCTCTGCATGTGGACGCTGGCCCCGATATGCCGGATGCGTCCCTCCTCCTTCAGCCGGAGCGCGGCGTCATACAGGCTGTCCTTCCGGGTGGCCCAATGGAACTGCTCACTGCTCATCAGCGTCCAGAGCAGGAAGTGCGACGCTTTTTCAAGCCCCATCGCCGCCAGGATGGACACCGCCTCCTGGTAGTAGCCTTCGGCCGTCTCGTCCTCATCATAGGCGTTGACCTTCACCGTGACATGGAAGTCCTTATCCGTCCTCCGGAACGCCTCCTTCAGTACGGGATAGGCGTGGCCGCGGCTGTAATCCCTGCCTACGTCGATGTAATCGACCCCCCGGTCCAGGGCATACGTCACCAGGTCCACGGCTTTTTCAAAGTCGGCCTCATAGGTCTCCGGCGACGGGAAGGGGAACCGCGCGGTGCCCAGGCCGATGGGGAAGATGTTATCGAATGCGTGGGACATCTGATCTCACCTCACTTTAGAGATACCATCCATATCGTTCCAACGATGTCAAAGACAGTAGACATAAAAGATGAGCGCTTCGGGCATTTTCCAGAGATGTGCTTTGTCAAAGCCTCTCTCCTCGAACGACCGCTCCACGAACTCATTCGCTGTATAGGCAGATACCAAGCAATATGTATCATCATCGATCTGCATCTCATCCGGCGAGAGCACCTTTTTCCCAAAGTAGGTCCCTGTCTTATTGCTGTCGACAAAACCCAGGAACTCCGCCTGGGGATAAGACCGCTCGATGTAGTCTAATATCAGACACTCTCTCCGCTGAACGTATCGATCCGACAGGCCGAACAGATAGAATCTGAACCTTCCTGTTATCTTGGACAGGAAGAGGTCATCGATATAATGTGAGAAATAGATGTATTCCCGCTTGTTCCGTTCGAAGCCTTCCCCGAACTCCTCCCTGCTGGGCCGATAGAACCGCTCCAGTTCGTCGGATGCCTCCAGGATCTTCCTCTCGTTGGCTATGCGGGAGATCATCAGATCGATCATGCATCGCTTGGCATCCTCAAAATCTGCTGCATGCGGGTGCCAATCTATCTTATCCCAGTCCTCGTGCTTATAATAATGCACATTGGGGTTCAAGGCGGGGAGACGGGGATCGTATATCCAAGGTACCGCGCTCGGATGATCCTCGATCAGTACGACGGGGATCCCCATCGCGGCACACGGCGTCGCAACATGATAGCGCATCGTGATGACGAGAGAAGCCGTATCTCTCAATAGATCGTACCGCTCTTTGGACAGTTCATACTGTTCCAAGATCGGAATATGATGATCGATGATCTGCGAAAGGCTGATCGCCCGGTCCCTGATATCCGATGGGATATATCCCTCAGATCCGGGGGGGATATCTATGATGTAGACCTGATGATAGGACCCCTCCCGGCGCTTTGGATAAATATTGGTGATACAGCCATTGACATAGACGCTATATCCGATCTTCCTATACATTCCCGCCGAATCGAAATCACGGAAACCGATGGGTTGGATCATCTTATCGATCGTCGTCTTCCACAGCCTTTCCAGCCGCTCTTCACGGAAGTGATATAACCGCGAATACCCGATGCTCAGGGGGATGAAACGGAATCGATCCTCACATCCCAGAGCGACGACATGGTCGATGAACAACAGATAATGCAGATCCACCATCACACATGGCAGGATATAAGTGACTCCCTCCTCTATTTTCTCGCCCACGTCTTCGATGCTGAGGAAAACGATCTCTTCTTCGGCGATACCCATGTCCTTATAAAGATCGTAAAGGGCACGTGTCTGCGCATTATCACCGAGATTGTTCGTCCTGGCGAGCATGACGGCATATTTGATCCTCACTCGCCGCCCCCCTTGGACTCCAAGATCCGGAAGGGCAGCTCATCCAGGCTCTCCGCCTGGACGGCGGGCTTCAGGCGGGGGGTATCCTCCGCCAGGCATCTGCAGTAGCGGCAGCTCTCCAGGTACGGCAGACGGGACACGTCCGTATAGGTGTCCATCTTCTCCCGCTTGCGCTCCCAGGGCTCGGAGTCGTCGAACAAATCGATGCACTGGCCCTCGAACTCCGGGGCCTTGGCGTCCACGATGCCCCGGTCGTTCAGCTGGAACTGCATGTGGCAAGGCATCAGCAGCCCGTTGATGATGTTGCAGCAGTTCTTCAGCCGCTGGGCCTGGCCGCATTTGAGATAGGTCCGCTTCGCGTCCTCCACGTCCCGGAAGGGCTCCTCCGGCGCGATGAAATCCACCCAGCCGCCGAAGTGCCGGTGTTCGCTGTGCATGTCCCGCAGCTCGCAGTCGATCCCGTTCCGGCGCAGCTTGTCCACGTTCTCCTCCGCCCTGGGGGAGAGCTCCGGGCCATAGTCGTCCACGATGATGTGGATCTTCTCCCCGTAGGTCTTCCACACATCGATCAGGGCGTCCGAGATCGGGATGCTCCCGTTCGTGGCGGTCTTGAACATGTCCGCCTGGTCATAAAAATGCTCCCGGTTATAGGCCCAGATCTCCGGGAAGTCCTCCCGCAGCAGGGGCTCGCCGCCCATGTACTCGAAGATGTCGTAATCCCCCAGCAGGAAGGCCCGCCGGGCGGTCTCCTCGATGCGCTCCGTGGTGGGGTGGAAGGGCTTTTTGTAGTACGGCGCGCAGAGGATGCAGTTCTTGCACTTCAAATTACAGGCCAGCGTGACGATCACGATGGCGTGGGGATATCTCCTCATCGTCGGCGTCCTCCTTACTCCTCATAAAACGCGAGACTGTCCAGCGCCTTGGAAAGCATGGTGGAGCCGGACGTATAGGTCGTCTTGAGCCCCGCGGCCCGGATCTTCCGGCAGAGCGTGCGGACGAGCTCGAGATCCTCCTCCGCGGTATTGCCGTCGTCCGCGTAGTCCCACTGCAGCCCGCAGTACCGGACGCCGAACCGCCCGCAGAGCTCAACGAAGCCGTCGAAGTCCCGTTCGTTGTCGTTGATCCCTTTCACGATCGAATACTTGGGCACGATGGACGCGCCGCCGAAGGCGTCGCTCCTCCGATACCGCTCCACGTTCTCCAGGACGCGCCCGAAGCCGCCCTTCTTCCGCTTGATCTTCTCCCAGGTCTCCTCCGTCCCCGCGTCCAGGGACCAGAACGCCTTCGCCGCCCCCTTGGCCAGCAGGGGCTCCAGGCCCGGGCGGTAGGCATAGCAGCACGAGAAGAGGTGGACCGCCTCGAACGCGTCCAGGTTTTCCTGACACACGACCAGCGACGCATCCATATCCTCGTCCACGGTCTTCTCGGTGGGGCACAGGTGCAGCACCAGCGCGTCGCTGATGGCATCAGACTGCAGCAGCATGGACAGCCACTGGTGGAAGGCGATCTTCCGGGGCGCGCGGTCCATGCCGAACTCCTGCAAAAAGCAGTAGACGCAGGCCAGCTCGCAGCGGTCCGTGTTGTAGTCCCCGATCAGCCGGATCTTCGGCTCCGCCGCGTGATACCCCCGCTTGAACTGCGGGCAGGAGGCGCGGCAGTCGGAACCGTCCGCCTGCACGAAAGCGTGATGGTCGCGCAGATCGGCGAACCGGCGCTCGAACGCGTCCACCGTCAATCCGTCGAACTGGATGCTGTTGTGGTTCTTATCGTAATTGAAGCCGGTCTCATAGCAGATACTGCAGCCGGAATTGGCGATCCCGATGGAGCTCTCCGCGATCAAACAGCCCTCCCGCTTTTCCACCGGGACATAGTTGATGATGTGGTCCGGCGGGACGCCGTCCTCCAGCAGACTGCCGATGATGGTATACTGGTACGTGTTGCCCTGGATGTAATAGTACAGGTCCGGGAAGGCGGCCTTGGCCTCGGCATAGGGCAGGACGGGCACGCCCAGCAGGGCGGTCCCCTTTTTCCGCGGGTCGTTGTCGATGACGACGGCGGGCCGGACGCCATAGAACTTATCCAGATACAGGATGTTGGTATCGCTGAACAGGCCGTCGCAGTAAAGGGCCACGTCCCTGCCCTCTTCGATCAGCCCGGCGGCTATCCTCCGATGTTTCATTCAGTCCCTCCTTGTCCGATGGATTGCTCCAGGATGCTGTTCATGCTCAGCGCCTTCGTGACGGCGGCGGAGTCGTTCTTGTACGTGATCTGCAGACCTTCGCGGACGAGTTTGCGGTAACAATCCCGGATGAACGCCAGATCCTGCTCATCCGCTTCCACGTTATAGTCGAAGCTCAAAGAGACGAACCGCAGCCCCAGACCTTTGACCACCCGCAGATACGCGTCGAATTCATCGGGATCGTCGTTGATCCCCTTGACGATGAGATACTTCGCGACGATGAACCTTCCCCCAAAGACGTCCTCTTCGATATACCGCCGGACGTTATCGACCGCTTTATCGAACGCGTCGATCTGCTTGATCTTCCGGTAAGTCTCCCGGGTCCCGGCATCCAGGGACCAGATCACATAGACCTTCCCCTGGCGGAGCAAACCTGCCAGCTCCTCCTCGTAGACGAGGAGGCAGGAATTGATCTTGTAGACCAGCGGCGTCGATCCGGCTTCCTCCAAGACCTTGAGGGCCGTCCCGACCTTCCGGCCGTGTTCGCGCTCCGATACGTCGATCGCGCAGGTGAGATCGTCGTCCACCCTGCCCAGCGCCAGGACCGAAGC
Organism: uncultured Oscillibacter sp.; assembly: GCF_910584465.1. Taxonomy (GTDB): domain Bacteria; phylum Bacillota; class Clostridia; order Oscillospirales; family Oscillospiraceae; genus Oscillibacter. Next base: position 8,245 of record NZ_CAJUBK010000060.1, read on the forward strand.
CGCGAACTTCGAGAAGTCCTCCAGCGGCCTGAGCGAAACGGGCTTGGACCTTTTGGCGCCGCCCTCCACACAGCAGTAGACGCAGTGCGACAGGCAGTCCGCGCAGGTCTCCTGGTAGAACGCCACGGACTTATAATGCCTTGGATATCCGCGGCTGACGATGTACTGCTCCTTGTTCATCACGCAGTCCCGGCAGCACTCGATCTCTCCGCGCTCGAACTCCTCGAAGGACCGGTCCAGGATCTGCCCGACGTCCTCGTAACGGCCGTCCCCGCACGGGAACCGTGTGGACGCCGTCTGCGGCTTGAACGAATCCTTGTTGCAGTGAGCGATCGAATGGGGCCCATCCTCCCGTCCCTGCACCAGCAGGAGGCGGTTGTAAAAATACAAGCAGGTCCGCCTCCTCTCCACCGGCACGTAGTTCACGATGTCCTCCGGCCGGACGCCCTCCTCCAGCAGATCACCGATGATCGTATACTTGAAATCATCGGAGCAGATGAAATACTGGAGGCGGCCGAACCGCTCCCGCGCGTCCGCGAAGGGCATGACCGGGACGCCGAACTCCGCCGTCCCCCGCTTCCGCTCATCGTTGTCGATGATGACGGCGGGCAAGACGCCGTAGAACTCCTCCAGGCAGCAGAGCATATGGGAGGCCAGTATGCCGTAGCAATACAGCGCCACCGGCTCGCCGCTTTCGATCTTACCGGCCAGGAGCGCCTTGACGTCCCTCGTCTGCAGTGTGTCTTCCTGGGGAGCATCTCCCCAGGAACGGCCCCCAGCGGGGGCCGTCGCGGTCTTCCGCTCTTCCATCCTTACGTCCTCCTCTCGTGCTCCGCCGCGCCGGCGGGGCCCTGCTCTCTCTTCACGCCCCTTCCAGGGAGCGGATCTCACGGCAGAGCCGCTTCGCCACCGCGGCGTCCCCGCTTTTCCAAAACGCGTCGGGCAGTGCGGCCTGCATCCCCTCCCGCTCCAGCAGGGCCATGAACCTGGCCGCCGCGTAGAGCGCCTCGCGGACGTGCATCCTGTCCCCGTCCCTGGACAGGCCGAACTCCATGCTCAATATCAGTTCCTTGAGGCCCAGGCTCTCCATGAGGGCGATCGTCCCCTCATAGTCCGCCTGGGAATCGTTCCAGCCGGGCAAGACGATGTATTTCAGCTTCACCGTCCCATACTGCGCGTACTTCTTGAGGTTCTCCCGGACGACGTCGAATCGGTTGAAGCCCTTCACCTTGATATAGGTCTCGGGCGTCCCCGCGTCCAGGTCGCACTGCAGGTAAGAGGCTTTGCCCAGAGACAGGATATCGGCGATCGCCTGGTCGTAAAGGAAGCAGTTCGAGAAAAGCTCCAGCCGCAGCTCCGGTGACCAGGCCAGCGCACGCTTGGCCGCCTCATAGATCTCCTCTTTATAGGGGTTGATGGTGATCTCTCCCCCCGCGAATTGGACGATGCTCCGCTTATCCAGCACCCCTTCCCGCTGGAACCGCTCCAAGGCGTAAAGGATCGCGGCATAACGCTCCTCCACCGACGCGCCGGTCTTCCTGCGGGGGACCGTACACGCGTCGCAGCAGTACACGCAGTCCGCATTGCAGAAGGCATGGTCGCTGACGACGAACTCCTTGATCGTCCAGCCGTCCTCCTCAGGCTCCTGCGTCAAGAAGCTGCAGCCCCTGCAGTAAAGCGGCACCCGGCCCCGCTTCGACTCCTCCATGTAATACGCACGCTTCTCCAGGAAGCGGTCGATGCTCTCTTCGAGCGGCTGCCCGTCCAGGAACCACTCGCATAAGAACGCGTCGACGACGCCCGTCTTGCAGCATTTCGACAACGCGGCCGGGAAAAACTGGAGATACCCGTCCAGCTGCCTGCAATGGCTCTCCTCAGACGGCGCCGTCAGCCATGTCCAGGCGTTCAGATCGAAGATCCTGTCCCCGGCATACCCCAGCTCCATCAGATCCCGCCGGACCTGCCGGTAGACCGGCCGGTCCGCGATCGTCACGATCACGATGACGTCCGTCCCATAGGTGTCCAGCGCCGCCTGCTTGGAGAGGATGGGGATCTGCCTGCCGGCGAAGGCCACGCTCCCTTTTTTGTTCGCATCGATCACGCCGGCAAGATCGATGCCGCAGGCCGCCATATACGGCGCCACGCTCTGGAACGCGCCGCCGCAGCCATAGCACAGCACGGGACCGTGTGTCAGGAGGTCCTCCGTCCTCAATATAGTCTCATGGGGAGGAGCTCCCCATGAACGGCCCCCAGCGGGGGCCGCCGCGGTCTTCCGCTCCTCCATCCCTACGTCCTCCTCTCCTGCTCCGCCGCACCGAACCGCTCGGCCGAGTCCCCGCTCTTCCAGGTGCAGTAGTGGCAGGATTTCCGGGGATAGTCATAGAACCGCCGGATGAGCGCCCGCTTCTCCTCCAGGCTGGAGCCGTCGTGGAGGTCCACATAGTCCCCCCGGTTGGGCACGCACACGCCCAGCTCCGACAAGAACAAGGAGTTGGAACAGCGGTGCAGCTTCCCCCGGAAGACGTGCATGTTCTCCAGCCGCACCTGGGCGCAGCGGGCGGCCTGTTCCGTCACATAGTCGTCCGGCTCCAGCAGGTCCCGGCAGGGCGTGTTGTCGATCCAGCCGCCGAAATGCTGGCTCTCCGGATCGCCGTAGTAGCGTTTGAGGACGTACTCGATCCCGTTCTCCTCGCAGATCCTCACGAAGGCGTCCTTCGCCTTGGACAGCCCGCCATAGTCGCTGATCATCACCTTCAGCTTCCCCCCGTAGGACAGCAGGCTCTCCAGTTCCCGGTCCGTGGGCAGGAGCGTAGCGTTGGTCTCGACGATCAGCCGGTCGAACTGGGCGGAGTACTTCCCGCAGTATCCGAACACCTCGTCCAGGTGCTTGTGGGTGAAGATCTCGCCGCCCACGAACTGGAGCCACTCGATGTGGCCGAAGAGGGCGAACAGCGCGTCGATGTCCGCCTCGAGCTCCTCCACAGTGGCACAGGGCGGATGCTCGAAGGCGGGCATATGGTTGGAACAGAGCCTGCACCGCAGCGTGCAGACGAAGGTGGGCACGATGGACATCCGTTTCGTTTTCAGCATATCGGCTAAGCTCCTTATCGATCAGACCGCGTACAGCACGGTCTCCGTGTGGGTGATGGAATAATGCCGCAGGTACAGCTTATAATCCGGGCGGCAGTCCAGGATGAACTCCGGGATCTCCCATATATCCTCCGGCTTGTGGTAGACGCAGACGGCCAGCTTGGGCCGCTGCTCCCGGACGATCCGCTCCGCGCCCCGCAGGGCCGCCAGCTCGGAGCCCTCGATGTCCATCTTGATAAACGTCACCGGCCGGTCCCCCAGCAGACCGTCCAGCCTCCGCACCTCGATCCGGGTGTCCCCATGCTCGGACACGCTGGCGCTGCCGGCATCTGCCGCGCTGCTGTCGAAGTACAGCGTCCCGTCCCGGTCATAGGCCCCATAGGGGAACAGCTCCGCCTGGGGATAGCCCTGCAGCCGTCCCTCCGTCACCTCGAACTGCTTGGGGTTCGGCTCCAGGACATAGGCGCGGCTCCCCTCGAAGCGGTCCAGGAAGTACCGCGTGGTCTCCCCGTCCAGGGCCCCTACGTCCACGAAATGCTCGTCCCGCAGGTCGAGCTGCGGCAGATCGAAATACTGCAGGCCGAAATACCCGAACACGTACCGCAGTCCATAGCGGTCCAGCTCCGCCGCGATCTCCCGACGGAGCGCTTCCTTCCCCACGGTGACGACGATCAGGTACTCTTTGCAGTCGGGCAAGCTCAGGAAGTCTCCTAATGAGATGACAGGGAGCCCTTCGAAGGTACCGGTCTTGTACTTATCGATCACGAAGGACGCGTCCCGGCCATACCGGACGAGCCAGCCGCCCCCCGCGCCCGCGCCATAATAGCAGACCTTCGAAGCGCCCAGCGCTCCGCCGGCGGGAGAGCTCTCACAGACCAGCTTCGCGATCTCCTCCCTCTCTCCCAGCAGCGAGTAGAGCAGCCGGTGCCGGTAGATCCTCTTGGACGTCTCGTCCCCCAGCGCGTCATAGATCCTCCGCAGTCCCTCCGGTCTTGGCAGCGTCATGGCACATACCTCTCCATCCATCCCTTTTCAAACTCCAAGATCTCGGGAGCGCTGAGGAAGTCCTCCCGGTGGGTCCGGAGCTCCTGCTTCAAGGCCGCGAGCTGCCTGTCACAGCCCGGGATGCGCAGGCGGGAGATCTTCTCCACC
>NZ_CAJUBK010000061.1 GCF_910584465.1 uncultured Oscillibacter sp.
GGCGGATGCGGCCCGCGTCGCACATGCCGGAGGCGGAGATGATGACCTTGGGGGTCCGGTCCTCGTTGAGGGCCTTGGACTCCTCGCTGGACTCCGTGGCATGGAGGTTGGGGAAGCGGAACATGTCCGTGCCCCGGCGCACCAGCCACACCGCGTCGTGGTCCATGTAGCCCCGGAGGTCGCTGTCGAAGATGCTCGTGGCCTTCTTGGCCAGGGGGGAGTCGATGTACACCGGGAAATCCGGGCAGGAGGCGACCATGTGCTTCTCCTTGATCTCCCGGATGAAGTAGAGCAGCTCCTGGGTCCGGCCCACGGCGAAGGAGGGGATGATGACGTTGCCGCCCCGGGCCATGGTGTCGTCGATGATGCGGGCCAGGTCGTCCGTATAGGACCAGCTCTCCGGATGGTTCCGGTCGCCGTAGGTGGACTCCATCACCACGTAGTCCGCACCGGAGATCTGCACCGGATCGCGGATGACGGGCTGGTCCACGTTGCCGATGTCGCCGGAGAAGACGATGCTCTTCTTGATCCCGCCCTCCGTCAGGTCCATGATGATGAAGGAGGAGCCCAGCAGGTGCCCGGCGTCGGTGAACTCCACCTCCACGCCCTCGCAAAGCTGGATGAACTGGCCGTATTCACAGGTGGTCATGTGCTCCATGACCCGCTCCGCGTCCTCCACGGTGTAGAGGGGCTCGGTCCTGGGGGCGCCGGAACGCTCGCCCTTGCGGTTCTTCCACTCGGCGTCCTGCTCCTGGATGTGGGCGGAGTCCAGCAGCATGATCTCCAGGAGCTGGGCGGTGAGGCGGGTGGTGAGGATGCGGCCCTGGAAGCCCTGCTTGACGAGCATGGGGATCCGGCCGGAGTGGTCGATGTGGGCGTGGGTCACCAGCACGAAGTCGATGGTGTTGGCGGCGAAGGGGAATTCGCCGTTGGACACCTCGTCCCGGCCCTGCTGCAGTCCGCAGTCGATCAGGATGCGTTTGCCGTTGATCTCCAGGCAGTGACAGCTGCCGGTGACGCATTGGTCCGCGCCGTAGAAACTGAGCTTCATAGTGAGGTCCTCCTTCTCGCGGTCTGTGTCTGGTCTTTGTAAAGATATGATAGCATACCTTGACGGAATATACAAGGAAGGATCGAAAGGTTTTGCCGGATTTGGCGGAAATGCCCGGCGGCGCCGGGAGGTGCGGGCCCATCCGGCCCCGTCCCCCGGCGCCGCCTTGCCTCGGGAGGGGCGCCCTCCCGGGGGAGGGGAGGAGAGGGGACGGGCCTGTCGACAGGGAACGACGGCTTTGCCGGCGCGGTCTCCTTATAATGGGAGGGACAGGGCCGCCGCTCACCGCTTCAGGAGCCGCCACAGCGTGGTCCGGCTGATGCCCAGCCGCTTCGCCGCGGCGGTCTGGTTGCCGCCGGTCTCCTCCAGCACCCGGAGGGCCACGTCCTGGTTGATCTCCTCCAGGGTCCGGCCCAGGTCCAGGGGGACGGCGGTGTTCTCCGCCCGGAGGGCGAAGGCTCCCACGTGCCGCTCCTTGCGCAGGAGCTGGCGGACGCTGTCCGAGGTGATGGTCTGCCCCGGCGCCGTGACCGCCAGTTCCCCCAGGACCCGGCGGAACTGGGTGTAGTTGTGGGGCCACTGGAAGCTTTGCAGCGCGTCCATGGCCTCCGGCTCCACGCTGAGGATCTTCCGGGGCAGGTCGGCGTTGAGATAGCTCAGGGACAGGTTCACCAGGTTGGGGATGCGCTCCGCCATCTGCCGCAGGGGCGGCAGGTAGAGGGAGAGGCAGCAGAGCTTATCCAGGAAGAGGGACCCCACGGCGGAGATGTACTCCCCCGGCTGGCAGACGCAGGAGAAGATCACCCGGTTCCTCCGGCAGACGGCCATCTCCTCCAGGACGGCCAGAAGCTGCCGGCGCCGCTCCGGCGAGAGGATGTCGATGCTGGCGAAGTAGAGGGTGTTTCCCTCGTCGGAAAGGGGGGAGCTGTGGTGCTCCATCAGGAAGGTCCAGCTCCGGTCGTTGAGCATGCTGCAGTGGATGGTCACCAGCGGGTTGTTCCGCAGGACGCTGCGCATGTACAGCGCCCCCACCATGGACTCCTTCCCGGTGCCGTCCTCGCCGGTGACCATCACCGGGGCGCTGCTCTGGTTGATGCGGGCGATCTCCTCCTGGAAGTCCCCGATGGTCCCGGCGAAGCTGAAGATGCTGTCATAGAAGGCGTTCTCCGCCTCCGGCCGGGTGGCGAACTGGATGCCCACCTGGTTGGGGGAGAGGGGGGTCTTCCGGGCGTCTACGAAAAAGGCCGTGTAGGACTGCCTGCCGGAGCCGATCTGCCGGGCCCGGATGGAGTACAGCATCCCGCCCAGGTTGCGGACGATCCGCCGCTCCAGGCCCTTCTGGGACTCCGGCAGCTCCCGCCGCAGCAGCTCCAGCAGCTCCGGCACCGGGTCGTTCAGCGAGGAGAGGAAGAGGCTCCCGGCCTGGTCGAAGACCACCGTCTGGCTGATCTGGCCCTGGATCAGCTCCCGGAGGAACCGGTTCTCGTCCCGCAGCCTCTGCTGGCTGCCGCAGATCAGCATGGCCTGGTCGAAGGCGTTGCGGATGCTCTCCACGGAGGAGGTGAGCAGGAAGGAGTCCATCCCCAGGCGCTTGGCGGTGGTGTTGGCCAGGGTGTCGCACAGGACGGTCCGGCAGTGCCTGCTCTGGAGCTCCAGCAGGATGGGCTCCACCTGGCCGGGGGAGGCGTAGGTATGGATCTCCATGCCCCTGCCCATGACCTCGCACAGCCGCCGGGCGCTCTCGGCGATGTTGGGGGCGGCGATGAGGGCGGTCTGCCCGTCCAGGGGGCCGGCCAGCTTCAGGGCGCAGAGCAGGTCGTACATGGTCATCTCGATCTCCACCACCGGCAGGCTCAGGTCCCGCCGGAGCATGGAGGCGGTGTCGCCGCGGGAGATGACCACGTCGTAGTTCCCGTGGAAATTGGCCCGGGCGATCTCCAGGCCCAGCTCCCGGTCGCCCACGAACAAGGTCAGGTCCATCTGGGGGTATCCCTCCGCCAGGTTGCTCATCAGGGCCTTCATCCCCTCATAGGGGGCGATGCCCAGGACACGGATCTGCGTTTCCATGAAGCCCTCCAAATGCGTTTAAATTTTGAACACATTATACCAAACGCACAAAAATCCTGCAAGCCTTTTTCGACGTGTTTCAAAAATAAACGATTTGAAGGAGGAAAAAGGTTGCGCACATGGAAAGATCTTTATAGAATGACCTCAAAGGAACGGAGATGCAATGTGTTTTTTGAGTAAATTGCCGGAGATGACGCTCATGCAAAATAAGTGTTTCAAAAATAGACGGATAGGAAGTGCTGCATGGTAAGGCTTTTGATGATCGCGGATGACTTCACAGGGTCCCTGGATGCCGGCGTCCAGTTCGCGGTCCGGGGGGCGAAGACCTGCGTGGTGACGGACCCGGCCTACGACCTTTCCCAGACGAAAGAGGACGTACAGGTCCTGGTCCTGGACGCGGAGACCCGGCACCTGGAGCCGGAGGCGGCCTACCGGACGGTGTACCGGGCCGTGGAGAGCGCCTTGGGCGCGGGGTTCAGCCATATCTACAAGAAGACGGATTCCGCCCTCCGGGGCAACATCGGCGCGGAGCTGGCCGCGGTGCTGGACGCCGCCGGGGCGGAGAGCCTGGCGTTCCTGCCGGCCCTGCCGAAGATGGGCCGGGTCACCCGGGACGGCGTGCACTACATAGACGGCGTGCCCGTGGCTCAGAGCGTCTTCGGGGAAGATCCCTTCGAGCCGGTGACCGCCTCGTCCGTATCGGAGATCCTGGGGGCCCAGACGGAGGCGCCGGTGGTGCTCCACCGGCTGGGGGAGGAGGCGCCGGAGCCCCGCCCCGGCATCCAGGTCTATGACGCGGAGACCGAGGAGGACCTGCGGGACATCGGCCGGAGGCTCGGCCGGGGGGGCGCGGCCCTGTGCGCCGGGTGCGCGGGCTTCGCCTCCGTGCTGGCGGACCTGCTGGAGCTGGAGGGCACGCCGCCGGGACTGCCGTATCTGGAGCCGTCCCTCTTCGTGGCCTGCGGCAGCGTGAACCCGGTGACCCTGCGGCAGATGGAGACGGCGGAGGCGGCGGGCTTCCCCCACGTCCATCTGCGCCCGGTCCAGAAGCTGGAGCCGGCCTGGCTGGAGACGCCGGAGTGCGCGGCCGTGACGGCCTCCTGGCTGGAGACGGCGCGGCGGGAGCGGCGGTTCATCCTGGACGTGAACGACCCCGCCGGCTGCGGGGACACGGCGGACTACGCCGGGGAGCGGGGGCTGACCACCGAGGACCTCCGGGTCCGCATCTCGGACCAGCTGGGCCATCTGGTCCGGCGCCTGCTGGACGGGGGGCTGGACGCCACCATCCTCTGCACCGGCGGCGACACGCTGATGGCCTTGACCCGGGCCGTGGGCGTGGCGGAGCTGATGCCGGTGTGCGAGCTGGATACCGGGGCGGTGCTGACGGATTTCGTGTACCGCGGGAAGACGCATCATATCATTTCAAAATCCGGGGGCTTTGGCGGGCCGGACCTGTTCATCAGGCTGGCCCGGTCCATCGGCGCCGGAGAGCAAGAGGAGGATGTCATATGCTGACGAAGTATGAACTGAAGATGCCCCACGCCGTCTACAGCGGTGAGGGCGCCCTGGGCAGGATCCCGGAGATCTTCGCCGCCAACGGCGTGGAGCGCCTGGTGGTCTTCACCGACAAGGGCATCGAGGGCGCGGGACTGCTGGACCTGCCCATGGCGGAGGTCCGAAAGACCGGCGTGGAGACCGTGATCTTGGACGATCTGCCGGCGGAGCCCTCCTACATGGAGGCCCAGAAGCTGGTGGACCAGTGCAAGGCGTGCGGCGCGGACTTCATCATGGCCGTGGGCGGCGGCAGCGTCATGGACACCGCCAAGCTGGCCAGCATCCTGATGACGGACGAGTACGGCATCAAGGAGCTGCTGGACGAGCCCGGCCGGGCCAAGAAGTGCATGAAGGCCCTGATGATCCCCACCACCGCCGGCACCGGCTCCGAGGCCACGCCCAACGCCATCGTGGCCGTGCCGGAGAAGCAGCTCAAGGTGGGCATCGTCAACACGGAGATGATCGCGGACTACGTCATCCTGGACGCCATGATGATCAAGCGGCTGCCCCGGAAGATCGCCGCCGCCACCGGCGTGGACGCCCTGGCCCACGCGATCGAGTGCTTCACCAGCAACAAGGCCAACCCCTTCAGCGACGTCTTCGCCCTCCAGGCCCTGGACATGATCTTGAACAACATCGAGCGGGCCTGCGACGATCCCGAGGCCATGGACGCCAAGAACACCATGCTCCTGGCCAGCTTCTACGCGGGCGTGGCCATCACCGCCTCCGGCACCACCGCCGTCCACGCCCTGAGCTATCCCCTGGGCGGCAAGTACCACATCGCCCACGGCGTGTCCAACGCCATCCTGCTGGCCCCGGTCATGCGGTTCAACGAGCCCGCCTGCCGCCCCCTGCTGGCCAAGGCGTACGACCGCTGCCTCCGGGGCGGCGCCGGGACGGAGGAGGAGAAGAGCGCCGCCGTCATCGCCCGGCTGGAGGGCATCGTCAAGCACCTGGACATCCCCACCAGCCTGACGGAGTTCGGCGTGCCCAAGGAGGATCTGGAGGCCCTGGTCGCCTCCGGCATGGAGGTCACCCGCCTGCTGGTGAACAATATGCGCCAGGTCACGGCGGACGACGCCCGGAAGATCTATCAGGAAGTCCTGTGAAGGAATTTTGAATAAGGAGCGTACGAACATGAAGCAGGTCGAGATCAAGGGCATCATCCCCCCCGTCGTCACCCCCATGGACCCTAGGGACGAGAGCGTCGCTATCCCCGAGCTCCGCAACCAGATCGAGCGGCAGATCGCCGGCGGCGTCCACGGCATCTTCCCCTTCGGCACCAACGGCGAGGCGTACATCCTCAGCCTGAAGGAGAAGGAGGAGATCCTGGAGGCCACGATCGACCAGGTGAAGGGACGCATCCCCATCTACGCCGGCACCGGCTGCATCTCCACCCGGGACACCATCTACATGAGCAAGCGGGCCGAGGAGATGGGCGCGGACGTGCTGTCCATCATCACCCCCAGCTTCGCCCTGGCCAGCCAGAAGGAGCTCTATGACCACTACTGCGAGGTGGCCAAGCATGTGAGCATCCCCATCGTGCTCTACAACATCCCCGCCCGGACGGGCAACAAGCTGCTGCCGGAGACCGTGGCCAAGCTGGCGAAGGACGTGGACGTGATCCTGGGCGCCAAGGACTCCAGCGGCGACCTGGAGAACCTGAGGGCCTACATCCGGGAGACCCGGGACGTGGGCAAGGACTTCGCCGTCCTGGCCGGGAACGACGGCAACATCCTGACCTGCCTGAAAGAGGGCGGCGCCGGCGGCGTGGCCGGCCGGGCCAACCTGTGGCCCAAGACCATCGCCTCCATCTACGACCACTTCGTGGCGGGGGAGCTGGAGGAGGCCCAGGCGGCGCAGGACGCCATCGCCTCCCTCCAGCGGGTGTTCAAGTACGGCAACCCCAACACCATCATCAAAAAGGGCGTGGCCCTGCTGGGCTATCCCGTGGGCGACTGCCGCAGGCCCTTCAACTACCTGTGCGACGAGGGGATCGAGGAGCTGAAGGCCGTCCTGAAGGAGAACGAGGAGAAAGGCATCTGCTGAGCCCGCTCAGCGGAGGATTTTAAGGAGGAGTCGATATGAACAAACCGATCCTGGGCATCACCATGGGCGATCCCTTTGGCAACGGCCCCGAGATCACCGTCAAGGCCCTGGCGGACAAGTCGGTCTATGACCGCTGCCGCCCCCTGGTCGTCGGCGACGTGTCCGCCATGGAGTACGCCGCCAGGGCCGCCAAGAAGGTCTCCGGTATCGAGATGAAGATCCGGGGCATCCGGGCCGTCAGTGAGGCGGAGTACGAATACGGCGTCATCGACGTGTACGACCTGGGGCTGCTGAAGGCGTCGGACATCCCCGGCGACCCGGACGATCCCAAGCCCTTCGGGCTGGGCGCCACCGCCCTGGGCGGCGAGGCGGCCTTCCAGTACGTGAAGAAAGTTATCGAGCTGGCCATGGCCGGCGAGGTGGACGCCACCGTCACCAACGCCCTGAGCAAAGAGGCCATCAACATGGCGGACCACCACTACAGCGGCCACACGGAGATCTACGCCGACTATACGAAGACCAGCAAGTACACCATGATGCTGGCCCACGAGGAGCTGCGCGTGGTCCACGTCTCCACCCACGTCTCCCTCCGGGAGGCCTGCGACCGGGTGAAGAAGGACCGGGTCCTGGACGTGATCCGGATCGCCAACGAGGGCTGCAAGGCCATCGGCATCAAGGAGCCCAAGATCGCCGTGGCGGGCCTGAACCCCCACTGCGGGGAGAACGGCATGTTCGGCCGGGAGGAGATCGAGGAGATCCAGCCCGCCATCGACGCCGCCATGGCCGAGGGGATCGTCATCCCCGAGAAGAAGCCCACCCCGCCGGACACCGTCTTTTCCAAGGCGCTGGGCGGCTGGTATGACATCGTGGTCGTCATGTACCACGACCAGGGCCACATCCCCCTGAAGGTCAAGGGCTTCGTCTACAACAAGGCCGAGGGCCACTGGGACGCCGTGGCCGGCGTGAACGTCACCCTGGGCCTGCCCATCATCCGCGCCTCCGTGGACCATGGCACCGGCTTCGGCCACGCCGGAGACGGCCACGCCAACGAGCTGAGCCTGGTCAACGCCATGGACTACGGCATCCGCATGGCCAACGCCAAGGCGGAGGGGTGACTCCCGTTTGTCTTTACCCGGCACCGCCGGTAAAGGATCGTGTCATAAAAATTTGAAAGGAAGAACGATCATGAAGAAAGTATTTGCTCTCATCCTGACCCTCGCGATGGTGCTGAGCCTGGCCGCCTGCGGCGGCGGGGACAGCGGGAGCCAGAGCGCCCCTCCCGCCGACGGCGGCTCCCAGTCCGGTGACGCCGGCAGCGGCACGCAGAGCACCGAGATCTCCGGCAGCGTGGACCTGACCTTCGCGGCCCAGGAAGTCGGCACCGCGGCCTATAACTACGCCGCCGCCATCCAGACCGCCATCGTCAAGGAGATCCCCGGCGCCAACATCAGCATCACCACCACCTCCCCCGGCGGCGTGGGCGCCCCCATCATCGTCAACGGCGGCGCGCAGTGCGACATCGTCATGTCCAACTCCGCCCCCGCCAAGTGGAGCATGGAAGAGGGCATCCTGGGCAACGGCCCCACCCCCGACATCTGCGCCATCGCCGGCGGCCTGGGCCATGACTTCGTCAACGTCATGTTCACCCAGAAGTTCGTCGACGCCACCGGCATCACCACCGTGGAGGACCTGGTGGCCCAGAAGTACCCCGTGAAGCTGGTCATCAAGACCAACGGCACCTTCGGTGAGCTGGCCGCCGAGAAGGTCTTCGAGGCCCTGGGCGTGACCCTGGAGGACGTGGCCTCCTGGGGCGGCGTGGTCGAGAAGACCGGCGGCGACGCCATCAAGAGCGGCCTGCAGGACGACCTGTACGACATGACCATCGACCACATCGGCGCCGGCCAGGCCAACACCTCCGAGCTGTGCCTGACCCACGACATGTACGATGTCCAGCTGGGCGAGGAGACCATGAAGAAGATGGTGGAGATGGGCTATGACTACGTCACCGTCGACGCCAACACCTGGAACGGCCAGACCGAGGAGATCAAGACCGTCGGCTCTCAGCAGGTGATCTTGGTCCCGACGAACCTGGACTATGCCGTGGCTTACCACATGGCGAAGGCCGTCTGCGAGAACAAGGACGACCTGGCCAGCGCCGTGGCGGCCATGAGCTACTTCGATCCCGCCACCGCCGGCACCCTGACCCTCACCGGCGTGCCCCTGCATCCCGGCGCCGCCGCCTACTACGAGGAGATGGGCTACGCCCACGGCTGAGCCGCTCCCCGGCCCGAGGGCCTGAAGCGAGACCCGCCTGCCGCCGGGGGACGAGGATCCCCCTCGTCCCCCGGCGGCTTCTCTACACAACACCCACAGAACCTGAGGAGGGATATCGAACGATGGGAAAGAAACTCGAATGGCGCCAGGCTGCGGCGATCGCGCTGACAGTGGTGTTCTTCCTGTTCCAGATGTATCTGGCACTGATCAAGCAGCTGCCCACCATGCTCCAGGCGCCCCTGCACCTGCTCTTCGCCCTGGCGCTGGTCTATCTCTACAATCCCCCTGACAAGAAATACCGCAAGAAGCTCCAGAAGGCGAAGGGCGGCGACGCCACGGAGCAGGAGCTGGATAAGTTCGCCTGGTCCCGCTGGATCGACGTCCTGGTGGTGGGCTGCATCGTCTTCCAGCTTTACTACGTCCTGACCCGCTACCAGTCCCTGGTGGACCATGTGCTCTTCATCAGCCCGGTGGACGGCATCGACATCGCCTTCATGGCGATCACCGCCGTGCTGCTGCTGGAGGCCGTCCGCCGCACCCTGGGCGGCATCCTCTTTGGATTCATCCTGCTGTTCATCGTCTACGCCTGGACCGCGCAGTATCTGCCCGGCATCCTCTACACCCGGGGCAAGCCCATGGCCGCCATGCTCAAGCAGTTCACCGAGGGCATGACCATGAGCACCTCCGGCATCTTCGGCTCCCCGCTCCAGACCTCGGCGAACAGCCTGTTCTACTTCATCGTCTTCGGCGCCTTCTTCTCCGCCTTCGGCGGAGGCCAGCTGCTGATCGACATCGGCATGAAGGCGTCCAACAAGGGCTCCGGCGGCCCCGCCAAGGCGGCGGTCATCTCCTCCGGCCTCATGGGCATGATCTCCGGCTCCGCCGTGGCCAACGTGGCCACCACCGGCGTCATGACCATCCCCATGATGAAGAAAGTGGGCTATGAGCCCGAGGAGGCCGGCGCCATCGAGGCCGTGGCCTCCACCGGCGGACAGGTCATGCCGCCCATCATGGGCGTCGGCGCGTTCATCATGGCGGAGATGCTGGGCATCTCCTACGGCAAGGTCGCCGCTTCCGCCATCATCCCAGCCGTGGCGTACTACTTCGCCGTGTTCGTCCTGGTGGACCGGCTGGCCGCCAAGCGGGCCAGCCGCCTGGACGGCAAGGTGGACACCACCATCCAGGTGGAGCGCAAGATCCTCCCCCGCCTCTACCTGCTGCTGCCCGCCGCCATCCTGGTCGCCTTCATCATCATGGGCGCCTCCCTGATGCGCGCCGGCACCATGGGCATCTTCGCCTGCCTGGCCTGCGACGTGATCAGCTATTTCGTGGGCGAGCGGAAGGACTTCGTGGGGCTGAAGGGCATCTGGGCGTGCTGCATGGACGGCGCGAAGCAGGCCGCCGAGATCGCCATCCCCACCGCCGCCTGCGGCATCATCATCAACGTGGTCACCGGCCAGACGGCCCTGGCCACCAACCTCTCCGCCGTCATCAGCGGCCTGGGCACCGAGAACCTGTTCCTGGCCCTGCTGATCGGCATGGTGGGCTGCATGCTGCTGGGCATGGCCCTGCCGACCGTGGCCGCTTACCTGGTGGGCGTGATCTTGTTCGTGCCCTGCATCCGCCCGATCCTGATCGCCGGGGGCATGGCCGACGCCACCGCCAACCTCTGCGCCAACATGTTCGTGTTCTACTACGGCATCATGGCGCAGATCACGCCTCCCGTGTGCGTGGCGTCCTATACCGCCGCGGGCATCGCCGACGCCAACGCCATGAAGACGGGCCTGAAGGGCTTCACCTTCGCTATGGTGGGCTTCCTGGTCCCGTTCGTGTTCGTGTACAACCCGGCCATCCTGCTGGAGGGCAGCGTCATGGAGATCGCCCTGGGCGCGGCCATGCTGCTGTGCGGCACCTTCTTCCTGGCGGTGGAGGTCGCCGGTTACTTCAACATCGACCTGAACGTCGTGGAGCGGGTGCTGCTCTTCGTGGCGGCGATCTGCCTCATCAGCCCGGAGATCGTCACCTCCGTCATCGGCATCGTCCTGGGCGCGGTGCTGCTGTTCCTGAACACCGCCCGGAAGAAGAAGGCCGCGGCCTGACCGCCGCCCCTGCCTGTACCGAGGACTCCCCCTGCGGAGCCGGGCGGGACGGCCCCGCCGTCCCGCCCGTGCCCTTCCCCGCACACTATCACGTTTGAAAGGATGAGACCCATGAAATATCCCGTCCTGCCCGGCCTGACCCCCGACGGCGTCCTGTATGAGAACCTGGAAATGGGCACCGTGGAGGCCGTCATCCCCCCCGGCGTCCACCCCACCTGCCACTCTCCCGCCACGCTGGAGCTGCCCGGCGGCGACCTGCTGTGCTGCTGGTTCGCGGGCACCTATGAGGGCAGCGCCGACGTGCACATCGTCTGCGCCCGCCTGCCCAAGGGCGCGGACCGCTGGACGGAGCCCGTGGATATCTCCGGCGACCCTGCCCGCAGCGAGCAGAACCCCTCCCTGTTCAACGGCCCCGACGGGGCGGTCTGGGCCATGTACACCGCCCAGAAGGACCGGGAGGCGGGGAAGGACAACATGCAGTTCACCTCCCAGGTCCGCGTCCAGAAGAGCACGGACGGCGGAGCGACCTGGGGCCCCTATGAGACCATGTTCCCCCGGGAGGGCACCTTCTGCCGCCAGGCGATCCAAGTGCTCTCCAACGGCCGCTGGATCTTCGCCAACTGGCTGTGCACCGATTCCGTGGACGGCCTGTCCGGCGACCCCACCGTCTTCCAGATCTCCGAGGACCAGGGGGCGACCTGGCGGCAGGTGGATATGCCGAACAGCCGCGGCCGGGTCCACGCCAACGTGGTGGAGCTGGAGGGGGGCCATCTGGTGGCCTTCATGCGGGACCGGGAGGCGGCGAACATCTACCGCAGCGAGTCCTTCGACTGGGGGGACACCTGGTCGGAGCCCCAGCCCACGCCCCTGCCCAACAACAACTCCAGCATCAGCGCCATCCGGCTCCAGAGCGGCCGGATCGCCGTGGCCTGCAACCCCACCTGCACCCCGGAGCCCGTCCCCGGCAAGGCGGCCTGGCCCGGCCTGCGGTGCCCCGTGGCCGTGGCCCTCAGCGAGGACGGCGGCCGGACCTTCCCCCTGATCCGCTGGATGGAGCGGGGCGAGGGCTTCATGGGCGACGAGAACAAGAC
>NZ_CAJUBK010000062.1:0-5235 GCF_910584465.1 uncultured Oscillibacter sp.
TATAGCCCGCCTGGGTCAGGGTGAAGACGCACTGCTCCTCCTCGATCAGGTCCTCGATGTCGATCTCGTCCTCCACGTCCTGGATCTCCGTCATCCGCTCGTCGCCGTATCTGTCCGCGATGGCGGTGAGCTCCTCCTTCAGGATCTGGCGGACCAGGCCCTCGTCGGAGAGGACCTTTTGGAACCAGGCGATCTTCTCCTCCAGCTCCTTGTACTCGTTCTCCAGCTTCTCCCGGTTCAGGCCCTGGAGGGAGATGATGCGCATGTCGCAGATGGCGGCGGCCTGCACGTCGTCCAGGCCGAAGCGGGCCATCAGGTTCTCCTTGGCGTCGTCATAGCTGGTGCGGACGATCCGGATCACCTCGTCGATGTTGTCCTGGGCGATCAGCAGCCCCTCCAGCAGGTGGGCACGCTCCTGGGCCTTCCTCAGGTCGAAGCGGGTCCGGCGGGTGACGACGGACTCCTGGTGGGCGATGTATTCGTCCAGGATGTGCCGCAGGGACAAGATCTTGGGCTGGAGCTTGCCGTCGACCTCCACCAGGGCCAGCATGTTGATGGCGAAGGTGGTCTGGAGCTGGGTCTGGGCGAAGAGGCGGTTCAGCACCACCTGGGGGTTCGCGTCCCGCTTCAGCTCGATGACAATCCGCATGCCGCTACGGTCGGACTCGTCCTGGATGTTGCTGATGCCCTCCAGCCGCTTGTCCTCCACCTGGTCCGCCATGCTCTTGATCAGCATCCGCTTGTTGACCTGGTAGGGGATCTCCGTGATGACGATCCGGGTGCGGTCCCGCCCGAACTCCTCGAACTCGTGCCGGGCGCGGATGGTCACCCGGCCCCGGCCGGTGGCGTAGGCCGCCCGGATGCCCGCCCGGCCCATGATGATGCCCTTCGTGGGGAAGTCCGGGCCCTGGATGTGCTGCATCAGGTCCGTCAGCGTGGCGTCGGGGTCGTCCAGCAGGCAGATGACGGCGCCGACGACCTCCCGCAGGCTATGGGGCGGGATGTTCGTCGCCATGCCCACCGCGATGCCGCTGGACCCGTTCACCAGCAGGTTGGGGAACCGGGAGGGCAGGACCTTGGGCTCCCTGCGGGTCTCGTCGAAGTTGGGGTCCCAGTCCACGGTGTCCTTGTCGATGTCCCGGAGCATCTCGTCGGAGATGCGGGCGAGCCGTGCCTCCGTATAGCGGTAGGCCGCCGGGGGGTCGCCGTCCACGGAGCCGAAGTTGCCGTGTCCGTCGACGAGCATATAGCGCATGGAGAAATCCTGGGCCAGACGGACCAGGGCGTCGTAGACGCTGGCGTCGCCGTGGGGATGGTAGCGGCCCAGCACGTCGCCCACGGCGGTGGCGCACTTGCGGAAGGCGTGGTCGTAGGTCAGGTTGTCCTCGTACATGGCGTAGAGGATGCGGCGGTGGACGGGCTTCAGGCCGTCCCGCACGTCCGGCAGGGCCCGGCCCACGATGACGCTCATGGCGTAGTCGATATAGGACTTCTCCATCTCCGGGACCAGGGGGGATTCCACGATCTTCTGCTGGGGGAATCGGATCTCTTCAGGGTCGTACTGGGGTTTCTTACTCATTCGTTTTCGTTCCTCCTTACTGGGGAAAACGCGTTTTTATGACGGGCTGCATCAGAAGGTCTCCTTCAGCCACTCCATACCGGGATAAGGCTCCAGGGTGTGGGCGTACCACTCCACGCACTTTGCCGCCAGCTCCCGGTCCTTCATGGTGCATTTCATGGGAAAAACCGACTGGCTGTCGCTGGCCTCGATCGGGGCCTCCTCATCGGGATCCAAATGATCCGGATCAAAGCAGGTCCAGGCGGTCTCCGACTCCGCGTCCCAAATTTGCAGGAAAATCAAATCCGGGGAGGATTCCAGGGTCAAATAGCCCTCCTCGCCGTATCCGTCGGGACTCATCATCACGCTGGGATACGCGCCGGTGCGGACCTTTTCCACAATGTCCTGGATCCCGGCCTCGGAGATATCGTCCAATCCCAGGCTGGGAAGCGCCCCCCTACTGGCGCTGTGAATCTTTATGCCGCCCGGCAGAGGCGGAATCTCTTTCTTCCGGATGATCTCTTCCATGGTCCCACGGCCTCCTGATCTGAAATCAATAATCCAAATTCACCACGTACTTGGCGTTCTTCTCGATGAACTCCTTCCGGGGCTCCACCTTCTCACCCATGAGGATGGTGAAGGTCTCGTCCGCCTTCACCGCGTCGTCCAGGGTGATGCGCCGCAGGGTCCGGGTCTCCGGGTCCATCGTCGTCTCCCACAGCTCCTGGGCGTTCATCTCGCCCAGGCCCTTGAAGCGGCTGATCTCCACCTTCGCGTTGGGGTTCCCCGCCCGGAGCTCGGCGGAGACCCGGTCCCGCTCCGCCTCGTCATAGGCCACCTTCGTGGTCTTGCCCCGGGTCAGCTTGAACAGGGGCGGCACGGCGGAATAGACGTAGCCCTGCTCGATCAGGGGCCGCATGAAGCGGAAGAAGAAGGTCAGCAGCAGCGTACGGATATGGCTCCCGTCCACGTCGGCATCCGCCATGATGATGACCTTGTGATAGCGGAGCTTATTGGCGTCGAACTCGTCGCCGATGCCCGCGCCCAGGGCGGTGATGACCGGCTGGAGCTTGTCGTTGCCGTAGACCTTGTCCGCCCGGGCCTTCTCCACGTTCAGCATCTTGCCCCAAAGCGGCAGGATGGCCTGGAAGCGGGAGTCCCGGCCCTGGGTGGCGGAGCCGCCGGCGGAGTCGCCCTCGACGATGTAGATCTCGGTCAGCTCCGGATCGTTCTCGTTGCAGTCCCGCAGCTTGTCGGGCATGGCCGCGCCGCCCAGGGCGGTCTTGCGGCGGATGGACTCCCTGGCCTTCTTCGCCGCCTCCCGGGCCCGGGAAGCGGTGAGGGCCTTGTCCAGGATCATCCGGCCCACCTGGGGGTTCTCCTCCAGGAAGGTGTCCAGCTTCTCCGCCACGAGGTTGTTCACCAGGGTGCGGATCTCGGAGTTGCCCAGCTTGGCCTTGGTCTGGCCCTCGAACTGGGCGTCGGTGAGCTTCACGGAGATGACGCAGGTGAGGCCCTCCCGGCAGTCCTCGCCGGAGACCTTCTCATCGTCCTTCAGCAGCTTGATCTTCCTGCCGTAGTTGTTCAGCACGGTGGTCAGGGCCCGGCGGAAGCCCTCCTCATGCATGCCGCCCTCCGGGGTGTGGACGTTGTTGGCGAAGGACAAGATCGTCTCGTTATACCCGTCGTTGTACTGGAGGGCCACCTCGGCGACGGAATCCCCCTTCTGCCCGGACATGTAGATCACGCCGGGATGCAGGGCGTCCTTGCTCTTGTTCAGCCAGGTGACGAACTCCCGGATGCCGCCCTCGTAGCACATGGAGTCCCTCTGCTCCTTCCCGGGGCGGAGGTCCACGGTGTCGATGCGCAGCCCCGCGTTGAGGAAGGCCTCTTCCCGCATACGGGTGTGGAGGGTGTCGTAGTTATAGACCGTGTCCTCGAACATCTCGGGATCCGGCTTGAAGGTGACGGTGGTGCCGGTGCGGTCCGTCTTCCCCACCACGGTCATCTCCTGGGTGATCTGCCCCCGGGAGAACTTCATCTCATAGATCTCGCCGTTCTTGTGCACCTGGACGGTGAGCCACTCGCTGAGGGCGTTGACCACCGAGGCGCCCACGCCGTGGAGGCCGCCGGAGACCTTATAGCCCCCGCCGCCGAACTTGCCGCCGGCGTGGAGGATGGTGTAGACCACCTCCAGGGCGGGCTTTCCGGTCTGGGCCTGGATGTCCACGGGGATGCCCCGGCCGTCGTCCACCACGGTGATGATGTCCCCCTCGCCGATCTGGACCAGGATCTGTGTGCAGAAGCCCGCCAGGGCCTCGTCGATGGCATTGTCCACGATCTCATACACCAGATGGTGGAGGCCGGAGGAGGAGGTGGACCCGATATACATGCCGGGCCGCTTCCGGACGGCCTCCAGGCCCTCCAGGACCTGGATCTCCGAGGCGTCGTATCCGCTGTCCGCGTCCACGGCGGTAGGGCTCAAGATCTCATTGTCTGCCATAAATTTCTCCTTTGCTGTCCTTTTCCTCGGGAGAAAAGGACCAAAAAGAATTTCCTCTCGCCCCGGGGCGAGGCGCTCCCGCCGGCCCGCCCCGCGGCAGGCCGGGGACCGATCCACTCAGAGCGGAAAAAGCCGGGCCGGAGGGGTGGAGCCGTCCGGCCTGCCTTCCTCCGCTCTGGATCTGAAATTTTTGGAATATGCCCGCGCCGCAGCGCATAGGCTGTCCCATCCGATGTCCGTCCCCCTCTTCATTCCAGCTCCCCGCTCTCCGCCCGCTTCCGAAGGGCAGAGGTGCTGAGCTGGCTCAGATAGACGATCTGCCGGTGATAGGGATGGTCGCAGACCACGAAGGACCGGGGCAGGTCCCCGGAGACGTCCAGCACGACCCCCTCCTTCTCGGCGGCGGCCAGATAGTCCCGCGTCCGCTTCTCATAGCTGCACCGGTCCAGGTCGAAGATGCCCACGATCCGGCGCTGGGGGACCACCGCGTTTTGTCCAAGGTGCAGGTACATCTCACTCGTCCTCCCACACGCGGTCCCGGAGCCAGGCCAGCCAGCGGCGGCGGACCTTGACCTGCTGCGCCCGTTCGTTGTCCCAGTTGTCATAGGAGGTCCCCTGCTTGGGAGAATAGAACTTGTAATATCCCGCTCCGTCTCCCGCCGTCTCGAGGAAGAACGTCCGCCCCCCGTCCATCCATCCCAGGTCTACCACGGCCCCGTCCTCATAGGACGTGACGCTGACGTCCAGGGATCTCGCGCTCTCCCCGCTGAGATGCTCCCCTGCCGCTTCCGCGACCTCCGGATCTCCCGCGGCGGAGATGGTCCCCGCTCCCCCGCTCTCCAGGAGCTCCCTCACAGAGGGGAGCGCCAGCACCTCCGCCATCAGGGCCCGGTCCTCCTCCGTGATCTTGACTTCAGGGACCTCCCGCAGGATGGAGGCGGTATCCTCCGACGCGATATAACCCTCCCTATACTGGAAATGGCTCTCCATATAGATCTCCACGCCCAGCAGGACGGCCGCCGCCATGATGAGCCCGATCTTGAGGGCGCGTCTCCTCCACTCCATACGATCCTCCCCTGTCCCACATGGGACGTCCTGCCCTCAAAAAGCCGCGCGGCTCCTTCGCCTCCGCTCAGCCGCGTGTCCATCACCGGATCGTCCCGTTTTCTACATG
>NZ_CAJUBK010000062.1:5335-12172 GCF_910584465.1 uncultured Oscillibacter sp.
GAACACCCTGCCCCCCAGGAGGCCGGACGATCGATCTTCTTCACAGCAGGTGATGCGCCGCGTGGCGGCGCGGCGATCTCATACGCGCTGCCGCGCGGCTCCTTCGCCTCCGCTCAGTCGCGTGTCCATCACCGGATCGTCCCGTTTTCTACATGGAACACCCTGCCCCCCAGGAGGCCGGACGATCGATCTTCTTCACAGCAGGTGATGAACACCTGCCCCCCCGCGATGCGGTTCAGGACGAAATCCTGGCGCCTCGGATCCAGTTCGCTGAGCACGTCGTCCAGCAGCAGCACCGGCCACTCCCCCGAGGCGTCCCGGTAGATCTCCCGTTCCGCCAGCTTCAGCGCCAGCGCCGCCGTCCGGGTCTGGCCCTGGGAGGCGTACTGCTTCGCGTCCCGCCCGCCGATGGTGACAAAGAGGTCGTCCTTATGGGGCCCGGAGAGGCACAGCCCGGAGGCCAGCTCCGCCTGGCGGTGGGACTCCATATGCCGCCGGAGGCGGTCCGCCAGCGTCTCCGCGTCCGCGCCGGCGTCCTCCACGGAAGACACGGTCCGGTAACAGAGCTCCAGCTCCTCCCGGCCCCCGGAGCACTCCCGATGGTGGACCGCGGCGTGCTCCCCCAGGCGGAGGGAGAACCGATAGCGGTACCGGATCAGCGCCGCGCCCAGGCGGATCATCTGCTCATCGAACTCCGGCAGGGCCTCCAGCAGGTCCGGGCGGCGGCCCCAGTCCCGGAGGATGCGGCCCTTCTGCTCCCTGGCCCTCTCATAGCCCGCCAGGACCGCGGCGTACCGGGGCCGGAGCTGGCAGAGGGCCGTGTCCATGAAGCGCCGCCGGGCGGCGGCCCCCTCCCGGATGAGGGAGAGGTCCTCCGGCTGGAAGAGCACCGTGTGATACACGTCCCCCAGGGCCGCGCCGGTCTTGACGGGGACCTGGTTCACCGTGATCTTCCGCCGCTTCCCCCGCCACAGGTCCGCCTGGATCTTGAACGCCCGCTCCCGGGACTCCACCTGGGCCGTCAGCCGGGCCCCCTCGGCCTGGAAGCCGATCATCTCCCGGTCCGTCCTGGCCCTGGGGGACCGCCCCCGGGAGAGGTAGACGACGGCCTCCAAAAGGTTCGTCTTCCCCTGGGCGTTCTCGCCGCAGATCACGTTGCAGCGGGGATCGAACTGCGCGGCCTGCCGAAGGTAGTTCCGGAAGCCCTCCAGCTCAAGACGGTCGATCCGCATACCGGACACCCAGCCGCTCCCCGGAGAAGGACACCTCGTCCCCGGGACGTATCTTCTTCCCCCGCTGGAGGCAGATCCCGCCGTTGACCCGGACCTCTCCGGCCTGGATGCGCTCCTTCGCCTCACCCCCGCTGTGCACCAGGGCGGCGAGCTTCAAAAGATCTTGGAGCTTGATATGCTCCGTCGTGATGACGATCTCCCTCATGGCCCCGCCTCAGTCCGGGTTCTTCAGCCGCACCGGCAGGACCATGTAGAGGAAGCGGTCCTTGCCGTCGGTGGGCACGATGATGGCCGGGGACACGCCGGTGTTCAGCTCGATGCGGACGGAGTCCGCCGGAGCGTAGCGCAGGGCCTCCATCAAATAGCGGTTGTTGAAGCCGATCTCCAATCCGTCGCCGTCGCCGTCCACGCGGCAGACGTCCTTGGCCTCGCCGTTGCCGGTCTTGGCGGAGAGGAGGACCCGCCCCTCCTCGAAGCGGCAGCGCACCGGGCTCTTCAGCTTGTCGGAGATGACCACGCTGACCCGGTCGATGCTCTCGATCAGGGCCTTGGTGTCCGCCGTGACGGCGATGGGGTTCTTCTTGGGGATGGCGTTCCGGTAATCCAGGAACTCCCCCTCCAGGCGGCGGCAGATCAGCTCCACGTTCCCGACGGTGAAGAGGATGTGCCGCTTGCCCAGGGTGATCTCCGCCAGGTCCTCCACGTCGCCGCAGATGCCCTTGACCTCGTTCAGCGCGGAGCCGGGGGCCACGAAGGAGAACGCGCCGCCCTCCATCTTCTCCAGCGGCTCCTTCCGCACCGCCAGGCGGAACCCGTCCACGGCGGCCATGGTCAGCCCGCCCTCGCCGATCTCGAAGAGGGCGCCGGTGTGCACCGGGCGGCTCTCGTTGGTGGAGACGGCGAAGGCCACCTCCTCGATCATGGCCCGGAGGACCTTGCGCTGGATGGAGACGGCGTACTCGTCCTCCACCTCCGGCAGGTCCGGGTAATCCGCGGCGGAGAGGCCGGGGATCTCGAAGTCCGCGTCGCCGCAGCGCAGGCGCACCTGGGACTTGCCGCCGACGGTGAAGGTGACGGCGTCGTCGGGCATCCGGCGGATGATATCGCCGAAGAGCCGGGCATTGAGCACGATGTCGCCGGGCTCCTCCACGCCGGCGGAGACCTTGGCCCGGATGCCGGTCTGCATGTTGTAGCCGGAGACGGTCAGGCCGTCCCCGCCGGCCGCGAGGAGCAGACCTTCCAGGGCGGGGATGGAGCTTTTTTGGGCCACCGCGCGGCTGGTGACGGCGATGGCGTTCTGGAGCAGGGCTTTTTCACAGCTGAATCTCATAGGAGGACCTCCTTGCGCTAGAGAGCGCGGAAATGGTTCATGGTGTCGGACGCCGGGGCCCCTCCGGGGAAACGAGGGGAGGCGCCGCTTTCAAAGGGAAAAAAGATATATTTTAGAAACAGTAGCCGTAGGGAGGAGTTTTGTGGAAAAGGACGGGCATCCCAGGGGCGGCAAGGCTCAGAGATCCCACAGCCTTTGTTGGAAAGCAGGAGGCTTTCCCACGGCCTTCGTCGAAAGCCGTCTTTTCCACGAGATCTCCCCCGTTTTCCCACGGCGGATCGTGGAAAGATCAGTGCCGGGAGGTGATGTTGCTCTTGAGCTCCTTCACCATCTCGGCGAAGGAGGGGTCCTTCTTCATCTTCTGCTCCACCTGGCGGATGGAGTGGATGACGGTGGAGTGGTCCCGATCGTCGAAGAGCTGGCCGATGTTGTCCTGGGAGAGGTTCGTCATGCTGCGGATGAGGTACATGGCGATCTGCCGGGCGGCGACGGCGCTGCGCATCCGCTGCTGTCCCCGGACCACGGACTCGTCCAGCTGGTAGTACCGGCTGACGTAGGCCAAGATCGCTTCCGGGGTGGGGATGTATTCGTTGCTGCCCTTGAGGATGTCCTGCATGGCGCGGGAGACCGTGGCCTCGTCGGTCTCGCTGCCCAGCAGGTCCTTATAGGCCAGGACCTTGTTGACGGTGCCCTCCAGCTGGCGGACGTTGGCGGTGACGTTCTGGGCGATCATGACGGCGATCTTGTCCGGCAGGTCCATGCCCAGGAGGGCCGCCTTGTTCTTGACGATGGCCACCCGGGTCTCGAAGTCCGGCGGCGTCACGTCGGCCAGCAATCCCCACTCGAAGCGGGTGCGGAGCCGGTCGTCCAAGAGCGTCATCTCGGAGGGGGGCCGGTCGGAGGTCAGCACGATCTGCCGCCCAGACTCATAGAGGGTGTTGAAGGTGTGGAAGAACTCGTTCTGCACCTGTTCCTTGCCCGCCACGAACTGCACGTCGTCCACCAGCAGCAGGTCGGCCTCCCGGTATTTGGCCCGGAACTCGCTGCCCCGGCCGGAGCGGACCAGCTCGATGAACTCGTTGATGAACTCGTCGCCTTTGATGTAGACGATCTTCGAGGCGGGGTCGCTGCGCCGGATGACGTTGGCGATGGCGTAGAGCAGGTGCGTCTTCCCCAGGCCGGAATCCCCATAGATCAGGAGGGGGTTGTAGTTCTGGGCGGGGTGTTCCGCCACGGCCATGGAGGCCGCGTGGGCCAGCTTGTTGGACGGGCCGACGACGAAGGTCTCGAACGTGAACTCGGCATAGGTGAAGCGCTCGGCCTGCTTCTTCGGGGCGGGGCCGCCCTGGAACTCCAGGAGCCCGGCATCGTCCAGGATCTTGACCTCGAAGTCGGTGGAGAAGAGGTCGTGGAGGGCGGATCGGATGTTGTCCAGGAAGAGGGACTCCAGATACCCCCTCTTGAAATCGCTGGCGCAGTGGAGGTAGCAGGTACTGCCCTTGATGTCCACGATGGTGAGCTCGTCGAACCAGGTGGCGATGGTGGTCTCGGAGAGGGTCCCCCGGAGCTGGCGCAGGACGTTCTCCCAGATATCGGTGACGGAATTCAAACAGGAAACACCTCACGTTTCTTTTCAAGCCGCTGAGATATGTTCCCTATTATAACAGGAAGATCCTGCATTGGCAATACCTATTCTAATAATAAGCATCCGGCCCCTGCCCCGGCCGGGGGCGGCGGTCCCGGTACCGATCCTTGACAAGGCTGGAAGATCCTCTTATAATGCTTTTGTGCGGCATGAATAGTTTTTCCGACCGCCGGAGATCGGACGTTGTAAAGATCGTTCAAAACGCTTGAACAGCGTTCCTAGAAGGAGGAGCATCGTTATGGACTTCATGAAAGAATATGAGAAGTGGCTCGCCAGCCCCGCGCTGAGCGCGGAGGAGCACGCGGAGCTGGAGGCCATCAAGGACGATCCCAAGGAGATCGAGTCCCGGTTCTACGGCCCCCTGGAGTTCGGCACCGCCGGGCTGCGGGGCACCATGCACACCGGATTGCACAACATGAACATCCATGTCATCCGCTGGGCCACCCAGGGCTTCGCCGACGTGATCTGCGCCGAGGGCGAGGAGGGCAAGGAGCGGGGCGTCGCCATCTGCATGGACTGCCGGAACCACTCCATGGAGTTCGCCCGGGCCGCCGCGGAGGTCTGTGCCGCCAACGGCATCCACGTCCGCATCTTCGAGTCCCTGCGGCCCACGCCCGAGCTGAGCTTCGCCGTCCGGGAGTATCACTGCCAGGCGGGCATCAACGTCACCGCCAGCCACAACCCCAAGGAGTACAACGGCTATAAGGTCTACTGGCAGGACGGCGCCCAGCTGCCCCCCCACCACGCCGACGCCATCGCCAAGCGCCTGGGTGAGATCGACATCTTCTCCGACGTCAAAAAGATGGGGTATGACGAGGCGGTGGCTTCCGGGATCGTGGAGGTCCTGGGGGCCGAGACCGATGAGAGGTTCCTCTCCAACGTCATGGGCCAGGTCAACGACAAGGAGGCCGTCGCCAAGGTGGCCGACAGCTTCAAGATGGTCTACACCCCCTTCCACGGCACCGGCCATAAGCTGATCCCCGAGGCGTTGAAGCGCCTTGGCATGAAGCACGTCCTCTGCGTCCCCCAGCAGATGGTCATCGACGGTGACTTCCCCACCGTCGAGTCCCCGAACCCGGAGAACCCCGAGGGCTTCTACCTGGCCGTGGACCTGGCGAAGGAGGCGGGCGCGGACTTCATCCTGGGCTCCGACCCCGACGCCGACCGGGTGGGCATCATGGTCCGCGGCAAGGACGGCGAGTTCAAGGTCATCACCGGCAACCAGACCGGCGTGCTGCTGCTGGACTACCTGATCGGCGCGAAAAAGCGGGCGGGCATCCTGCCCGAGAAGCCCGTGGCCCTGAAGACCATCGTCACCACGGAGATGGCCCGCAAGGTCGCCGAGGTCAACGGCCTGCAGTGCTTCGACACCTTCACCGGGTTCAAGTTCCTGGCGGAGAAGAAGGATAAGCTGGAGTCCTCCGGCGAGGGCAAGGTCATCTTCTCCTATGAGGAGAGCTATGGCTATATGCTGGGCGACTACGTCCGGGACAAGGACGCCGTCACCGCCGCCCTGGTCCTCACGGAGATGGCGGCCTGGTACGCCGGACAGGGGATGACCCTGGCGGAGGCCCTGGACGCGCTGTATGAGAGATATGGCTGGTACGCGGAGCACACCTATAACCTGGTCATGCCCGGCCTGGACGGCCTGAAGGACATGGCGAAGCTGATGGCGGGCCTGCGGGAGGCGCCCCCGGCGGAGATCTCCGGCGTGGCGGTGGTCCAGTTCAAGGACTACTCCGACGGCAGCGTCACCGACTGCGCCACCGGCGCCAAGAGCGCCATGGAGCTCTCGGGGTCCAACGTGCTGCGCTTCGAGATGGCGGACGGCACGTCCCTGATCGTGCGGCCCTCCGGCACGGAGCCCAAGATCAAGGTGTACATCCTCACCCAGGGGAAGGACGCCGCGGAGGCCAAGGCGAACGTGGCCAAGTACGGCGTCTGGGCCGGTTCTCTGCAGGGATGACAGGATGATGAGGCTTGAGGCCCGCCGCTCACGAGCGGCGGGCCTTGGCCTGTCGAAAGCGTCTTCTCGACAGGCTGGGCAAGTTTTCAGGACGTTCGAAAAGCCCTGAGGACTTACGATCGAAAACGGGAGGGGCCCTTCCTGGGCCCCTCTCGTGACTCTCCCCCTTCTCGTCGAGGATGTCTCCCCTTGCTTTTTTGACACTAGGAGGAGGCCCGCCGCTCATGAGCGGCGGGCCTCCTCCTCCCCTCCTATGTGAAATGTACGAATTTTTTCCTGCCGATCTGGCGATCCCTGAAAAATGTGATCCTGCACAAAATTTTAGTTGTATTCCGCCCCGGCCTGTTGTATAATCCATATATTGGACGCTTGCGGTCCCCAGGCCCGCCGGGACAGGGAGAGGCACCGGCCGGGGGAGCGATGAGCCATTCAACAGCTGCGCGCGCCCCGTCCTCCCGGACCGGTCCCCCGGCGCGGGGAGGACGGACGGGCGGAGGGGAGCGGCAGAGGCGGAAGGCCGGCGGGACACCTGCGAGCCGCATTAGAAGACTGAAGACTAAGGAGTGGAACGAATCATGAGCTATTCTGTACAGAACATCCGCAACGTCTGTCTGCTGGGCCACAGCGGCAGCGGCAAGACCGCCCTGGCCGAGAGCCTGCTCTA
>NZ_CAJUBK010000063.1 GCF_910584465.1 uncultured Oscillibacter sp.
CAGGACCCCCTGGCGGAGCTGGTGAAGATCGACCCCAAGGCCATCGGCGTGGGGCAGTACCAGCACGACTGTCCCCCCAAGCGCCTGAGCGAGGCGCTGGACGGCGTGGTGGAGGACTGCGTGAACGCCGTGGGCGTGGACGTGAACACGGCCTCGCCCTCCCTGCTCCAGCGGGTGTCGGGCCTGACGGTGGCCACGGCGAAGAACCTCGTGGCCTACCGGGAGGCCAACGGCCCCTTCACCTCCCGCAAACAGATCTTGAAGGTCCCCAAGCTGGGGCCGAAGGCGTTCCAGCAGTGCGCGGGCTTCCTCCGGGTGCCGGGGAGCGCCTCCGTGTTGGACGATACCGCCGTGCACCCGGAGAGCTACGCGGCGGCGGAGAAGCTGCTGGCGCTGACGGGCCACAGCCTGGCGGACGTGAAGGCGGGGAAGCTCCAGGACCTGCCCGCCCAAGTGGCCGCCTACGGCGAGGAGCGGGCGGCGGCGGAGGCGGGCGTGGGCGTGCCGACGCTGCGGGACGTGGTGTCGGAGCTTTTGAAGCCGGGCCGGGACATCCGGGACGACCTGCCGAAGCCGGTGCTGCGCACGGACGTGCTGGAGATGGAGGACCTGCGGCCCGGCATGGTCCTGACCGGCACGGTGCGCAACGTCATCGATTTCGGGGCCTTCGTGGACATCGGCGTCCACCAGGACGGGCTGGTCCACATCTCCCAGGTGGCGGACCGCCGGGTCCGCCATCCTTCGGAGGTGGTCTCCGTGGGCGACGTGGTGGAGGTGCGGGTCCTGGAGGTGGACGCGAAGAAGAAGCGGATCTCCCTGTCCATGAAGCAGGCGAAGTGACCGCTTCCAAAGGCCGTCGCAGATAAGAGACCGCTGAGAAGGGGCCCCTCCGGGGCCCCTTTCGTCTGTCCGTCGAAAAACGCGGGAGGCCCGGGAGGGCCCCCCGCACGATCTGCATCCAAAGCCCCAGGACTTCAAGGGGCCCTGGAGACATGCTCAGCCTGCCGAAAGAACGCTTTCGGCAGGCTGAGCCACCCGGGCGTCATGATACCCGGATGGCGTTGACCGGGCAGCCGTTGGCGGCATCCCGGACCCGGGCCTCCTCCCCCTCCGGCTGGGCGATGACGGCGGAGGCGCTCCCGACGATGCGGAAGACCCCCGGCGCGGCATAGGCGCACATACCGCAGGCGATGCAGCGCTCCGCGTCCACCGTGACGATCATGGACGATCCCCTCCTTCCTGGCTCCCCTCCATGATACCCCATCCGGGCGGATCTGTCCACCCTGGGAAAAACCGGGGGCGCTTCCGGATCTTGTTCACGATCTGTCATTTACTTTCCAGCCGGTTTGTGCTATGGTGGGAGATGTTCGATCACCTTTTCTGCCAGATGGAGGACCCTTATGAAACGAATCTTCCCCAGAGCGCTCTCCCTGTCCCTGGCCCTGGCCCTGCTGGCCGCCCTGACGGTCCCGGCCCTGGCCTCCCCCGCCATGGGGGACGACCTGATCTCGGCGGAGACCCTGCTGAACCGGCAGACCCAGCTCTCCACCAACGTCTTTTGGAGCACGGTCAGCTCGGACTACCGGACCGAGAACCTCATCACCTATACGCCCAACGACGCCGTGACCCCCATCGTGACTTACGGCGGCGTCCTCACGGACCGGACCTCCGTCTCCACCGCCGCCCAGGCGCTGGAAGCGCAGGGGCACCGGGTCGTCGCCGGGATCAACGGCGATTTCTACAACGTGAACAACGGCCTGCCCATCGGCATCGTCGTCACCGAGGGGCGCCTCCGTTCCAGCGACGCGGGCTTCCACGCCATCGGCTTCCGCGCCGACGGCACCGCCATCCTGGGCAAGCCCAGCGTCGCCATGACCATCCGCTACACCGCCCAGGACGGCACCGGCCTGCCCCTGCTGGACGAGACCGGGGCCCCCCTGCTGGACGAGCTGGGCATGCCCCTCTATGACGGCACGGGCCTCATGACCGAGAAATCCCTGCGGCCCGCCGCCCTCAACAAGGCCCGGACGGAATCCGGCATCTTCCTCTATACATACGATTTCAACGCCGCCCATACCACCGGCTGCACCCAGCCCGGCGTGGACGTGGTCTGCACCATCCAGGAGGGGGATCTGGCCCTGGGCGGGACCACCTCGCTGCTGGTGGAGCGCATCGCCGAGACGGGGGAGAAGGACCCCACCCCCCTGGGCCCCGGCCACCTGGTCCTCAGCGCCAATGCCAAGGCCGGGGAGGAGACGCTGTCGGCCCTGCGCTCCATCCCCGCGGGCACGGTGCTGACCCTGTCCCTCGACCCCGCCGATCCCGGCTGGACCGACGTCCAGTACGCCGTGGGCAGCCTGTACTCCCTGGTGGAGGACGGGGCGGTGAGCTCCGGCCTGACCAACGGGGCCGCGCCCCGCACCGCCGTGGGCCAGCGGTATGACGGCAGCCTGGTCTTCTACACCATCGACGGCCGCAGGCCCGGCCATTCCATCGGCGCCACCATGGACCAGGTGGCCCGGCGGCTCATCGAGCTGGGCTGTGCCGACGCCCTCTGCCTGGACGGCGGCGGGTCCACCACCCTGACCGTCACCAAGCCCACGGACCACGCCGCCCAGACGGTGAACCGGCCCTCCGATCCGGCGGGACGCTCCGTGTCCAACCAGATCTTCCTGGTGGCCGACAGCCGTCCCAGCGGCGAGCTGGACCACTTCCATGTCAGCGCGGACCACCCCTACGTCCTGGCGGGCAGCAGCGTGTCCATCTCCGCCGCCGCCATCGACACGAACTACATCCCCATGGACCGGCCTTACGAGCTCTCCGCCTCCGCCGGGGACCTGGTCGGGGACGTGCTGGCCACGCCCCTGGAGGGCGGGGACATCACCGTCACCGCCGAGGGCGGCGGGGGCTGGGGCAGCACCGTGGTCCACGCCGTCAGCACCCCGGACGCCGTGGCGGTCCGGGACGCCCAGGACGCCATCATCGCCTCCCTGGAGGCGTCCCCCGGCGACTCCGTCCAGCTCCACGGCTCCGCCGCCTGGCGCCACCTCCCGCTGAAGGCGGATCCGGCGGCCTTCTCCTGGGCCCTGGAGGGGGACATCGGTACCATCGACCAAAACGGCCTGTTCCAGGCCGAGGCCCTGGGCACGGGGCGGATCACCGTCTCCGCCGGGGACCAGAGCGCCTCCATCGACGTCACCGTCGCCGTCCGCCATCTGGAGGTCCTGGAGGACTTCGAGGGCGGGAGCACCATCTTCCGGGGCTCCGGCGAGCACGCCGACTTCAGCCTCTCCCGGGACGGGAACTACGTCCGCATGGGCCGGGCCTCCGGCAGGCTGGCATACGACCTCACCGAGGGCCCCGCCCGCTGGTACGCCACCGCGCAGCCCGCCGTCCTGGACGCGCCCTACACCGGGCTGACCCTCTGGGTGGACAGCAACGGCTCCGGCAACGCCCTGTCCCTGCTCTACAGCGTCGGCGAGGGCGAGGTCCAGTCCCTGCCCCTGACCACGCTGGACGTCTCCGGCTGGAAGCAGGTCTCCCTCACCGGCCTGCCCACCCCCATGACCATCCGGGGACTGGAGGTGACCGGCTCCGGCAATGGCGTCATCTACCTCGACCAGCTCACCGCCACCTTCGACGGCATCGTGGACAACGCCCCGCCCCAGATCTTAGCGGAGCTCGACCCGGAGGGATGGGCCGTCACCGGGACCGTCACCGACGCCGTGGACGGCATCCTCCCGGCCTCCGCCGTGACGATCGCCTGCAACGGCGCGGCCTATGACGAGGGCTACGACGCCTCCACCGGCCGCTTCCGCGTCGTCCCCGCCGCCGATCCCGGCGGGGCCCACGGGGCCCTGCGGATCACCGTCACCGCCAGGGACGCCTCCGGCAACATCGGCCGGACCTCGGTGGACATCCCCGCCGCCGCCGCGGAGCGGCGCTTCACCGACACGGCGGACTACTGGGGCGCGGACTACTGCGACTTCCTGTATGACAACGGCATCTCCCTGGGCTACGAGGACGGCACCTTCCGCCCCGACGAGAGGCTCACCCGCCTCCAGTTCACCGTGATGCTCTACAATGCCCTGAAGCTCGATCCGGTGGGGTACGTGGACGTGTCCCTGCCCTTCGCGGACCTGGGCTCCATCCCCGTGGAGGCCCTGCCGGCGGTCAAGGCGCTCTATAAAGAGGGCATCGTCACCGGCACGACCAAGGACGGGGCGCCCTGCTTCGACCCCAGCGGCAGCCTGACCCGCGCCCAGGCGGCGGCCATGATCGGCCGCTCCCAGCAAAAGGGCTACGCCGCGCCGGAGCTGTCCTTCACGGACGCGGCTTCGATCCCCGCCTACGCCTCGTTCTACGTCCGCACCATGGTCTCCCAGGGCATCCTGGGCGGCTATGCCGACGGGACCTTCCGCCCCCAGTCCAGCATCACCCGGGGGCAGATGGCGAAGATCCTGTACACCCTGCTGTGAAACACGAGAGGGGGCCCTCCCGGGCCCCCTTCGCGATACGCTCCTCCCCTGCCGGCGCCGTGTCTCCCCCGACAGACCAAAAAGACCTGCCGCTCACGCGGCAGGTCTTTTTTCATGTCCATATGTCCGTCCGCCTCAGATCTCCCTCCGCCCCTCCAGGGCGCGGGTCAGGGTCGCCTCGTCGGCGAACTCCAGGTGCCCCCCCACGGGGATGCCGTAGGCCAGCCGCGTCACCCGGACGCCGAAGGGCTTCAGCAGCCGGGCGATGTACATCGCCGTGGCCTCCCCCTCCGTGTCGGGGTTCGTGGCCATGATGACCTCCCGGACCTCCCCCTGGGCCACCCGCTCCACCAGGGCCTTGATGGACAGGTCGTCCGGCCCCACGCGGTTCATGGGGGAGATCACGCCGTGGAGGACATGGTAATGCCCGGTGTATTCCCGGCTGCGCTCGATCGCGGCCACGTCCCGGGGGTCGGCCACGACGCAGACGGTGCCGCCGTCCCGCTTTGGGGAGGCGCAGATGGGGCAGAGCCCCCCGCTGGTGAAGTTCTGGCAGACGGGGCAGCAGGTGATGCTGCGCTTGGCGTCGACGATGGCGTCGGCGAACTCCCGGGCCTCGGCCTCCGGCAGCCCCAGGACGAAGAAGGCCAGCCGCTGGGCGGACTTGCCGCCGATGCCCGGCAGGCGGGCGAACTGCTCCACCAGCTTCTCCAGCGGGGCGGGGAAATATTCCATATCGGCCTACGCTCCTTCGTCGGTGGTGTCTGGCAGAGGCTCACGGCCCGCCAGCTGATCCAGGGTCACGCCGAAATAGTCCGCGAAGGCGCAAAAGGTGGAGAGGCACGGCTCCCGGTCCCCCGATTCATAGCGCCGGTACGTCCCATAGGCGATCTTACAATTCACTGCGACGACCTCCTGGCTCACATGAAGCCTCTTCCGGCAGGTCTTCAAATTTTCAGAAAATTTCCCCATGTTTTCTCCTGATACCTCTTGATAGTCCCGAACGGCGGGGAAATATCCCGTGTCGCTCTACGCTCCTTCGTCGGTGGTGTCCGGCAGGGGCTCACGGCCCGCCAGCTGGTCCAGGGTCACGCCGAAATAGTCCGCGAACGCGCACAGGGTAGAAAGGCCCGGCTCCCGGTCCCCCGATTCATAGCGCCGATAAGTGGTATACGCGATCTTACAATTCACAGCGGCGACTTCTTGGCTCACATGAAGCCTCTTCCGGCAGGTCTTCAAATTTTCAGAAAATTTCCCCATGTTTTCTCCTGATACCCCTTGACAGTCCCAAACGGAATGGATATACTGAAATCATCCCAAACAGAACGTGTCAAAAGGAATGAATATTATGGATAACTTCATGGATGCCCTCTATTCCCACGCTCAGGATACCCAAGTCATACGCTATCTCCAGACCCCGCGGTACCATCAGGCCGTCGACGGCCTGGAGGAGGGCTGGGCCGCCTTCCGCTCCGCCCTGACGGAGGGCCAGCGCGGCACGCTGGACGTCCTGCTGTCCCGGGAGAAAGACGTCGGCCTCCTGGAGGACGAGGCGTCCTTCGCGGCGGGCCTCTCCATCGGCCTGGACCTGGGGCGGCTGTAGGAGGCGTCAGACGCAGGGGCTGCCCGCCCGCCGAGGTGAGCGGCCGAGCGGGGAGAGGAGGGAGCCGATCCCCCGCGCTCCAAAACCCCCGCCCGCACCACGCCGCGGGCAGGAGACATCCTTGGGACCGGGGGGCGCCGCCTGCGCGTCCCCGCGTCTTTTTCTCTTTTGGACCGTGCACGGCCCGTTTTCTCTTTTTCTGGGCCGCAGAAAAAGAGAAAATGGGGGGTGCAAAGGACCAGCCATCTTCATGGCTGTGCCCCTCTGAGCTCCGCGATCCTCGCCGGGATATCGTCGGCCTTATAGACGGCGCTCCCCGCCACGAGGACGTCGGCCCCCGCGTCGATGCAGGTCTGGCAGGTGCCGGGGGCCACGCCGCCGTCCACCTCCAGCTCGCAGCCGGGGCGCCTCTCGTCGATGAGGCGGCGCAGGGCGGACACCTTCGGCATCATGTCCGCCATGAAGGACTGCCCGCCGAAGCCGGGCTCCACGGTCATCACCAGGATGAGCTCCACCTCCTCCAGGAACGGCAGGGCCGCCTCCGCCGGGGTCTTGGGCTTCAGGACGATGCCCGCCCGCTTCCCCTTGGCGTGGATCTTCTCGATGGCGGCGTGGATCCCCTCCTCCGTGTCCGCCTCCACGTGGACCGTCACCAGGTCCGCCCCGGCGTCGCAGAAGCGCTCCACGTACCGCACGGGCCGGTCGATCATCAGGTGCACGTCCAGGGGCAGCTTCGTGGTGGGCCGGATGCACGCCACCACCGGGATGCCGATGGTGATGTTGGGGACGAACACGCCGTCCATCACGTCCACGTGGACGTAGTCGGCGGAGGCGATGCGCTGGATGTCCCGCTCCAGGTTCGCGAAATCGGCGGAAAGGATGGAAGGCGCGATCTTGATCATAAAAAGCCCCTCATTTCTTTGGATACGGCGGCGGGAGGGCCGGGACGAGGGGTCCAGGCCCGGTGGCGGGGACGCACGGCGGCGCATAGGATAGCTCGAGCGGCCGAGACGCCCCCAACTCCGCGCAGCGTCCGCCCCTGGGTCCGGCGCCGCCGCTTTTTCGAATATAGGGGACCGGCCCGCTGGGACACACGCCGAGCGGGCCGGTCCTCCCTTAGTTTAGCAGGATCCCGCCCCAAAAGCAACCGAGGGCCGGGATATTTTTCTGCCGCGGGGCGGGGCATCCAGGAAAATTGTTGCGATCGCATCTGGTAAGATCCGCGAAACGCGATATACTATATCAGAACGGACTTTGAGGAAGGAGGCGGCGGCATGGCGTATGATGTGGTGATCGTGGGCGGCGGCCCGGCGGGGCTGTCGGCGGCGCTGAACGTCCGGGCCCGCGGGAGGACCGCCCTGGTGGTCTCCAACCCCCTGGAGGAGAACCCCCTCTGGCGGGCGGAGGCGGTGGACAACTGCCTGGGCCTCCCCGGCCTCTCTGGGGAGGGGCTGCTGACGGCCCTCCGGGACCACGCGGCCTCCGCCGGGGCGGAGTTCCGGGAGGGCCGGGCCCTCAGCGCCATGCGCTCCGGCGGGAGCTGGTACGTAGGCGTGGGCAGCGACCTGGTCCAGGGGACGGCCGTGGTGCTGGCGGCAGGCGCGGTCCGGGGGGCGAAGCTCCCCGGCGAGGCGGAGCTGCTGGGCCGGGGCGTGAGCTACTGCGCCACCTGCGACGGGATGCTCTACCGGGGCAAACGGGTCGCCGTGCTGGGCTGGGCCCCCTCGGCGCGGCAGGAGGCGGACTTCCTGGAGGGCATCGGCTGTCAGGTGGTGTACCTCGACAAGCCGAAGGGATGCTCCATCCAGGGCGGGGACAAGGTGGAGTCCGTCACCGCCGGCGGCGTGACGGAGCGGGTGGACGGCGTGTTCCTCCTGCGGCCCGCCATGGCCCCGGGGGACCTGTTCCCGGGCCTGGCCCTGGAGGGCGGCTATGTGGCGGTGGACCGGGCCATGGCCACGAACCTCCCCGGCGTCTTCGCCGCGGGGGACTGCACCGGCGGGCCCCTCCAGATATCCAAGGCCATCGGCGAGGGCCAGGTCGCCGGGCAAAAAGCCGCCGCCTTCGCGGCGGCGGGAGCCGCGGAGGGACGCGGGGGGGCCGGATGACGGGAAGGAAGGCCATGTGCGGGGGACCCAGAAAGGGTCCCCTGCACGATCCGGATCGGGAGCATCCGGGACTTTTTTGAAAGTCCCGGATGCTCGCCCGGCCGGCCGAAAGGGCTTTTCGGCCGGCCGGGCCGCCGCCTTCGCGGCGGCGGGGAGATAGGACATCGAGGAAGTAAAGGAGACGAACGATATGGCAGTCAAGCATGTGAAGACCGCGGAATTCGACGAAGTCATCGGCGGGGCCCCTTTGGCGATGGTGGATCTCTGGGCGCCCTGGTGCGGCCCCTGCCGCATGGTGGGCCCGGTGATCGAGGAACTGGCCGCCCGGTACGAGGGCAAGGCCGTGGTCGCCAAGGTCAACGTGGACGAGGAGCCCCGGCTGGCGGAGCGCTTCGGCGTGATGAGCATCCCCACGGTGATCTTTTTGAAGCAGGGCCGGGAGTTCGACCGGAAGGTGGGCGCCTATCCGGCGGAGGTCTACTCGGAGACGCTGGACAAGGCGCTGTGAGGAATGAGGCGAGGATGCCCGGGATCCCCCGATCCCGGGCATCCTCCGTATTTACAGGCCGGGGGAAATGTGCTACACTATCCTCCTGGACAGGAGGGATGCTATGAGCCGGGAAGATGTTTTGGCGCTCTTGCGGGGAGAGGAGGGCTTCCTCTCCGGCCAGGAGCTGAGCCGCCGCCTGGGCTTCAGCCGCGCGGCCGTGTGGAAGGCGGTGGACGCGCTGCGGCGGGAGGGCTATGGGATCGAGGCCCGGACCGGCCTGGGCTACCGTCTGCTCTCCGCGCCGGACGCGCTGACGGAGGTGGAGATCCGGAGCTTCTTGGGCCGGACCGCCGTCGTGGGCCGGGAGCTGCGCTGCTTCGACGAGCTGGGCTCTACCAACGACTATCTGAAGGCCCTGCCCCAGGCGGACGCGCCGGACGGCCTGGCCGTCACCGCCGACAGCCAGACGGCGGGCCGGGGGCGGATGGACCGCTCCTTCCAGTCCCCCAAGGGGGCCGGCGTCTACCTCTCCGTGCTGCTGCGGCCCGCCCTCCCGCCGGACCGCCTGCCGCCCATGACGGCGCTGGCGGGCGTGGCGGTGTGCGCCGCCGTGGAGCGGGCCTGCGGCCTCCGGCCGGGGCTGAAATGGCCCAACGACCCGGTGCTGAACGGGAAGAAGCTCTGCGGCATCCTGACGGAGGTCTCCCTGGAGGCGGAGACAGGGCGTCTGCAGTCCATGGTGCTGGGCATCGGGATCAACGTGTCCCAAAGGGCGGAGGACTTCTCCCCGGAGGTGCGGGAGGTCGCCACCTCCCTGCTGCAGGAGCTGGGGGAGCCGGTCTCCCGGCCCCGGCTGGCGGCGGCGCTGCTGGAGGAGCTGGACGCGGCCTATGCCGCGCTCCTGGGGGGCGACCTTTCGGCGTACCTGGCGGCTTACCGCCGGGACTGCGTGAACCTGGGCAGGACGGTCCAGCTGATCCCCTTCGCCGGCGGGCGGGAGACCGCCGAGGCGGTGGACATCGACGAGGATTTCAGCCTGGTCGTCCGGGGGGCCGGCGGGGAGGAGCGGACGGTCCGCTCCGGCGAGGTCTCGGTCCGGGGGCTCTGGGGCTATACGGAGTGAGGGCGATCCCTGCCCCGCTCCGCGGCCGGTCCCCCCGCCGGGGCCGGGAAGGACGATGTTAGGAGATGGTCTGTATGGACGAGAAAAGCAAACTGCGGGAGCTCTGGGAGCTCTTCTGGACCTTCGCCAAGATGGGGGTCATGACCTTCGGCGGCGGCATGGCGATGCTGCCCATCCTCCAACGGGAGGTGGTGGACGCCAAGCACTGGGCCACCGAGGAGGAGCTGGCGGATTACTACGCCATCGGGCAGTGCACGCCCGGCATCATCGCCGTCAACACGGCCACCTTCATCGGCCAGAAGTACGGCGGCATGGCGGGGGGGATCGTCGCCACGCTGGGGGTGGTCTTCCCCTCCCTGGTCATCATCTCCGTCCTGGCGGGGCTGATCTCCAACTTCGCGGACCTCAGCTGGGTGAAGGACGCCTTCGCCGGCATCCAGGTCTGCGTCTGCGTGCTGATCTTCAACGCGGTGCTCAAGCTGCTGAAGAAGTCCGTGGTGGATAAGCGGACGGCGGTCATCTTCGTGCTGGTGCTGCTGGGCGGCGTGTTTTTGAAGGTCTCCCCGGTGTGGTTCGTCGTCGGCGCGGCGCTGGCGGGCATCCTCTTGAAGGGCCTGGAGGTGAAGGCGTCATGATCTTGTGGAAGCTCTACTGGGAATTTTTCAAGACCGGCCTCTTCGCCGTGGGCGGCGGCATGGCGACCCTGCCCTTCCTCCAGTCCATCGGCGAGTCCACGGGCTGGTACACCTACGGCGACCTGATGAACATGCTGGCGGTGTCGGAATCCACGCCGGGCCCCATCGGCATCAACATGGCGACGTATGTCGGCTTCACCGTGGCGGGGATCCCCGGGGCGCTCGTCGCCACCATCGGCGAGGTGACGCCCTCCATCATCGTGATCTTGATCGTGGCGGCGGTCCTCCACAGCTTCCGGGACAACAAGTACGTGGACCACGCCTTCTACGGCCTCCGCCCGGCGTCCACGGGCCTGATCGGCGCGGCCTGCGTGGCGGTGATCCTGGAGGTGCTGACCAGCATCCAGATCGCCGCCGCGGAGGGGAGCTTCGTGAAGAGCGACATCCTGGTGGGCGCCGGAGGGCTGTTCGACGTGCCGGGCCTGCTGCTGGCGGCGGTGCTGCTGGTCCTGACCAACTGGGTCCCGAAGGTGAAAGGGCTCCACCCCATCGTGTTCATCGGCCTCTCGGCCGTGGTGGGCGTGGTCTTCGGCTTCGCCGGGGCGTGACAGACGGAAAAACGAGAGGGGCCCTTCCTGGGTCCCTCTTGTTCCAGGCCGTCGAAAAAGTCTTTTCGACAGCCTGAGCAAGTTTTCAGGACTTTTAAATAAGGCCTGAAAACTTATTTATTGAAAACGAAAGGAACCCTTCCTGGGTCCCTCTCGTTCCATCATCTCTGATACTCGAACTCGAAGCCGTCCATGGACACGGTGTCCCCGTCCTGGATGCCCATCTCCTCCAAGCGCCGGAACACGCCCGCGTCCCGGAGGGTGCGGTCGAACCACATCCGGCTCTCGTAGTCGCCGAAATTGACGTTGGCCATGATCCGCCGCAGCCAGGGGCCCTCCACGAGCCACACGCCCCCCTCGTGCTGGATGTCCAGGGGCGTGTCCGCGTCCACCTTGGGCGCCCTGGGCACGTACTCCGGCTCGTACACCGTCACCGGCGGCAGGACCGACAGCCGCTCCGCGATGCCCTCCACCAGCTCCCGCGTGCCCTTGTGGGCGGCGGCGGAGATCTCGAAGAGGGGATAGCCCAGCGCCTCCACATGGGCCCGGAGGGCCTCCAGCGCCTCGGGAGAGGCCATGATGTCCGTCTTGTTGGCGGCCACGATCTGCGGCCGCGCCGCCAGGTCCGGGCTGTAGCGCGCCAGCTCCTCGTTGATGGCGTCGAAGTCCGCCGCGGGGTCCCGGCCCTCGCTCCCGGAGACGTCCACCACATGGACCAGCAGGCGGCAGCGGTCGATGTGCCGCAGGAAGTCGTGGCCCAGGCCCGCCCCCTCGCTGGCCCCCTCGATGATGCCGGGGATGTCCGCCATGACGAAGCTGACGCCCTCGTCCACCCACACCACGCCCAGGTTGGGGAACAGGGTGGTGAAGTGGTAGTTGGCGATCTTGGGC
>NZ_CAJUBK010000064.1 GCF_910584465.1 uncultured Oscillibacter sp.
AAAACGAAAGGAACCCTTCCTGGGTTCCTCTCGTAACTCTCTTCCTTCCCGTCGACGAAGTCTTCCCTTACTTTTTTGACACTCTGACGGCATCCCCCGGCATGGCCGGGGGATGCCTTTTCGCTCGTCCGGCGGGGACCCGCCCCTCCTTTCGGCCCTCTCCCGGCGCGGCATGCCCTCCATAGCCGGGACCGCCGGGGAGGGCCCGCAGGCCCCTTCCCCCTGCGCCGCGGCGCAGGCCGCATGGGCGGCACGGCCGGTCGAAAACGCCTCCCCGGCCGCGTTGACCATATCGTCAAACACAGCTGGGGATCGTTGGAAGGTCCGACGAAGTTCGCCCCGGATCCACGGATATTATTGACTTCCCCATGTCGAGATGATAGTCTTTATGGATAAGGGGATCGTCTCGGGGATCTGGGGGATCGTCCCTCACAGGGCCCCGGGGAGACGGCGCCGTGACCATACGCGGCGCCGCACGATCGCCGGCGTATCCGTCCCCAAGGTCTTGGACCGGGAGGGCGGCAGCAGCGGGGAGGCCGCCTATGTCCAGGCGGACGCGTATGGACCGGTCTGCCGGCCGTCCCGCGGCCCGTCTCCGCCTCGGTCAGGAAGGAGGATCCTATGAAGCCCCTGGCGCCCCAAACAGGCCCCGCCGCCCTCCGGGGGATCGGCGGGACCGCCGGCCGCCTGAGCGGTCCGGAGGGATCCTCCGTGTCCCGCGGCGGGGACGCCTCCGCCTGCCCGGAGGCCCGGCCGGCCATGCGGGACCAGCTGCTCCGCAGGATGCTGCAGCCCCCAGGGCCCCGGCCCATCGACGTCGTCATCGACACCGACGCCTTCAACGAGGTGGACGATCAGTTCGCCCTCGCCTACCTGCTGCGCCACCCCCGGCGGCTGAGGCTCCAGGCCATCTACGCCGCGCCGTTCTCCAACGAGAAGGCCGCCTCTCCCCGGGAGGGCATGGAGAAGAGCTATCAGGAGATCTTGAAGGTCCTGGATCTGGCGGGGGAGGCGGGATACCGCCGCGTGGTATACAAAGGGGCGGACCGTTTCCTGTCCGGCCCCTCCGCGCCCGCCGTCTCTGACGCCTCGCAGGACCTGGTCCGCCGGGCCATGGCCCACTCTCCGGAGCGGCCCCTCTACGTGCTCGGCATCGCCGCCGCCACCGACATCGCCTCCGCCCTGCTGCGGTGCCCCGAGATCCGGGACCGGATGGTGGTGGTATGGCTGGGCGGCAGCGCCTATCACCGCATGGACCAGGAGGAGTTCAACCTCATCGAGGACCTCCCCGCGGCGCAGGTGCTCTTCGATTCCGGCGTCCCCCTCGTGCAGCTCCCCTGCTGGGGCGTGGCGGAACATCTGACGGTCAGCCGCTCCGAGCTGGAGCGCTACCTGCTCCCGGCGGGCCCCCTCTGCCGCTACCTCGCCTCCAATGTCATCCGGGAGGTCCAGTCCTATTCCTCCGACCTGTGCTGGACGAAGACCATCTGGGACGCGGCCGCCGCGGCCTGGCTGCTGAACGACGGGGGGCGGTTCATGGAGGACGAGCTGGTCCCCGCCCCGGTGCCGCTGCGGGCGGGCTACGCGTTCCCGGCGGGCCGGCACCCCATGCGCTACGTCCGCCACATCCGGCGGGACGCCCTGGTCAGCAGCCTGTTCCAGACCCTGATGGGAGGAGGAAATCTATGAAAGTCCTCTGTTTCGGCTCTCTCAACATCGACCACACCTACCGTGTGGAGCACTTCCTGCAGCCCGGAGAGACCCTCTCCGCCTCCGGATACGCCCTCCACGCCGGGGGGAAGGGCCTGAACCAGGCGGTCGCCCTGGCCCGGGCCGGGGCCGAGGTCCATATGGCGGGCTGCGTCGGGCCGGACGGCGGGGCGCTGCTGGAGCTCCTCCGGGCCGACCGCATCCATACGGACTGCGTGGAGGCCGTCCCCGTCCCCACCGGCCACGCCGTCATCCAGGTGGACGGCAGCGGGCAGAACTGCATCCTCATCTGCGCCGGGGCCAACGCGGCGGTCTCCCGGGAGCAGGTGGACCGGACGCTGTCCCGCTTCTCCGCCGGGGACGTGCTGCTCCTGCAGAACGAGATCTGCGAGGGCGGCTACATCGCCCGGCAGGCCAAGGCCCTGGGCATGGAGCTGTGGCTGAACCCCTCCCCCATCACGCCGGAGCTCCTGCGGGGGGACGCCGTGCGCCTGGCCGACTGGCTGGTCCTGAACGAACTGGAACTGGCGGCGCTGACCGGGGCGCAGGACCCCTCCGAGGGCGTCCCCCGCTTCATGGAGGCCCATCCCCATCAAAAGCTGGTCCTCACCCTCGGGGCGGAGGGGTCCCTCTTCGCCGGGGAGGGCGGAGTGCTCCGCCAGCCCGCCTCCCCTGTGACGGTGGTGGACACCACCGGGGCCGGGGACACCTACCTGGGATATTTCCTGGCCGCCTACCTGGAGACCGGCCGTCCGGAGACGGCCCTGGAGCGCGCGTCGAAGGCCGCCGCCGCGGCCGTGGCCCGGGCCGGCGCGGCAGAGGCGGTCCCCCGGGCGGAGGAGCTCTTCTGACGTGCCCCCGCGGGCCCCGGGGCGCGGTCCCGCTATCCTACCATGAAAAGGAGTACTCATCATGAAAAAGTTCAGTATCAAGACCATCGTCGCCATCGGCATCGGCGCCGCGCTGTTCTTCGTGCTCAGCACCTACATCGCCATCCCCACTCCCCTGCCCAACCTGAAGCTCAGCGTCCACTACGGCACCATGGCGGTCATGAGCATGCTGTTCGGCCCCATGGCCGGCGCGCTGATGTGCCTGATCGGCCACTTCCTGGGCGACCTGGCCAGCGGCTGGGGCGTGTGGTGGAGCTGGATCATCGGCTCGACCTTCTTCGGCCTGGTCATGGGCCTGCTGGGCAAGAAGCTGCGCCTGGACGACGGCGAGTTCGGCACCAAGGGCATCGTCGCCTTCAACATCACCCAGGCCGTGGCGCACCTGATCGCCTGGGGCCTGATCGCCCCCGGGCTGGACATCCTGCTCTACAACGAGCCCGTGGAGAAGATCTTCCTCCAGGGCGCGGTGGGCAGCGCGGGCAACATCGCCTCTACCGCGGTGGTGGGGACGCTGC
The DNA here is from genome assembly GCF_910584465.1 of uncultured Oscillibacter sp. Classification (GTDB taxonomy): domain Bacteria; phylum Bacillota; class Clostridia; order Oscillospirales; family Oscillospiraceae; genus Oscillibacter. The sequence continues at coordinate 3,116 of NZ_CAJUBK010000064.1, forward strand.
TCTGCATCGCCTATGTGGCGGCCCGGCCGAAGAAGGGCTCCCTCCGGGAAGAGGGGTGAGCCGCGGCCCCGCCCTGCGCACCGGCTCGGCCGGAACGATCACAGAGGAGGGATGCGGCGCTTATGAGCAGCCCTATCATCCGGTTCCAGGAGTTCTCCTTCCAATACAAGTCCCAGGCGCGGCCCACCCTGCGCGATATCGATCTTTCCATCTATCCCGGGGAGAAGGTGCTGATCGCCGGCCCCTCCGGCTGCGGCAAGTCCACGCTGGCCAGCTGCATCAACGGGCTCATCCCCTTCGCCTACCCCGGTGAGCAGAGCGGCAGCCTGACGATCTGCGGCGAGGAGGCGAAGGACACCAGCATCTTCCAGCTCTCCAAGACCGTGGGGACCGTGCTGCAGGACCCGGACGGACAGTTCATCGGCCTGACGGTGGCGGAGGATATCGCCTTCGTCCTGGAAAACGCCTGCACGCCGCAGGAGGAGATGGTCTCCAGGGTGGCGGCGGTCTCCGAGAAGGTCGGCGTCGGGCGCCACCTGGACCACGCGCCGGACGAGCTGTCCGGCGGGCAGAAGCAGCGGGTCTCCCTGGCCGGCGTGATGATCGGCGACGTGAAGGTCTTCTTGTTCGACGAGCCCCTCGCGAACCTGGACCCCGCCACCGGCAAGCAGGCCATCGAGCTGATCGACCAGATCCACCGGGACACCCAGGCGGCCGTCATCATCATCGAGCACCGGCTGGAGGACGTCCTCTGGCGGGACGTGGACCGCATCGTCCTGATGCGGGACGGGGAGATCCTGCTGGATTCCCCGCCGGCCCAGCTGCTCTCCACCGGCCTCCTCCTGGAGAACGGCATCCGGGAGCCCCTGTACCTCACCGCCATGCGCTATGCGGGGGTGGGGATCTCGCCGGAGGCCCTGCCCCAGAGCATCCGCACCCTCCGCCTCTCCGAGGAGGACCGCCGCAAGATCCGGGACTGGGGCGCGCAGCAGGCCCCCGCCCCCGCGCCGGGGCCAAGGGAGGTCCTGTTCTCGGCCGAGGGCATCGACTTTACATATGAGAACGGCTTCCACGCGCTGAAGGACGTCAGCCTGCGCATCGAGGCGGGGGAGCTGCTGGCCATCGTCGGGACCAACGGCGCGGGCAAGACCACGTTCTCCAAGGTCATCTGCGGCTTCGAGACGCCGCAGGCGGGCGTCCTGCGGTTCAAAGGCCGGGACCTGGCCCCCCTGAGCATCAAAGAGCGGGCAGACCACATCGGCTACGTGATGCAGGACCCCAACCAGATGATCTCCAAGTCCTTCCTCTTCGACGAGGTGGCCCTGGGCCTCCGGCTCCGGGGCGTGCCGGAGGAGGAGACTGCCCGCCGGGTGGAAAAGACGCTGAAGATCTGCGGGCTCTACCCCTTCCGGAGATGGCCGGTCTCCGCCCTGAGCTTCGGGCAGAAAAAGCGGGTGACCATCGCCTCCATCCTGGTGCTGGACCCGGAGATGCTGATCCTGGACGAGCCCACCGCGGGCCAGGACTTCCGCCACTACACGGAGATCATGGAGTTCCTTCGGGGGCTCAGCGCCCTGGGGATCGCCGTGGTCATGATCACCCACGACATGCACCTGATGCTGGAATATGCCGACCGGGCGGTGGTGTTCTCCCAGGGGCGGATCATCGCCGACGACACCTCCGCCGGCATCCTGACCAGCCCCGACATCATCCGGCGCGCTAGCCTGAAGGAGACCTCCCTCTACGATCTGGCGCTGATGTGCGGCGCGGAGCCCCCCGACCGCTTCGTCCAGCGCTTCATCGACTGCGATAGGGAGGTGCGGGCCCATGGTTAAGCTCTTCAACTTCATCGACCGGGAGTCCCCCATCCACGCGCTCACCGGCGCGTCCAAACTGGCGTGCACGATGTGCTGGATCTTCGCCGCCATGGTCACCTTCGACACCCGGTACCTGATCTTCCTCACCGCGGCCGCGGCGGTGCTCTTCCGGGTGTCGAAGATCCGCCTCTCCGACGTCAAGGTGCTGCTGGCCTTCACCCTGGTGTTCCTGGCGCTGAACAACGTCCTGATCTATCTCTTCTCACCGGAGCACGGCGTCACCGTCTATGGCTCCAGGACGCTGCTGGTGCATATCATCGGGCGGTATACCATCACCAGCCAGCAGCTGCTCTATCACCTCAACGTGGTCCTGAAATACACCGCCACGATCCCGGTGGTCATGCTCTTCGTCTGCACGACCCAGCCCAGCGAGTTCGCCTCCTCCCTGAGCCGCATCGGCGTCAGCTACCGCATCTCCTATTCCGTGTCCCTGGCGCTGCGGTACATCCCGGACGTCATGAAGGAGTTCCGAGACATCTCCCTCGCCCAGCAGGCCCGGGGCGTGGAGCTGTCCGGCAAGGCGGGGGCCTTCCGGCGGCTCAGGAGCGCCACTGGCATCCTGATGCCGCTGATCCTCTCCAGCCTGGACCGGATCGAGGTGGTCTCCAACGCCATGGAGCTGCGCTGCTTCGGCAGGGAGGCGTCCCGGACCTGGTATCGGGAGCGGCCCTTCCGCCGCAGCGACTATCTCGCCTTCCTCTGCGGCTTCGCCATGATCGCCGTCTCGCTGCTTTTGAACATCCTCAACGGCGGACGGTATTGGGACCCCTTCTGAACACAGGTCAAGGAGGCTCCCCGGCCCTTGGGCCGGGGAGCCTCCTCCTATCCTCCGCCCTCCCCCGCCGGTCCAGGGCCCCTCCGGGCCCCGCACCCTCCCCCGCCGGCCCCGGCCGGTCGGACCTCTTTCCGAGAGGTCTGATATGTCCCTCTTTACAAATCCCCTCCGGTGTGCTATGTTAGTGATAAGTATGCAGGGAAAAGTGAAAAAATATCCTGCCTGCCCCCTCGTGCCCCGCCTGGGCGGACGCCCGTCCCCACCGGCGCGGAGACGAGGATCTTGACGAAAAGCGGGTGATCATATGGCAAAGAAGATCGAGATCATGGACGGCAACCAGGCGGCGGCATACATCTCCTACGCCTTCACCGAAGTCGCGGGCATCTTCCCCATCACGCCCTCCTCGCCTATGGCGGAGCATGTGGACGAGTGGGCCGCCAACGGCAGGGAGAACCTCTTCGGACAGCCCGTCCAGGTGGTAGAGATGCAGTCCGAGGGCGGCGCGGCCGGCACCGTCCACGGCTCCCTCCAGGCCGGGGCCCTGACCACCACCTACACCGCTTCCCAGGGCCTGCTGCTGATGATCCCGAACATGTACAAGATCGCGGGCGAGATGCTCCCCGGCGTGTTCCACGTCTCCGCCCGGACCCTCTCCGCCCACGCCCTCTCCATCTTCGGCGACCATTCCGACGTGATGGGCGTGCGGAGCACCGGCTTCTCCCTGCTGGCGTCTTCCTCCCCCCAGGAGGTCATGGACCTGGGGGCCGTGGCCCATCTGGCCGCCATCCACTGCCGGATGCCCTTCCTCCACTTCTTCGACGGCTTCCGGACCTCCCACGAGATCCAGAAGATCGAGGCCCTGGACTATGAGGACCTGCGGCCTTTGGTCGACATGGAGGCGCTGGAAGCCTTCCGCCGGAACTCCCTGAACCCCGAGCATCCCGCCACCCGGGGCACCACCGTCAACCCGGACATCTTCTTCCAATGCCGGGAGGCCTGCAATCAGAAGGTCGCCTCCATCCCCGAGGCGGTGGAGCGGTACATGGCCGAGATCAACAAGCTGACGGGCCGGGACTACCACCTCTTCGAGTACTACGGCGCGCCCGACGCGGAGCGGGTCGTCGTCCTCATGGGCTCCGCCGCCGAGACCGCCAAGGAGACCGTGGACCACCTCACCGCCCAGGGCGAACGAGTGGGCCTCATCAACGTCCACCTGTACCGCCCCTTCTCCGCCGGGCACTTCCTGGCGGCGGTCCCCGGCACCTGCAGGCGCATCGCCGTGCTGGACCGCACCAAGGAGCCCGGCGCCATGGGCGAGCCGCTGTACCAGGACGTGTGCGCCGTCTATCAGCGGCGCGGCGCCGACATGCTGATCATCGGCGGACGCTACGGCCTCAGCTCCAAGGACACCACCCCCGAGCAGATCCTCGCCGTATACGAGGAGCTCAAGGCCGAGTCCCCCAAGGACGGTTTCACCATCGGCATCGTGGACGACGTGACCTCCACCTCCCTGCCCGCCGCCCGGCGGATCGAGACCTCCCCCGCCGGGCAGACCGATGTGCAGATCTGGGGCATGGGCTCCGACGGCACCGTGGGAGCGAATAAAAATTCCATCAAGATCATCGGCCGTGCGACCAGCCTCTACTGCCAGGCCTACTTCGTTTACGACTCCAAGAAGTCCGGCGGCCTCACCCAGAGCCACCTCCGTTTCGGCAAGGACCCCATCCGCTCTCCCTATCTGGTGCGCTCCGCGGACTTCGTGGCCTGCCACACGCCGTCCTATGTGGCCAAGTACGACCTGGTGGAGGGCCTCAAGGAGGGCGGCACCTTCCTGCTGAACTGCGGTTGGGACATGGAGGGGCTGGAGGCGCACCTCCCCGCCTCCATGAAGCGGGCCCTGGCGGCGAAACACGCCAGGTTCTACACCATCGACGCCATCGCCATCGCCCGGGAGCTGGGGCTGGGCTCCCGCACCAATACGATCCTCCAGGCCGCCTTCTTCACCCTCACCAAGGTCATCCCCACCGAGCAGGCCGTGGCCGAGATGAAGGACGCGATCCACAGGACCTACTATAAGAAGAAGGGCCAGGCGGTCGTGGAGCAGAACTATGCCTCCATCGACCACGGGATCAACGATCTCGTGGAGATCCCCATCCCCAAGAGCTGGGAGACCGCTGAGGACGCTCCCGTCCAAAACAGCGCCCCCGCTTTCGTCCGGGAGGTCGTGGAGGTCATGGAGCGCCAGGAGGGCGACCGCCTGCCCGTGTCCGTCATGGTCAAGTACGGCCTGGAGGACGGCACCTGGCCCGCCGGGACTTCCAAGTATGAAAAGCGCGGCGCGGCCGTGGAGGTCCCGGCCTGGGACCCCGCCAAGTGCATCCAGTGCAACCGGTGCTCCCTGGTCTGCCCCCACGCCGCCATCCGGCCCATCCTGCTGGACGGGGCCGAGGAGGCCCGGAAGCCCGCCGGCTTCGAGACCGTCCCCGCCAAGGGCCTGACGCCCTACACCTACCGGATACAGGTCTCCCCCTACGACTGCACCGGCTGCGGCAGCTGCGTCAACGTCTGCCTCGCCAAGGACCGCGCCCTGGAGATGGAGCCCCTGGAGAGCCAGCTCAAGGAAGCCCCCAGCTGGACCTTCGCCGTGGAGGAGGTGGAGATCAAGAAGGACGCCGTCAGCGACAAAAACGTGAAGGCCTCCCAGTTCGCCAAGCCCTATTTCGAGTTCTCCGGCGCCTGCGCGGGCTGCGGCGAGACCCCCTACATCAAGCTGGTCACCCAGCTCTTCGGCGAGCGCATGTACATCACCAACGCCTCCGGCTGCTCTTCCGCCTATGGCGGGTCCACCCCCTCCTCCCCCTACTGCACGGACAAGGACGGCCGCGGCCCCGCCTGGGCCATGAGCCTCTTCGAGGACAACGCCGAGTACGCCTACGGCTACCTCCTGGGCCAGGACGCCGTCAAGCGCCAGCTCCGCGCCCATATCCGGGCCCTGGCGGAGAGCGGCACAGCCGTGGATGCCTGCCGGGCCTACCTGGAAAAGGGCGGCGACCCCGCATCCTCCCGGGCGGTCAGCGACGCCCTGCTCTCCGCCATCGAGGATGACGGCAGCGAGGACGCCGCCTTCGTCCGGCAGAACAAGGAGTTTTTGACCAAGAAGTCCGTCTGGGCCTTCGGCGGGGACGGCTGGGCCTACGACATCGGCTACGGCGGGCTGGACCACGTGCTGGCCTCCGGGAAGGACATCAATGTCCTCGTCCTGGACACCGAGGTCTACTCCAACACCGGCGGGCAGTCCTCCAAATCCACCGCCGCCGCGGCCGTCGCCAAGTTCTCCGCCGGCGGCAAGGAGACCAAGAAGAAGGACCTGGGGCTCATGGCCATGAGCTATGGTTATGTGTACGTGGCCCAGGTGGCCATGGGCGCGGACCCCGCCCAGACCCTCCGGGCCATCCGGGAGGCCGAGGCGTATCCCGGCCCCTCCCTCATCATCGCATACTGCCCCTGCATCGAGCATGGCATGAAGTGCGGCATGGGCCTGAGCCAGCGGGAGGAGGCGAAGGCCGTGGAGTGCGGCTACTGGCACCTCTACCGCTACGACCCGTCCCGCAGGGCGGAGGGCAAGGCCCCCTTCACCCTGGACTCCAAGGAGCCCTCCGGGGATCTCCGGGCGTTCCTGATGGGCCAGGACCGCTACGCCTCCCTCGCCCTGTCCTTCCCCGGCAAGGCCGAGGCGCTCTACGCCAAGGCCGCGCGCGACGCCGGGGAGCGGCTGGAGGCTTATGAAGACCTGGCGGGCAGGTGAAGCGCGCCCTGCCGGAAAACAGAGGAAAGGAAGTCGATCGTTTTTATGAAACAGGGACTGCGTATCTCCCACCGGGCGGGGCACTATCCCCCCTCCGGCATCCGGAAGATGTTCGACCTGGCCGCCCACTACCCCGACGCCATCAAGCTGACGGTGGGCGAGCCTGATTTCGACACCCCCGCCTACATCAAGGAGGCCGCCAAACGGTCCCTGGACGCCGGGCGGACCCACTACGCCCCCAACTCCGGTATCGACGAGCTGCGCCAGGCCGTGGCGGACCGTTACCGGAAGATCTGGGACGGCTACACGAAGGACCACGTCATCATCACCGTGGGGGCCATGGAGGGCCTGATGCTGGCGATGATGCTGCTTTTGGACGAGGGCGACGAGCTGCTGGTCCCCGACCCCTGCTTCCCCAATTACTATGGCCAGGCCGCTATGGCCGGGGCCAGGGCGGTGCCCGTGCCCACCTATGAAGAGCACGGCTACCGCCTCCAGGCGGCGGACGTGGAGGCGGCCGTCGGCCCCCGGACGAAGGCCCTCCTCCTGAACTCCCCCTGCAACCCCACCGGCGCGGTGCTGACGAAGGAGGACGTGCTGGCCATCGCAGAAGTGGCGGAGGAGCACGGCCTCTGGGTCCTCACCGACGAGCCCTACGACAGCATCGTCTATGACGGCGCGGAGCCCTTCAGCATCGCCGAGGTCCCGGAGGTCCGGGACCAGGTGCTGGTGTTCAACAGCTTCTCCAAGTCCTATGCCATGACCGGCTGGCGGGTGGGCTACCTGCTGGCCCCCGAGCCGGGCCATATCAAGAAGCTGGCCCAGTTCCAGGAGGGCGTGGCCTCCTGCGTCGCCACTTTCATCCAGGACGCCGCCGTGGAGGCGCTGAAGCGCACGGACTGCGTGGACAGCATGGTGGCGGATTACAGCCGCCGCCGGGACATCCTCGTCGACGGGCTGAACGCCATCCCCGGCATCACCTGCAGGAAGTCCGCCGGCAGCTTCTACGCCTTCGCCAACATCAAGGCCTTCGGCAAGACCTCCCAGGCCTTCGCCGAAGAGCTGGTGGAAAAAGCCGGCGTCGTGGTGGTGCCCGGCTCCGCCTTCGGCGAGATGGGCGAGGGGTACCTCCGACTGGTCTTCGCCAACTCCGACGAGAACCTCCGGGAGGCCGTGCGGCGCATCGGGGACTACGTCGCCAAGGCATACCCGGATATGGCGTGATCCCCCTGCGGCATAGGAGGACCGGGCAGGATGCTCCTGCCCGGTCCTTTTTCGCGCGCTCCTTCGTCAGCGGGGCATCTCTTTGCCCAGGCGGCGGTACATGGTCTTCTTCACCGCCCGGAGGATGTTCTCGTACCCGGTGCACCGGCACAGGTGGCCGGAGAGGAGCTTGCGGAGCTCCGCATCCGTGTACTCCTCCCCCCGCTCCAGGATCTCCGCCGCCGTCAGGATGAAGCCCGGAGAGCAGAAGCCGCACTGGATCGCCGCCTCGTCCACGAACGCCTGCTGGATGTCGGAGAGCTCGCCGTTGGGGCCCAGCAGCCCCTCCAGGGTGCGGATCTCCTTCCCCTCCGCCCAGACGGCCAGGTAGATGCAGGAGTTGAACGCCTCGCCGTCGATGAGGACGCTGCAGGCCCCGCACTCGCCGACCTCACAGCCCTTTTTCACGCTGGTCATGCGGAAGTCGCCCCGCAGCATGTCCGTCAGGCTGGCCCGGACGTCCACGGTCCGCTCCACCTCCTTGCCGTTGAGTTTGAAATGGACCGTCTGATACTGTATCGGATACTTCCCCATCACAGCGCACCTCCCGCCCGTCTGACCGACTCGATGAACGCCCGCTTCGCGCTCTCCACGGCGATGTGGAGGCGGAAGTCCTTCGCCGCCCGCCAGGAGTCCCGGGGATGGATGTCCTCCTTCACCGCCTGGGCGAACTCCTCCGCCAGGTCCATGGAGACGGGCCGGCCCGCCGCCAGGGCCTCGGCATGGACCGCCCGCAGGGGCACCGGGCCCGCCACGCCGAAGGCCGCGCGGGCCCGCTCCACCGTCCCCTTGCCGGCGCAGAGGCGGACGTTGACCGAGGTCCCCAGCGTCGCGATGTCCATGGCGCTGCGCATGGCGTATTTGATGTAGTGGCCGAAGGTGCCCGCATAGCTCTCCTTCGGGATCAGGATGGCGGTCTGGATCTCGCCCTCCCGGATGTCCACCCTGCCCGCCCGGATATAGAACTCGCCGATGGGCTGGCGGCGGACGCCATGGGGGCCGGTCAGCTCGACGACGGCGTCCCAGGCGTGGAGGGTGGAGGCGGAGTCGGCGGAGGTGACGCCGTTGCAGGTGTTGCCGCCGATGGTGCCGAT
>NZ_CAJUBK010000065.1 GCF_910584465.1 uncultured Oscillibacter sp.
GCTCTGCTCCAGCTGCTGGAGCACCGGGTCCGGCTGGCGGGAGGCGAAGGTGTCCGCCGGGAAGACCAGCAGGGGGATGTTGTTCACCGTGGCCGTGGCGCAGGCGGTGACCATGTTGGCCGCGCCGGGGCCCACGGAGGAGGCGCAGGCGATGATGCGCTTGCGGCAGTTCTGCTTGGCGAAGGCGATGGCCGTGTGGCACATGCCCTGCTCGTTCCGGCCCTGCATGACCCGCAGAGCGCCGGGATCCGTGTCCAGGGCCTCGCCCAGGCCCACGGCGATGCCGTGGCCGAAGATCGTGAAGAACCCCTCCACGAACTTGGTCTCCACGCCGTCCATGGAGACATACTGGTTATCCAGGAATTTGACGATGGCCTGGGCCGTCGTTAAGCGGATCGTATCCATCGGGAAGACCTCCTTTATGTTATCCTTGATAGATGTGTTCGTTGGCGTCCGGCTTCCAGAGCCACGCGTGCTCCTCGTCGTCGATGCGGGTCTTCAGCCAGGGGTCGCCCTCCAGGTGCCGGATGCCCCAGGCGTAGCACATGGCGTAGCCCGGCGCGGCGGTCTGAGAGTGGAAGCCGCTGGTGATCACGGCGCAGCCGTTCTGGCCCGTCTTGTAGATCTCGCCGTTGGCGAAGCCCGCGCCGAAGCCCTGGGGATAGTCGAAGCGGTAGAAGTAGACCTCCGGCTGGGGATGGTGATGGGGGGGATAGGAGGACCACTTGCCGGGGTGGTTCAGCACCTCGCCCAGGACCATGTTGGAGAAGGGGGCGTTGTCGTGGTCGAAGAAGGTCTTGATCTCCCGCTCCATGCAGCCCAGCAGCTCCCCCTTGTTCCCGGCGTGCTGGGTCTGGACGGTCTCCGGGGTGTACATGACGGCCTCGAAGGGCGTATCGTTCCGGGTCTTCTGGATGTAGAGCTCGCTGTGGGCGTGGGCGGTGAGGCGGATCTCCTCGCCCCTGCCCGCCAGGAGGCAGTACGCCTCATGGTGGAAGCTGTCCGGGCGGTCGGCCTCCACGACCTTCCCCGCCCACTCATAGGTGACGTTCCCGGCGAAGAGGAGGACGGCGGTCTCCTTCTCCGCCTCGCGGATGGTGAAGACGTCGCCGGGCTCCATGACCAGGAGGCCGATGTCCATCTGGGTGCCCATATCGTCCACGGAGGTGTCGATATAGGCGTTATAGCCCTGTTTGAGTTCGTCGTTCTTGCTGAAATAGGTCATTGGGATCATCTCCAGATCGAATTTTGGCCCTTTGGCCAACAGAGGAGGGATACGATGGGATCGTTCCCGCGGCGGCATGCCCGTCGCGGAGATGCCGCCGCCTCAGCCGCCGCGGGCGGCACCGGTCCGCAGACCGGCGGGGGGGATCTTCAAGGGGGAGGCCGCTCCCCCTCGGCCCCTCAGAGCCCGGTGTGCTCCTTGATGTACTTGCGGCCCTTCATGGCGTACTCCAGGGGATCGGCCTTGGCGGGATCCTGCTCGGCCTCCACCAGCAGCCAGCCCTGGTAGCCGGCGTCCGAGAGCACCTTGAACACGGGGTCGAAGTCCACGCCGCCGTCGCCGGGGACGGTGAACGCGCCGTTGCGCACGGCCTGGAGGAAGCTCCAGTCGTTCTTCCGGGCCTCTTCCACGACGGGGAGGCGCATGTCCTTCAGGTGCACGTGGCCCACGCGGTCCACGTACTTCTTCAGCATGGTCAGGGGATCCTCGCCGGCGAAGGTGAAGTGGCCCGTATCATAGCAGAGGAAGACGTACCGGGGGTCGGTGTTGGCCATCATGCGGTCGGTCTCCTCGCTGGTCTGGACCACGGTGCCCATGTGGTGGTGGAAGCAGAGCTTGAAGCCCCGGTCCGCGGCGATCTTGCCCAGCTTATCCAGCCCGTCGCAGAAGCGGTCCCACTCCGCGTCGTCCATCACGTGCTTGTGTCCGCCGGTCAGGACGGGGGTGTCCATCTGGCCCTGGATGGACCAGCTCTGCTCGCTGACGTTGATGCGGTCCGCGCCCACCGCGGCCAGGAAGTCCAGGTTCGCGGTGAAGTCCTTCACCTCCTCCTCGAAGGGGCGGGTCAGGAGGAACGAGGAATACCAGCGGCTGGCGATGCGCATGCCCCGCAGGTCCAGGGCCTTCTTCAGCACGGCGGGATCTTTGGGGTACTTGTTGCCGATCTCGCAGCCGGTGAAGCCCGCCAGCGCCATCTCGCTGACGATCTGCTGGAACGTGCACTCCCCGCCCAGCTCCGGCATGTCGTCGTTGCACCAGCCGATGGGGGCGATGCCCAGGGATACAGTCTTAGGATCGAACATGAGAAACGACCTCCTTGAAAATCGTCGTCTTGGGGCCGTGAGGCCCCGGGAGGGCCGGGGCCCCCCGCAATCGTTTTCGCTGCACTTGCTATGAATGAATCTAGCATTTTTTCACCCAAAAATCAACGCCTGTTCCGGTGGATGCAGAAAATTTTATGATTTCGCCAAAGCTCCCCGGAGCTTTTTTTACGCTTTGACGGAAGCTCCGCAAGAATTTACGCAAACGTTCACGATCCTGCACGCCGCTCACGGGCCCGACCGCCGGAGGACATGGATCCGGGAGGGGATCCCCGCGTCCGACCGCTCCCGCGCCGCCCCGGCCCCCGGCGTCTCCCGGGAGCCCGGCGCCACGCGGGACAGGCTCATCCTCCCCGCTCGCCCCCCGTCACGTCGTTGATCCACTTCCCGCCCTGGACCCGCCAGAGGCACAGCGGGAACTTCACCACGCTCTCCAGCTGGATCGCGAAGGCGATGGGCCAGCAGCCGAGCCGGAACACCAGCGCCGCCAGGGCCGTCGCCGGGAGGCAGACCGCCCACTGGGGCACGATGTCCAGCGCCGTGGACCAGAACACGTCTCCCCCCGCCCGGAGGACCCCCGTCACCGCCGTGATGGCGCAGGCGTGGAGGGGGATGGAGGCGAAGCCCATGACCGCCAGGGCCGCAGCGATCTCGGCGGAGGCGCCGAAGAGCTTGAACAGCGGGAAGATCACGGGCACGAACACCAGCGGCACCAGCGCCAGGGAGAAGGCCGCCAGCACGCCCCCCACCAGCACGGAGGACCAGAGGAGGGTCCGGCTCAGGCCCATGACCTTGTCCCGGCCCTGGCCCTCGCCGATGGCCTTGCCCACCATCACCGCCGAGGCGGCCCCCAGGCCGAAGCAGACCACCAGGAACAGCCGGTTCATGTTGCCCATGACGGCGTTGGCCGCCAGCATCTCCACGGACTCCTCCGTATAGCCCAGGATCACCGTCAGCAGGGAGTTCCCCAGGCCCCAGACGGTCTCGTTGAACACCACGGGGGAGGCGTACTTCACGAAGCGCCGCATCATGGCCACCCCCGGCCGGAAGAACCCCTTGAGGTCCAGGGGGATGGCCCTGCTCCGCAGGGCGCAATAGACGCAGATGACGAACTCGCCGATCCGGGCCAGCAGCGTCGCGATGGCGGCGCCCGCCACCCCCAGGGCGGGGAAGCCTCCCCGGCCGAAGATCAGCAGGTAGTTCAGCCCCGTGTTCAGGATGGTGGAGAAGCCGAAGAGCTTCATGCCGAAGCCGGGGTCCTCCACGCTCCGCCGGGCGCTGACATAGAGGGAGGAGAGCATGTTGAAGACGTAGGAGAAGCCGATGACCCGCAGATAGGGCGCCCCCAGGAGGCTGAGGTCGTGGCTGTTGGAGAGCAGGTCCATCACCCGCACCGGGGCGGCGAAGAAGAGCAGGGCCAGGACCACGGTGACGGCCGTCCCCAGCAGGGAGGCCACGCCCAGGGCCCGGCTGACGTTCTTCACGTCCCCCTTGCCCCAGTATTGGCTGATCAGGATGCCCAGGCCGCTCTGGAAGCCGAAGACGATGCTGATGAGCAGGAAGACGGGGACGTTGGCCGTGGTGACCGCCGCCATCTCCTCGTTGCCCAGGCGGGAGACCATGAAGGTGTCGATGAGCCCCAGGGAGAAGGTGATGAGGTTTTGCAAGATCATGGGCAGGGAGAGCTTGAAGAGCCGTTTGTAAAAGCCGGGCTCACGGCGCAGGCAGTTGAACATGATGCTCCTTATACTATCTATGACTTACTATCTATGACTTATCGGTCCTGTTGGATGGTCGCCGCACCGCCGGTGGAGGCCCTATCCCAGCATGGGCATCCGGCTGTCGTGATGCCGCCGGAGGGCCTGGGCGCAGGCGTCGATCTCTTCGAACGTGGTCTCCGGGCCGAAGCTGATCCGGATCACGCCGGAGGCGGTCCGCCTGGGCAGCTTCAAGGCGGCGACCACGTGGCTGGGCCGGCCCTGGTGGCAGGCGGAGCCGGCGGAGATGCAGATCCCCTGGCTCCCCAGGTCCGTGACGATGTTCTGGCTGGGCCAGCCCGCCAGGGACGCCGCCAGCACGTGGGGGGCCGTCCCCGCCCCCACCGCCACCATGTCCGGGATGGCCAGCAGCTTTTCCCCGGCATAGGCCCGCAGCTCCGCCAGGTGGGCCCGGTCCCGGTCCAGATGCTCCATCCGCAGCTCCGCCGCCTTGGCGAAGCCCGCGATCTGGGCGGTGGCCTCGGTGCCGGAGCGGAGGCCCCGCTCCTGCCCGCCGCCCGCCAGGAGGGGGCGGGGAGAGCGCACCCGGGGGCCGATGTACACCGCGCCCACTCCCTTCGGCCCGCCGATCTTGTGGGCGGAGACCGTCACGAAGTCCGCCCCCAGGTCCTTGGCGGAGAAGGTGGTCAGGCCCTGCACCGCGTCGGTGTGGAGGAGGGCCTTGGATCCCATGGCGGCCAGGCCCCGGGCGATCTGCGCGATGGGGTACACCGTCCCCAGCTCGTTGTTCACCAGCATGACGGACACCGCCGCCGTGTCGGGCCGGACGGCCTCCAGCACCTGTCCGGCGCCGATCGTGCCGTCCTGCTCCGGGGCCAGGTACGTGACCTCGCAGCCCTCCTGCTCCAGCTGGCGGCAGGTCTCCAGCACGGCGCTGTGCTCCACCGCCGTGGTGACGATGTGGCGGCCCAGATGCCGGTTCTGCCAGACGGCGGCCCGGAGGGCCCAGTTGTCCCCCTCGGTGCCGCAGGAGGTGAACCACAGCCGCTCCGGAGGGCAGTCCAGGGCGGCGGCCACCGTCCGCCGCCAGCCCTCCACGCGCTTCTTCATCTCCGCTCCGAAGGGGTACTGGGAGCTGGGGTTGCCGAAGCGCTCCGTCAGCACCTCATACATGGCGTCCGCCACGGCCCTCGGCACGGGCGTGGTGGCGGCGTGATCCAGGTAGATCATGGGGAAAAACTCCTTTCCGTTGGGGCTTGCCCAATGGGGGCGATCTTAGTATAATTAGGATGCATCACGCTATTATAGCGGCAAATCCAAGAAAGCGCAAGGAGAATCGTACAACTCATGAAAGTCGCCGTCTACACCCTTGGCTGCAAGGTGAACCAATACGAGACACAGGCCATGGAGCAGGAGCTCCGGGCCCGGGGGCACCGCATCGTCCCCTTCCAGGAGGAGGCGGACGCCTATGTGGTCAACACCTGCTCCGTCACCGCCGCCAGCGATCAAAAATGCCGCCAGGTGCTCCACCGGGTCCGCCGGGACCGGCCCGGGGCCGTGGTGGGCGTATGCGGCTGCTGGTCCCAGACCCACGCCCCCGAGGCCCGGGGCCTGGGGGCCGACGTGCTGGGGGGCTCCGGGGACCGGATGGGCTTCCTGGGCCTTTTGGAGAAGGCCGTCCGGGAGCGCGGCGCCCCCCTGGAACGGATCGACCACCCCTCCCAGCGGCGGCACATCGAATGGCTCCCCGCCGGGGGGCTGGAGGGCCGGACGCGGGCCCTTTTGAAGATCGAGGACGGGTGCTCCAACTTCTGCTCCTACTGCATCATCCCCTACGCCAGGGGGCCGGTGCGCTCCCTGGCCATGGGGGAGGCGGCGGTCCAGGCCGCGGAGCTGAAGGCGGAGGGCTACCGGGAGATCGTGCTGACGGGGATCGAGATCTCCTCCTGGGGCCGGGACCTGGGCCAGGGCCTGTCCCTCATCGACCTGGTGGAGGCCGTCAGCACCGCCGCGCCGGGGGTCCGCCTCCGGCTGGGCAGCCTGGAGCCCCGGACCATCACGGAGGAGTTCTGTGAGCGGGCGGCGGCACTGCCGGACCTCTGCCCCCAGTTCCACCTGTCCCTCCAGAGCGGGTGCGACGCCACGCTGGAGCGGATGCGCCGGAAATACCGCACCGCCCGCTACCTCCAGTCCTTGGAGCTGCTGGAGCGGTGGTTCCGCCATCCCGCCGTCACCACGGACCTGATCGCCGGCTTCCCCGGGGAGACGGAGGAGGAGTTCGCCCAGACCCTGGCGTTCATCGAGTCCTGCCGCTTCGCCAAGGTCCACGTCTTCCCCTACTCCGAGCGCCCCGGCACCCCGGCGGCAGAGATGGAGCAGGTGCCCAAGCCCGTCCGGGCGGAGCGGGCCCGCCGGGCGGCGGAGGCCGCCGCCAAGACCCGCCGGGCCTACCTGGAGGGCTGCGTGGGGGAGACCTACGAGGTGCTGTTCGAGCAGCCCGCCGGACACGACGGCCTCTTCCTGGGCCACGCGCCCAACTACGCCGAGGTACTGGCCAAGGGAGAGGATCTGCACGGCCAGATCCGCCAGGTGCGGATCTTGAGCACGGACGGGGAGGTCCTCTTCGGACAGATCGGAGGGATCATGCCATGAGGAGCCATTTCTTCGCGTACATCTCCCGGATGCGGTTCATCCAGCGCTGGGCGCTGATGCGCAACACCGCGCCGGAGAACGTCCAGGAGCACAGCCATCAGACCGCCGTCCTGGCCCACGCGCTGGCGGTGATCCGGAACGAGCGCTTCGGCGGGGCCGTGGACCCCGGCCTCGTGGCGGCGGCGGCGCTGTACCACGACGCCAGCGAGATCCTGACCGGGGACATGCCCACGCCCATCAAATACGACAACCCCGCCATCCGCAGCGCCTATAAGGACGTGGAGGCCGTGGCGGAGGGGAAGCTGCTGGCCATGCTGCCGGAGGGGCTGCGGGACGCTTACCGCCCCGTGCTGACGGAGGTGGACCCGGAGGTCCGGAGGCTGGTGAAGGCGGCGGACAAGCTGTCGGCCCACATCAAATGCGTGGAGGAGCTGAAGGCGGGGAACCTGGAGTTCCGGGAGGCCGCCGCCCAGACCCGGCGCGCCCTGGAGGGTTATGGGATGCCGGAGGTCCGGTATTTCCTGGAGACCTTCCTGGAGAGCTTCTCCCTGACGCTGGACGAATTGAAATGAGCGGGAACTTTCCCCCGGCCCCCGCCGTCTAAACCATCGAACGATACGATCAGGAGGGACGACTCATGAAACGACTGTTTTCCCTGGCCCTGTCCGCCGCTTTGCTGGCGGCGCTGGCCCTCCCCGCCGCCGCGGCCGGGGAGGAGGACGCGGACGCCCGTCTCGCCAAGGTCACCCGGGCGGTGAAGACGGCCCTGTCCCTGGACACGGACGCTTACGAGACCTTCCGCGGCAGCGTGGATCAAGACCTGGTCCCGGTCTGGGACCTGGAGTGGCAAGGCGGCGGACGCTCCCTCTCCATCCAGGCCCTGGAGGACGGCACCGTCGTCTACCTCTCCCGCTGGGAGCACGACCCCAGCCCCAGCGGCTATCGCTGGGACGTGCTCCCCGTCTTCCCGGAAGTCAGCGGCAGGGAGGACCGGGCCGCGGCGGAGGACTTTTTGTCCCGCGTCCTCCGGGACGGGGAGACCGTGGAGCTGGAGGACGAAGAGGCCGGCCTGTTCCGGGGAGGCCGCTCCGCCAGCTCCTGGGAGGGCAGGATCTCCCTGAACGGCCTGCCCTCCCCCCTCCATTGGAACATCACCGTGGAGGACGGGCAGGTGACGGGCTTCGGCCGGGACGTGCCGGAGGCGTCCTCCGCCGCCGGCGTGCCCTCCCCGGAGGCCCCGGCGGACCGGGCCAAGGCCGGCGCGGACCTGGAGGGCACCCTGGCCCTCCGCCTGGAGTACGTCCTGGCAGACCCCGGCGATACCAGGGCCGTCCTGCGCTATGTGCCGGAGACGGTCCACGAGTTCCTGGCGGACGCCAAGACCGGGGAGCTCCTGGACCTGACGGAGCTGGAGGAGGCGCTGGGCAGGGCCTATGACACCGCAGGCGGAGCCAACGGAGCGGCCCCTGCCCCTATGGACGCCGCCGCCGACCGGGGGGAGGCCGGCTCCCTCACCGGCGCGGAGCTGGAAGGCGTCGCGGAGCTGGAGGGCGTCCTGCCTAAGGAGGCGCTGGACAAGGCCCTCCGGGCCGAGAGCGCTTACGGCCTGCGGGGCTATGCCCTGATCTCCGCCTCCTACGAGAGCGGAGAGGACCAAGTCCTCTGCTCCCTGCGCTACGCCCGCACGGACAGCGGCCGGCGCCTCACCCGGAACATCACCGTGGACGCCAAGACCGGCGCGGTAGAGGGCGTGTGGTCCTCCGCGCCCTACGACCGGGAGAAGACGGTCACGGAGGCGGACGCTTTGAAGCAGGCCGAAGCCTTCCTGAGGGCCTGGTGCCCGGACCGGGACCTGGTGCTCTATCCCTCCGGCAGCGACGCCGCGCCCTGGCGGACGGACGTCCAGCCGTACTGGCACTTCACCTTCGCCCAGGAGGCCAGCGGCCTGCCCTTCCGGGGCAACGCCGTCCACGTAGGCATCGACGCGGCGGACGGGTCCGTCTACTCCCTCTCCTCCTCCTGGGACGAGGACGTGACCTTCGACGACGCCGGCGGCGTGGTCTCGATGGAGGCGGCCCTGGCCGCGTGGGCGGGGACCTATGAGACCGTCCTGGCCTATCGGAGCGTCCCCCTGGCAGAGCTCCCGGAGCAGGCCATGGAGCATCCCTACGCCCTCCGCCTCACTTACGGCCTGGAGCGGCAGGAGCGTTATGAGGGCGTGGACGCCAAGACCGGGGCCCCGGTCCGGGAGGAGCGGGGGGACGTCCAGCGGCCCCTGACCTATACGGACCTTGCCGGGAGCGCGGCGCGGGCGGACATCGAGGCGCTGGCGCGCTATGGCGCGGGCTTCGCCGGGGGGGCGTTCCGGCCCGGCAGGGACCTGACCCAGTGGGACCTGGTCTGCCTGGTCTACAGCCTGGACGGGACGGCGCTGGACCCGGACGCCGTGGACACGGACGGCCGGGAGGCCCCGTACTACCGCGCCTACCGCCTGGGCCTCCTGTCCCCGGCGGAGCGGGACGACGAGGCCGTCCTGACCCGGGGAGAGCTGGTCCGGATGCTGCTGGACGCCGCCGGGTACGGCCCCGCCGCCCGGCTGGAGGGCATCTTCGCCTGCGGCTATGACGACGAAGCGCGCATCCCCGCCGAGGAGCTGGGCTACGCCGCCATCGCCCAGGCGCTGGGCATGGCCTCCGGCTCGTACAACGCCAGCCGCTCCGCCACCCGGGGCGAGGCCGCGTCCATGCTCTGCCGGGCGCTGGAGCGGGAGCCGTGACGGAGCCCCCGCCGGCCCCCTCAGGAGAACGCTAAAGATAGAAGGATAGAAAAAGAGGGACTGCCGTCCGGCAGTCCCTCAGTCTATCGAACTATCGAAAAACGCGGGCGGCGGGAAGGGAGGGCACGGGAGGCCCAGGCGGTCCCTCCCCGCCGGCCCCTTTCAGCTCCGTTCCTTTTTCAGCCGCCGGATGTCCTCCCCGAAGAAGGGCAGCACCCGGTACTCCCCCTCCAGGCGCGAGGCGGTCTGGGGGCCGTAGCGCCGGGCCAGCTCGTCCAGCTTCAGGTTCGTGCTGACGATGGTGGGCCTCCGGCCCAGGATCCGGCCGTTGACGATGCTGTACAGCGCGCTCTGGACGAAGGGGGTGGTCATCTCCGTCCCCAGGTCGTCCAGGATCAGCAGGTCGCACCCCAGCACCCGCTCCACGTCGGCGTCCACCGCCTCCCCGGCCTCCCGGCCGAACTTCCGGGCCTCGAAGCGCTCGAAGATGTGGACGGCGGTGTCGTAGACCACGGAGAAGCCCTCGCCGCTGACCTCGCGGGCGATGGCGGCGGAGAGGAAGGTCTTCCCCAGGCCGGGGTCTCCCGTAAGGAGCAGGTTCCCCGCGCCCTCCGGGCGGAACCCGGCGGCCCAGCGGCGGCAGGTGCGGAAGATCCAGTCCATGTTCTCCCGGGGGGAGACCCCCAGGGCCGGGTCCTCCGCCTGGTCATACCACTCCAGGGAGAAGGTCTCGAAGCTCTGGCTCCCCAGGTCCAGCATCCGGCTCAGCTCCTTCTGCTGTTCCCGCGCGCAGTAATCCCGCAGGCACCGGCACATCCGCCCGTCCCGGTAGCCGGTGTCCCCGCACAGGGGGCAGGCGGGGGCCTCGTCCAGGCAGTCCGCCGGGAGGCCCATCCCCTCCAGCAGGGAGCGGCGCTCCTCCTGGAGGCCCAGGTTCCGGCGTTTCAGCGCGTCCACGGCGGGCCGGGGATCCGCCCCCCGGCGCAGGGCGGCGGAGAGGATCCGGCTCATGGTGGCCCGGAGCTCCCCGTCGATCTCCCGCAGCCGGGGCTGGCGCTGGTAGACGCCCTCCCGCCGGGCCTGGAAGCGCTCCTGGCGCTGCCGCCGGTCCTCCTCATAGCGCTGGAGGGCCCGGCGCGCGATCTTGCCGTCGTAGGCCATGGCTCAGTCCTCCCTGTCCCTTCGTTCGATGTACTTGCGCATCCAGGCGTTGCCGGCCCCGGGGGCCGCGGCGCCGGAGGGCCCCTTCCCGGCCGTCCCGGCGGCCCTGCCCGGCCGGACGTCCCGCGCCTCGATCTGCTCCACGGTGTGCAGCCCCTCCTCGTGCCAGCGCCGGAGGATGGCGTTGCAGTAGGCCCACTTGAACTCGTGGCACTTGAGGATGGTCTTGTCGCAGGCCAGCGCCGCCGCCTCCGGGCCGAAGCCCCACCGGTGCCAGCGGAGCAGGTACTCCTCCTCGCTGGCGGAGGGGGGCCTGTCCCCCAGCCGGAGGGCCCGCATCAGCTGCGGCAGGGCCTCCCGGCCCTGGGCGTACCTGCGCAGGTGCTCGGCGGCGGCGGCCTGGGAATCGATGCCCAGCCGCGCCCAGGCGTAGCCCTCCCGCTCGATCTGGCGGAGGGTGGGGCGGCGTCCGGGGCCCAGGCGCTCCTCCGTCCTCTGGGCGCAGTGGCAGACCAGGAGGTAGATCACGTCCGCGGGGAGCCCCAGGTGGTCGTACAGCCCCAGCAGGGTGGACAGGTCCGGCATGGTCAGCTTCTTCCCCAGGCGGCGCTCCACCTCGGCGGTGAGGGTGCGGAACTCGCCGGAGGACTCCAGCGTGTCCGTCACCTCGTCCTGGCGGTAGACCGGCGGCTCGTCGGCGGGAGCGGGCGGGGCCGGGGGCACGGGGGCCAGGAGGCCCAGCTCCCGGAGGACGCCCTCCGCGGCCTCGATCCGGCCCCGGTCCCAGCGGAGCTCGCCCGCCAGGGAGCGGGGGGAGGTGCCCTCCCGGCGGCGGAGGAGGGCGAGGTACAGCAGGGCGGCGTCCCCGTCGCCCCGGTCCAGGAGCCGCGCCGCGGCCTGGGGGGAGATGGCGATGGGCCCCTCCGCCGGGCGGAGCAGGATGTCGGGCATGGGGAGGACCTCCTTCCTGATTTGAAGGGCGCCGCGCGGAGCGGCGGCGGGCCGCGCCTCCCGGCGGAGGGCGCCGCGCGGAGCGGCGGCGGGCCGCGCCTCCCGGCGGAGGGCGCCGC
>NZ_CAJUBK010000066.1 GCF_910584465.1 uncultured Oscillibacter sp.
GGGCCTTGGCCTCGATCTGCCGGATGCGCTCCCGGGTGACGTTGAACTCCTTGCCGACCTCTTCCAGCGTCCGGGTCCGGCCGTCTTCGATGCCGAATCGGAGCTTCAGCACCTTCTCCTCCCGGGGGGTCAGGGTGGACAGCACGTCCATCAGCTGCTCTTTGAGCAGCGTGAAGGACGCGGCCTCCGAGGGCTCCGACGCCCCCTCGTCCGGGATGAAGTCCCCCAGGTGGGAGTCCTCCTCCTCGCCGATGGGCGTCTCCAGGGAGACGGGCTCCTGGGCGATCTTCATGATCTCCCGGACCTTGTCCACCGGCATGTTCATCTCGGCGGCGATCTCGTTGGGAGAGGGGTCGTGGCCCAGCTCCTGGAGGAGCTGGCGGCTGACCCGGATGACCTTGTTGATGGTCTCCACCATGTGGACGGGGATGCGGATGGTCCGGGCCTGGTCGGCGATGGCCCGGGTGATGGCCTGCCGGATCCACCAGGTGGCGTAGGTGGAGAACTTATAGCCCTTGGTGTAGTCGAACTTCTCCACGGCCTTGATGAGGCCCAGGTTGCCCTCCTGGATCAGGTCCAGGAACAGCATCCCGCGGCCCACATAGCGCTTGGCGATGGAGACCACCAGGCGGAGGTTGGCCTCCGCCAGCTTCTGCTTGGCGGTCTCGCCGGCCCGGTACTGCTTTTTCAGCACGGCGGCCTCCGCGGCGTCGATCTCCTCGCCGGCCTCCCGGCGCTGGCGGAGCTCCGCCAGCTTCTGCTCCGCCTCGTTCCCGGCGGACATGGCCTGGGCGAGGCTGACCTCCTCCTCCGGGGTCAGCAGGGCCACCTTGCCGATCTCCTTGAGGTACATACGGACCGGGTCGTCGATGGAGAAGCTGTTGACCAGGGTGTTGGGATCCACCAGCTCCTCTTCCTCCATGCCGGCGATCTCCTCGGCGGCGGGGCCCTCGTCCGGCAGCTCCGGCAGCAGGTCCTCCTCGGCGCTGATGTCGATGTTCAGCGCCTCCAGGGAGTCGTAGAGCTGGTCCATCTGCTCGCTCTCCAGGTTCAGATCGTCCACGGCCTCCATCAGCTCGGCGGATTCCAGCTTGCCCTTCTTCTTGCTCTTGGCCAGCAGTTCCCGGAGCTTCTCGTTGCTGATGAGCCAGGAGGCGGCGGGGAGGGCGGCGACCTGCTTGTCGTCCAGGCGGACGATCCCGGCCTTCTTGGCCTCCTCGTCGGTCATGATATGGGGAGCGGCCTCCGCCTGGGGGGGCCCCGCCGCCGTGTCGGCGGCGGCTAAGATGGCATCGGCCTGACGCTCCAGCTCCTGGGGATCCTGTTTATTAGACATTCCGTTTTTCTCCCTTTTTATCTTTGTATTTTTCTGCCGCCGTCAACAGGGGATCGGATCCCCCGCCGGATCGCTTCACAGCCTCCGACTGTATGACGCTTATGTAATCCGACAGCGCCTGCCGCCGGTTCCGGACGGATTCCGGCAGCTGGCAGATGGCGGTGACATGGGCCATCTCCTCCGGGCTCAGTTCCCCGGAGAGGAGGGACAGCGTGAGGCTCCGTCCCGCTTCCTTCGCCTGCCACAGCAGGCCGAAGACCCGGCCCAGCAGGGGGGAGGAGAAGTCCTCCGCGTCCAAAGGCGGCTGGGGCGGGAAGAGGCCGTCGTCCAGCAGCAGCAGCCGGAGCACGCCTTCCTCCGCCCGGGCGGAACGCATGTTGCCGTAGCGCAGGGCCCGTTCCTTCGGCTGGAGCCGCGCCGCTGGGGCCAGATCCCGCTGCAGCTCCGCCCGGTCCTCCCGGGCGATCTTCCGCTTCCTGGCCTTCCGCACGTCCAGCTTCATGGCGTCGGGCGTGATGCGGGCGGCCTCGGCGGCCCGGGCGGCGTAGACCTCCCGCTCCACCTCGCTGGGGAGCTCCGCCAGCAGCCGGCTGATCTCCTCGCTGTAGGCGACCCTGGCCTCGTCGTTGTCCAGGTCGTATTTCCCGGCGATCTGGGCCATGCGGAACTCCACGCCGTTCTCGCTGCCGCTGAGCAGCCGCTCGAAGGCTTCCGGGCCCTGGTTTTTGATGAAGTCGTCGGCGTCCTGCTTCACCAGCCCGCCGTCCTCGGTCCGCCGCCGGGGGAGCTGGAGGACCTTCACCGAGAGCCCGGAGCCGCTGAGCAGCTGCAGCGCCCGCTCCGTGGCGATCTTCCCGGCGTTGTCGTTGTCGTAGCACAGGACCAGCTCCTTGGTGAACCGGGAGAGGAGCCGGACCTGCTCCTGGGTCAGGGCGGTGCCCATGGAGGCCACCGCGTTGTCGAAGCCCGCCTGGTGGAGGGTGACGATGTCCAGGTTGCCCTCGCAGAGGATGATGTTGGGCCGCTTGGACTTCTTCGCCAGGTTCAGGCCGTAGAGACAGCGGCGCTTGCTGTACACCGGCGTCTCGGAGGAGTTCATATACTTGGGCTCGGACTTGTCCAGCACCCGGCTGCCGAAGGCCACCACGTCGCCCCGGGTGTCGATGACCGGGAGCATGAGGCGGCCGCGGAACTTGTCATAGAACCCGCCCTTTTTGTTGTCCACGATCAGCCCCGCCGCCAGCAGCTCCGCCTTCGAATAGCCCTTGGCGGTCATGGCGTCCAGCAGCACGTCCCAGGCGTCCAGGGAGGCGCCCATGCCGAAGCGGACGGCGGTGGCCTTCCGGATCTGGCGGCGCTCCAGGTAGTCCCGGACCGCCCGGCCCTCGGGCTGCTGGAGGAGGCGGTAGTAGAACCGGGCGGCTTCCCGGTTCAGGTCCAGGAGGCGCTGCCGCCGGGCCGCGGCCTCCCGGTCGCCCTCCTCCTCCGGCACCGTGAGCCCGGCCCGCTTGGCCAGGAACCGCACCGCGTCCGGGAAGGGGAGGCCCTCCTCCTCCATGATGAAATTGATGACGCCGCCGCCCCTCTTGCAGCCGAAGCAGTAGTAGATCTGCTTATCCGGCGAGACGGAGAAGGAGCCGGTCTTCTCGCTGTGGAAGGGGCAGAGGCCGAAGAGGTTGGAGCCCCGGCGGGTCAGCTGGACATAGCTGCCGACCACGTCCACGATGTCGCTCCTGGCGGTCAGCTCGTCCAGGAAGCTCTGGGGGAAGGCCACGGCTCGTCCCCTCCTTTCGGTCAGTTTAGCCAAAATATGCTCTGGTCATACCGAAAAGGTGAGGATCCCAGCCGAGTTGATATTTTTGGCATCATAATCTATATACGCCGCCGCCCCGGGATTCCCTCTTTTTTCTGTATATTTTTTGAAAAGTTTCCCCGGAGGGGCTTTACAGGCCGGGGGGAAATGCTTAAAATAAAGGGGAAACGGAAGGAAGGAGGGCCCGCCATGCCCATCGAACTGTGGACGGCCCGGATGGAGCGGCCCCTGACGGGCCCCGAGCGGGAGGCGATCTTGCCGCTGCTGCCCCCGGCCCGGCGGGAGCGGCTGCTGAGGACGCTGGACGTGGGGAAGCAGCGGGAGCCCCTGTGCGCATATTTGATCTTATGCCTGGCCCTGCGGCAGAAGTACGGCTGGAAGGGCCTCCCGGAGGTGGCCCTGAGCCAGCTGGGCAAGCCCTATTTCCCCGAATGCCCCGACGTCCACTTCAACATCAGCCATTCCAGCGGGGCGGTGCTGGTGGGCGTCTCGGACCAGGAGCTGGGAGTGGACATCGAGCGCATCCGCCCGGTGGGGCAGCGGATGATGGTCCGCCTGGCCCATGTGACCACGGAGGAGGCGTTCTTCCGCAGCTGGGTCCGCCGGGAGGCCAGGGCCAAGCGGAGCGGCGCCGGGATCGGCACCATCATGCGCTCCGAGTCCCCCCTGCAGCCGGGGGAGTCTTATTACGAGCTGGACACCTTCCCCGGATACGCCGCGGGGATGGCCACCCGCAGCCGGGAGCTGCCGGGGAAGCTCCATCGCTATTCGCTGGACGACATGCTGTGAGCGGCGGGGGACAGACGGGCAGGGAAGGGATCCCTGTCCTCTTTTTTTGCTGTCCGGCGCGACCGGGCGCCGCCTGTTCCCGACTATATGGATAGGAGCGCTTTTTGGGAGAGGGGGAGGATCGTCTTGGAGGACCGGGACATCATCGCGCTGTATTGGGAACGTTCGGAGGAGGCCATCCGGCGGACGGCGGAGAAGTACGGCGCTTACTGCGCCGGCATCATCCGCCGGGTGCTGGGGGACAGCCGGGACGCGGAGGAGTGCCTCAGCGACACCTGGCTGGGGGCCTGGAACGCCATGCCGCCCCAGCGGCCCCGCCGCCTGCCGCCCTTCCTGGGCCGCATCGCCCGGAACCGGGCGCTGGACCGCTATGACTATGACCGCGCCCAGTGCCGGGACAGCGGCTTCGAGGCGGTGCTGGAGGAGCTGTCGGACTGCGTGGGCGGCACGCCCCTGGAGGAGGGCTTCGACCTCCTCCGCCTGGGGGAGGCCATCTCCGGCTATCTGGATACGGTGTCCCCGGCGGCCCGGCTGGTGTTCCTGCGGCGGTACTGGTACTGCGACAGCGTGGCGGAGATCGCCGCCGGGACGGGGTACAGTCCGTCCAAGGTGAAGTCCCAGCTCCACCGGACCCGGAAGGGGCTTAAGGAGCATCTCAGGAAGGAGGGCTATGACCTATGACGGGAGGAGAGCTGTTCCGCGCCGTCGGCGAGGTCCGGGAGGACCAGATCGAGGCGGCGGGGACCGTGAAAAAGCAGATCTGCCCATGGAGGCGCTTCGGCGCGCTGGCGGCGTGCCTGGCGCTGATCGTGATGGCGGCCGCGGCGGCGGAGCTGAGGGAGGCAGGGGCGTGGGAGGCCATCGTGAGGCGCTTCGATCCCGCCGCTGAAGCGGGAGGAGGGCCTGCCCTCGGGGGAGCGGCCGTACAGCCGTCCGGCCCCGGAGGGGCGGATCTCGGCGGCGGGGCCCCTGCCGGGGGCCTGGACGGTACGGACTACTGGACGGACGGCCCGGCCCGGCCCGCCCATTCCGGGTGGTCCACCGGCGTGGAGATCGGGGAGCTGTCCGGCCCGGGGGACGGGGATACGACGATCGGGATGTCGGCCTGCCTGGCCTGGCTGTCCCCGGAGGAGATCTTCGCCCAGGACACGGCGGTCTTCCGGGGGACCATCCGGGAGCTGCAGTACTTCGTCACGGGACCGGGGCATGGAGGCATGGAGACCTATTACACCCGGGCCATCGTGGAAGTGACCGATCCCATCCGGGGGGATCTGACGGCGGGGGAGACGTACAACCTCCTTTGGCTGGGGGCCAAGGGCTATATGACCACCTCCATCTCCGGCCCCCTGGAGGACCTGGAAGAGGGGAGCGAGGCCGTCTTCATGCCCATCCCGACGGACCGGGACACGGGCTGGAGGGAAGGGGACCGCTATCTCTGCTACGCGGACCTGGCGGACTTCTACCTGGGAGAGGGGCAGCGCTATGTCTTCGCGGACACGGCGGAGGGCCCGGCCTTCGACCGGAGCACTTACGAGGGCCTTGCCGGGGCGGAGACCCTGGACGACGTGACGGCCTATATCCGGGAGCAGATCGGAGCGGAGGACCCCCAGGGGCGGGCCGTCATCGGAGGAGGGATCGAGCCGGAGCCAGGCGGGCATGTCTTTGTGGAGGGAGCGGAGCGGACCCGGCCTGCAGAGCGCGCCGTCCCCCAGGAGGAGCCGTCGGAGACGGCGGAGGCGGACGGCAGTCCGGCCTCCGGCCCCGCCGGCGCCCCGGGACAGCTCCCCGGCGGCGCCTATGTGAGCGGATGAGGGAAACGCGGGCCCAGCCCGCGAAAAGAGCCCCCGGCAGAGTCCCGCCGCCCGCAGGCGGCGAAAGGGATCGCGATAAGTCTTTTATGGCGACATGCGCGTCACAAAAAGCACCCCCTCGCTCCTCGGAGCATGCGAAGCCCCCACCCGCCAGGCGGGTGGGGGCTGAGTGCGCGCAGGGGAACGCGGTCCCTCCCCCTCGTCCAAGATCCGCAGATCCCGGACGCAAGAGCATCAGCCCGGAGGCCAGGTCATGTCCCGGCCGGAGAGGACATGGAAATGCAGGTGGGGCACGCTCTGGCCCGCCTGCTCGCCGATGTTGGAGACCACGCGGTAGCTCTCCATCCCGGCCTCGTTCGCCAGCTTGGCGATGACCTCGAAGATGTGGGCGACGATGCCGCTGTTGTCCGCGCCGATCTCGGCCACGGAGCGGATGTGGGCCTTGGGGATCGCCAGGAAATGCGTGGGGGCCTGGGGGGCGATGTCGTTGAAGACGAAGCAAACGTCGTCCTCATAGACCTTGCCGCTGGGGATCTCCCCCGCGGCGATCTTGCAGAATAAGCAGTCGGACATGGATGTACCTCCTCGTATCGAGATCTGGATCGGTCAGGTGAACTGGTTTTTACCGGCGTCGTAGCGTCGGCCCAGCGCGGCCAGCGCCTCCTCCAGCGCCGTCTGGTCCGCGTCCAGGGAGGCGCACAGCTCCGCCAGGCTGGGATACTCGTCCCGGAGCTTCGTGTTGACGAAGCTCAGCAGGATGGCGGGGTCGGTCGGGAGCATGGACCCGTCCCTCACTGCTCCGGCACCACGGCGAAGAAGCACAGGTCCTCCCCGCCCTCCGGGGCGTCGTTCATCAGGCTGTGGGCATGGCCCTTGGGGCAGTAGTGGCAGGAACCCGCCTCCAGCGGCTCGCAGCCGCCGTCGTAAAGGACCTTGCCCCTGCCGGAGAGGATATAGATGATCTCGCTGCTGGCATCATGGGAATGCATCCCGATGGTGGCGCCGGGGACCAGCGTCCCCCGCATGATCTTGCAAAGCGGGTCCGTGTACATCTTGACGGAGACCTCCTTCTCGCCGCCCCGCATATGGGGGATGACGGTGGTCTCCATCTTGCCGAATTCGATCAGCATGGCGGTGTCCCTCCTCTCAGTCCAGTTTCCCGGCGACGAAGTCGTCCACCATCGCCAGGGCGTCGTCCAGCTTCAAAACGTCCGTGCCGCCGCCCATGGCGCTGTCCGGCTTGCCGCCGCCCTTGCCGCCGCAGACGGGGGCGATGGCCTTGATGATGTCTCCGGCCTTCACGCCCTTGGCCACGGCGTCCTTGCCGCAGACCGCCAGGAAGGTGATCTTCCCGTCGTTGACGGAGGACAGCACGCCCACCACGCCGGGCTCCTTGTCCCGGAGGAAGTCGCCCATCTTCCGCATAGCGGCCGCGTCCAGGCCGTCCCGCTGGGCGGTGAGGACCTTGAGGCCCTTCACGTCCTTGGCGCTCATCAGGAAGTTCCGGGCCTCGCCCAGGGACGCCTCCGCCTTGAACTTGTCCAGGGCCTGGCGCAGTTCCTTCATCTCCGCCGTCTGCTGCTCGATGCGGCCCTCCAGCTCGCCGGGGGTGGTCTTCAGCAGCTGGGCGGCATGGAAGAGCATCTGCTGGTTCCGGTTCACGGTCTCCAGGGTCAGCTTGCCCACGGTGGCCTCGATCCGCCGCACGCCGGAGGCCACGGACCCTTCGGACTTGATGCGGAAGGGCCCGGCCTTGGCGGTGTTGTCCAGGTGGGTGCCGCCGCAGAACTCCATGGAGAATCCCCCCATCTCCACGACCCGGACCACGTCGCCGTACTTCTCGCCGAACATGGCCACCGCGCCCTTGCGCTTGGCCTCCTCGATGGGGAGGACCTCGGTCACCACCGGCAGGCCCTCCAGGATGGCGTCGTTGACCAGGCGGTCGATCTGGCTGAGCTGGTCGGGGGTGATGGCCTCGAAATGGGTGAAGTCGAAGCGGATGCGGTCCGGCTCCACCAGGGAGCCCGCCTGGTGCACGTGGTCCCCCAGGACCTTTTTCAGGGCGGCGTCCAGCAGGTGGGTGGCGCTGTGGGCCCGGCGGATGGCCTTGCGGCGCTCCGGGTCGATCTCGGCGCGGACGGTGTCGCCCACCTTCAGCGCGCCCTCCGTCATCCGGCCGGAGTGGAGGGACTTGCCGCCCTTGTTGTTCTGCACGTCGGTGACCTCGAAGACGGCCCTGCCGGCGCGGATCGTGCCATGGTCCGCCACCTGGCCGCCCATCTCGGCGTAGAAGGGGGTCCTGTCCAGGACGACGGCGGCCTCCACGCCGGAGACGATCTCGTCCACCAGCGCGCCCTCGGCCACGATGGCTACTACCTTAGCGTCCGGGACGCAGTCGTCCTCATAGCCCGCGAACTCCGTGGCGGGCACCTCGCTGCCGAACTCGATGCCGGCCCAGCCCAGGTCGCCCAGGGCCTCCCGGGCCTTCCGGGCGCGGACGCGCTGCTCCTCCATGAGCCGGTCGAAGCCCTCCCGGTCCACGCGCATGCCCTCTTCCTCCGCCATCTCGGCGGTCAGGTCGATGGGGAAGCCGAAGGTGTCGTAGAGCTTGAAGGCGTCCGCGCCGGAGAAGACGGTCTCGCCCCGCTGCTTGTGGGCGGAGAGGAGGTCGTTGTAGATCCGCAGGCCGCCGTCGATGGTCTTGGCGAAGTTCTCCTCCTCGGTGCGGACGATCTTGGTGATATAGTCCTGCTTCTCCCGGAGGTCGGGGTAGGCGGACTCGTTCTCGTGGATCACCGTGTCCACCACCTCGTAGAGGAAGGGCTCCTCCACGCCCAGGAGCCGCCCGTGCCGTGCCGCCCGCCGGAGCAGGCGGCGCAGGACATAGCCCCGGCCCTCGTTGGAGGGGAGCACGCCGTCGCAGATCATCATGACGGAGGAGCGGATGTGGTCCGTGATGACCCGGAGGCTCACGTCGGCCTTGTGGCTCTCCCCATAGTGGGCATGGGTGATCTCGCTGACCTTGTTGGTGATGTTCATCACCGTGTCCACATCGAAGAGGGAGCCCACGTTCTGGCACACGCAGGCCAGCCGCTCCAGGCCCATGCCGGTGTCGATGTTCTTGTTCTTCATCTCCTCGTAGTGTCCCTCGCCGTCGTTGACGAACTGGGAGAAGACGTTGTTCCACACCTCGATATACCGGTCGCAGTCACAGCCCACGGTGCAGCCGGGCCTGCCACAGCCGTGCTCCTCGCCCCGGTCGTAGTAGACCTCGGAGCAGGGGCCGCAGGGGCCCGCGCCGTGCTCCCAGAAGTTGTCCTCCTTGCCGAAGCGGGAGATGCGCTCCGCGGGGATGCCGATGTCCTTGTTCCAGATCTCGAAGGCCTCGTCGTCGTCCAGGTAGATGGAGGGATAGAGCCGGTCCTCCTCCAGGCCCACCACCTTCGTCAAAAACTCCCAGCAGAAGGGGATGGCCTCCTTTTTGAAGTAGTCGCCGAAGGAGAAGTTGCCCAGCATCTCGAAGTAGGTGCCGTGGCGGTCGGTCTTGCCGATGTTCTCGATGTCGCCGGTGCGGATGCACTTCTGGCAGGTGCAGACCCGGTCTCGGGGAGGCTCCTCCTCCCGGGTGAACCAGGTCTTCATGGGCGCCATGCCGCTGTTGATGAGCAGGAGGCTGGCGTCGCCGGCGGGGGGGATGAGGGAGAAGCTGGGCAGGCGGAGATGGCCCTTGCTCTCGAAGTAGCTGAGGAACATCTCCCGCAGCTCGTTCAGGCCATGGTAGGGATGTGACATGTGTTCCTTCCTCCAGTGTCGATGATGATGCGGCGAAAAGAAAATGCCCCGCCCCGGCATAGGGGCGAAGGCCTGCTTCGCGGTACCACCCTAATTTATCCCCGCCGCAGAGCGGGGACGTCTCGAGCCATCCGGTAACGGGGATGAGCCGTCCCGCTCCTCGCGGGCCGCTCCAAAGTGGCGGCCTTGCGGCGTGGGCGAGGGGCTCGCACTCTCCCCCTCTCGCTGGAGGACCGTTTCGCAGGGCTGGCTTTTTCACGGCGTTTCGCTGTTCGTACTTTCGTTATTATATCGTATCTTCGCCGTTTGTCAATGGGGGATCGGCGGAAAATCGAAAGAGGCCGCCGGATCGCTCATCCCCTCCGCCGGGGGCCCACCGGCCTCCCGGTGAGGATGCAGACGCCGGTCTCATCGCACTTCCCGCAGCCCATGCAGTGAGAGGGGCCCCGGACGCCCTTGCCGATGGTGTACTGCAGCCACGCCGCGCCGCCGACGGCCGCGGCTATGAGGAGCCATCCTGTTATCGACATAGCGATACCCCCTTGTCTTCCGTCCTGCGGCCACCATATCATGGGAAGCGGCCCTCTGTCAGCGGCATCTGCAACAGCCGCAGGCCCAAAAGCGGCAGCAGCGCCTCCGGCGGACCGGGGAGGGTAGGCAGGGGGAACTCCTGGGGCTCGACGACGGACCCGTCCGGCCTGGGCAGGGCCCGCTGGACGCAGAGCACCGGCTCCGCCAGGCTGGAGAGCGTCAGGCTGTCCCGGGGGGAGAGGCCGTAGGAGATCACGGCCTCCGCCTGGACGCGGCCCAGGGCCGCCCCGCAGTCCCCGGGGGCCAGCAGGAGGCGGCACACGGCGCCGCCCGGCAGGCCCTCCAGCGCGGGACACCCCCTCCGGGTCAGCACCAGCAGGGGCCACAGGTGTTCCGACAGCTCTCCCGCCCGCCGGACCCGCCGGGTCCCGGGCGGCAGCAGGGGCCCCCACTCCATGGGGCAGTCATAGATCGCGGCGTCCATCCCATCCCCCCAAACGGTTTGGCCCGTGTCCGGGCCGGATGGGGGTTAGTATCTGCGTCCGGCCAGATCCCATGCAAAAGATCCTCGTTTTTTTCCGGCGGGTGTGGTATGATAGGGGGGACGATCGAACCGAGGTGAGGCGCTTTGCATTTCTGGGACCATCTGAAAACGGTACACCGCCACCGGGCGCTGGTGCGGGAGCACTGCTTCCGCCTGGGCCTCTATTGGCAGGGGCTGACCCACGACCTGTCCAAGTATTCCCCGGTGGAGTTCTGGGCGGGGGTCCGATACTTCCAGGGCGACCACAGCCCGAACGACCAGCAGCGCAAGGAGGACGGCTACAGCGCCGCGTGGCTCCACCACAAGGGCCGGAACCGGCACCACTTCGAGTACTGGACGGATTACCAGCGGGACGGCAGCGGCATCGGCGGCGTGGAGATGCCGGCGAAGTACGTGGCGGAGATGTTCTGCGACCGCCTGGCCGCCAGCAAGGTCTATAAGGGCAAGGATTTCGCCCCCGGCGACCCCTACAGCTTCTTCGAGAAAGGGAAGGGGCGGCGGCTGCTGCTCCACCCGGCCACGGCGGCGCTGCTGGAGGAGATCTTGATCACGCTCCGGGACCAGGGGGAGGACGCGGCCTTCGACTACGTCCGCCGGGAGGTCCTGGGGAAACGGTAGGAGAGGGGCGGCAGGCTTGGAAAAGCGCGGAGGCAGAGCCTCCGCGCCGGAGCGCCGGAAAAGCAGAGAGGGCTCTGTCGGCGGGAAGGAGGAGAGCCACGAGAGGGACCCAGGAGGGGTCCCTCTCGTCTCCCATGGATAAGACCTCGGGACTTTCAAAAAAGTCCCGAGGTCTTGCCCGGCCTGCCGGAAAGGCTTTCCGGCAGGCCGGG
>NZ_CAJUBK010000067.1 GCF_910584465.1 uncultured Oscillibacter sp.
C
The DNA here is from genome assembly GCF_910584465.1 of uncultured Oscillibacter sp. Classification (GTDB taxonomy): domain Bacteria; phylum Bacillota; class Clostridia; order Oscillospirales; family Oscillospiraceae; genus Oscillibacter. The sequence continues at coordinate 2 of NZ_CAJUBK010000067.1, forward strand.
TGGGGTCGCAGTCCCGGACGAAGCGCTGCACGGAGCGGTCGTCCATGGTGATGATGTCCTCGAAGACGAACATCCGCTTGCGGATCTCGTCCGCCAGGTCCTGGTCGGACAGGCCGTCGAAGATGTTTTTCTCGCTGGTCCGGTCCAGGTTGTTCATCACGTCGGCCACGTAGTCGATGCCGCCGACCTTGATGTTGGTATCGGTCATGATGTTGGAGAAGCGGTTGTGCATCTCCGCCTCCACGATCTTGATCGCGGCGGGGGACACGCTGTCCAGCTTGGCGATGCTCTCCACCACCTGGATCTGCTTCTTCTCCTCCAGCTGGGCCACCACGCCCGCCGCCTTGTCCGCATCCACATAGCTGAGGACCAGAGCGATGGTCTGGGGCCGCTCGCCCCGCAGGGCAGAGTAGAGGGACTTGGTGTCCGCCTTGTCCATGAAGGCGAACTCCCGGTTCTTCAGGCTCTTGGTCACCTTGCCCAGCAGCTCCACCGCCGCCTGCTCGCCGAAGGCCTTCTCCAGGACGGCCCTGGCGTACTCCAGTCCGCCTTCCGTGACGGCCTTGTTGGTCATGCACAGCTGGTAGAACTCGTTCAGGACGTCCTCGGTCTGCTCCGTGGAGAGCACGCCCAGGCGGGCGACCTCCAGGGTCAGCTGCTCGATCTCCTCGTCCTCCATGAACTTATAGAGCATGGACGCCTTCTCGGCCCCCAGGGCGATGATGACCGCCGCCGCCTTCTGTGGGTTGCTGAGCTCCACCTTGGGCCTCGCGGGCTTTGCCGGTGTCGTGCTCTTCGCCGCCGTCGCCGCCGTCTGAGTGGCGGCCGCAGCCGCAGCTTCAGCCATTCTCGTCGCCCCCTCTCAGCCAGCCCTTGATCATCTGAGCCGCGATCTCCGGATTGTCCTGAGCGAACTGGCGGATGTCCTTGCGCAGTTCCATGCTCCGTTCCATCTCCAGATCCATCACGTCGGCGCCGCCCGCGGGCACGCCGTCCTGGCCCAGTCCCGCCACGCGCAGCAGGGCCTCGGCCTCCTGGCGCTGGCGCTCCTCCTCTTCCTCGCGCTTCTTCCGCTTCTTCCTGCGCAGCAGGAGGATCGTGGTCAGCAGGATGATGAACAGCAGCAGCCCCACGCCCGCGGCGATGAGCACCCACGTCTGCACGGTCACGCCGCCCTCGCCGCCCGGTCCGGGCAGAGGCGTGCTGGGATCGTAGAAGTCCATGGCCAGCACCGAGATCTTGTCGTCCAGGTACTCCTCGTTGGTGATGGGGTCCCGCTCGCCCTCGATGTTGGCGGCGCGGGCCACATGCTGCTGGATCTGTCCTGCGTTGAAATCGCCCGCCGTCCGGGAGTTGATGGTCACGGCCACGGAGCAGTCGGTCATGCGCACCGCGCCGTTGTTGTCCGTCTGGTACTCTCGGTAGGGGTTCATATAGTCGATCTGCTTGCTCCCGCCCAGGGTCCGGTCGTCGTCCTCCGGTGTGCTCCCGGCCTCCACCTGCTCCGGCAGGTCGCTGTTGACCTCGGTGCCGACCACGCCGCCGGGCAGCTCCTCGCCGGGCCGGGTGATGTACCAGGTCCACGCTTCGGAATCCCGGATGCCCCGCCCGTCCTCAGCGTCCTCGGGCAGGTAGATGTCCTTCCCCTGGGCGGTGGTCCGGTCGATCTCCACCTCGCAGGTGACGCCCACCCGGACGTTGTCCTCGCCGAACAGGGGCGTCAGCACGTTCATGATCTGCGTGCGCATCCGGTTCTCGAAGGACTGCTGGAGCTGGAGCTTCAGCGCCGAGGAATCGCCGCTGAGGGCGTCGCCGGTGAGATAGATGTTGCCCGCCTTGTCCGTGATGCTGACGGACTCGATCTCCAGCCCCTGCACCGCGTGGGCCACCAGCTGCTGGATGGCCTCGGCCTGCCCGTCGGAGAGCAGGGTCCCCTGGGCCATGGTGACGCTGACGGAGGCGGTGGCCTTCACCACGTTGCCGCTGTCGAGTATGTAGGCCCGGTTCTCCCCCGGCGTGATGTACACCTCGGCGTCCACCACGTTGTCGAAGGTCCGGATCGTCGCGGCCATGTCCTCCTGGAAGTCCATGCGCTCGATGGCGCTGCGTTCTTCGTTGGTGGAGAAGCTGTTGATGTTGTTCAGGTAATAATAATGCCCCGTGTTGTTCAGGTTCGCCATCAGGACGGCGCCCTTCAGCGCCGCCACCTGTCCCTCCGGCACGAGGATCGTGTTCTGATCCTCCACCCGGTAATCCGTGACGCCCCGTTCGCTCAGGAACGTCAGGATATTGGCCGCCTCCGTGTCGCTCACCTGCGTGACCAGCACGCCGTAGTCCTTCTTGTTCAGCGTCAGCATGATGGCGATGGCCACGATGAGGACCACCAGAACAGCGGCGATGACGATCCAAACCTTTTTCGAGACCTTCTTCACGCCCTCTTTCACTTTTTGAAAGAGGGCGCCGGCCTTCTCCTTCACATCCTTCAACCGCTGTCACCTCCTTCTCTCAGCCGCTCCCCGCGGCGTCCTGTAGACATGATTCGTGCTGCCGGGTCCAAAGGGCCGGGCAGCACAGGGGGGGCCCCGTCTGCCAGATCGGTCACAGGTTCATCCTGGTCAATTCGGAATAGGCGTCCTGCGCCTTGTTCCGCAGCTGGACCAGGAGGTTCACCGCGGTCTGGTTCTTATAGGCGGCGATCATCGTCGCGGCGGGGTTATCCAGCTGGCCAGTGGTCAGCAAGTATTGAGATCCTTTGAATTCCGCGTCCGTCTCCCTCACATCGTCGATGGCGGAGCGGAAAATGGCACCAAAGACGCTCTCCCCCATGACGGAGGGAGCGTCCTGCGCTCTTTTGTCTTTCTCGGGGCTGAGCGGCGACAATGGTGTCAGCTTATCCAAGGGCGTCAGCATGGCGAAGACCATCTCCTCTCATGTCTCATGCTCTCAAAAAGTCTCGGGCGGTCCCTGCGGCCGCCTGAAGGTCACTTGCCGATCTGAAGCGCGTCGGTGACGACGGTCTTCATCGTGTTGAACATCGTGACGTTGGAGGAGTAGGCCTGGGTCGCGGCCATGGCGTCGGCGATCTCCTTCACCATGTCCACGTTGGGCATCTCCACATAGCCGTCCTCGTTCGCATCGGGGTGGCTGGGATCGTAGACCAGCTTCATGGGGGAGGGGTCCTCCACGATCTGGGTCACCCGCACGCCGCCGGCGGCCTGGCCGTTGGGCACCATGCCGGTGGAGGCCCGCGCCATAGCCTGGCGGAAGCCGTCCCGTCCGGTCTTGGCCTCGAAGACCACCATCTTCCTGCGGTAAGAGCCCTCGCCGCCCTCCACGCGGGTGGTGGTGGAGTTGGTCACGTTCTCCCCCACGATGTCCAGCCGCAGCTGCTGGGCCGTCAGGCCCGAGGCCACGATATTGAAAGAACTCAAAAACGCCATATCTCAAAGATCCTCCATCCCCGCCGGGCGTGTCCCGGCGGTCCTCCGCGGGCCTGAGGGGCCCTGGTCCCGGGGCCGTCCGCTGCGCCTTGGGCCCTGCCCGCTCAGCTCCGGCATCCTACCTTAATAAAAGTGCCTCCCGGCTCACTGTCCCCGGATCGCCAGGTTCAGCACGCCCAGCTCCGAGTTCATGGAGCTCATCACGTAGCGCATCTGATACGCGTTCCGGATGGCCTCCGACATCTGGGCGGTGACGTTGACGCCGTTGTCGTCCATGCGGGTCTGGACCGTCTGCTCCGTCACGCTGAAGGGCGTGCTCTCCAGCACCTGGCGCATGGCCTTCACCGGGGCGGTCCCCTGGGACGCCATCTTCAGCTTGCTGGTCAAGCTGTCCTCGAACGTGACGACCTTCTCGCGATAGCCGGGGGTCTCCGCATTCGAGATGTTGTCCGCGATGGCCGCCTGCTTGGTCCACAGGTAGCTCAGTGATCCCTCCAGCATCAGGAACGAGTTGCTCGACAAGATATCCATGTACTCACCTTCCGATCCCGCGCCCCGCAGGCGGAGCGCCATGCTCTTTGTGAAAAACTTATCGAGGGGAGCGTCTCCATCCGGGAGAACACACAAGTGCCGGGGAGTGTCTCCCCCTCGCGGTCATGAACGGCCTTCCATCCTATTCGGGCATAGCGGTCCCTATACCACTTGGACGGCACAGATCCCGCTCCGGCCCCTCGGAGGACGCTTCTCGACGGTCCTCAATATGTGCGTTTTGCAACACCGCTGTTTGTTTTGTCTAATGGGTAACCCCCATTATGAACCATTCTCCCAGAAAAATCAAGCATTTTTTTGGTGGGCACATCTTCCATTTTTGAGAAATCGGCAATGTTTTTCTCTCTTTTTTCTGTTTTATCCAAATTTCACCGCCCCAGTTCGTCCTCCCTCCGTCTGACTTGGTGTCTATTACAATTTTTTGAAGGATATTTTGTATTTTTTTATAAAAAAGGTCGGATCCCGGCTTTCCCATGCCTGTGGGAAAAACAACGGGGCGGAGGCCGTCTTCTCCGCTCTTCCTTCTTGCTATTTCCATTTCCTTGTGGTAAAATCAAAGCGTCATCATATGGATGTCTCACGGCCCCGGCTCCGGGGCCGGCCCGGCGGCCGGATAAGTCCGGTCCCCCCGCCGGTGAAGAGCCCAGGACAAGGAAGTGATCCTTTGAGCGCAGAACAAAAACAGAAGATCTTGATCGTGGACGACTCGGAGCTCAACCGCGCCATCTTGGCCGATATGCTGAACGACGAATACGAGATCGTGGAGGCGGAGAACGGGCTGCAGGGCGTGGGCCTGCTCCAGCAGCAGGGGACGGAGATCTCCCTGGTCCTCCTGGACATCGTCATGCCGGAGATGGACGGCTTCGGCGTCCTGGAGATCATGACCCAGAACCACTGGATCGAGGATATCCCCGTCATCATGATCTCCGCCGAGACCGGCTCCAGCCACATCGAGCGGGCCTATGAGCTGGGCGTCACCGATTTCATCTCCCGGCCCTTCGACGCGCTGATCGTCCACCGCCGCGTGGTCAACACCATCATGCTCTATGCCAAGCAGAAGCGCCTGGTGGAGATGGTAGCGGAGCAGATCTACGAGAACGAGCAGCGCAGCAGCCTGCTGATCGATATCCTCAGCCACATCGTGGAGTTCCGCAACGGCGAGAGCGGCCTCCACGTCCTCAACGTCCGCACGCTGACGGAGCTGATGCTGAACCACCTGCTCCAAAAGACGGACCGATATTGCCTCCTCCCCTCGGACATCTCCACCATCTGCACGGCCTCGGCCCTGCACGACATCGGCAAGATCTCCATCGACGAGAAGATCCTCAACAAGCCCGGCCGCTTCACCGACGAGGAGTTCGCCATCATGAAGACCCACTCCATGGCGGGCGCGGTCATGCTGGAGAACCTCCCCATCCACCAGGACGACCCCCTGGTGAAGGTGGCCTACGATATCTGCCGCTGGCATCACGAGCGCTGGGACGGCCGGGGCTACCCCGACGGGCTGAAGGGGGACGCGATCCCCATCTCCGCCCAGATCGTGGCGCTGGCCGACGTTTACGACGCCCTGACCTCCAAGCGCTGTTATAAGGACTCCTTCTCCCACGAGACCGCCGTCCACATGATCCTGGACGGCCAGTGCGGCGCGTTCAACCCCCTCCTGCTGGACTGCCTGCGGGACCTGGCCCCCGATCTTCCCGCCCTGATGGCCAACAGCAACACCGCCCGCCAGCGCAACCAGCGGGAGATGCGGAAGGTGGCCCAGGAGATCCACCGCCACGAAGAGCTCACCGCCTCGGAGCGGACCCTCCAGCTTTTGGAGCACGAGCGGATGAAGTACAGCTTCTTCGCCGACATGAGCCGGGAGATCCAGTTCGAGTACACCGTCTCGCCCCCCATGGTCACCCTGTCCGCCTGGGGCGCGGAGCACCTGGGCCTGGACGAGATCATCATGGATCCCCTCCATCAGCAGGCAGTGCTGGACCTCCTGGAGCCCGCGGATTTCCAGAACCTGACCGACGCCCTGCGGAGCACCAGTCCCGACCAGCCCCTGGTCACCTACGACTGCAAGCTCGACCACAAAGGTACGTGGCGCTGGTCCCGGATCGTCGCCCGGGCCATCTGGTCCCCCGACGAGCCGCCCCGCTATACCGGCGCCATCGGCAAGGCCACCGACATCCACGATTCCCGGATGAAGCTGGCCGCGCTGGAGCGCATGGCCTCCCACGACGCGCTCACCGGCCTTTTGAACCACGCTTACGCCAAGAAGCGCATCCTGGACCGGATCGAGGGCCGTCCCGCCGCGTCCTATGCCCTGGCCATCATCGACCTGGACCATTTCAAAGACGCCAACGACACCTACGGCCACTCCTTCGGCGACCAGGTGCTGGTCCACCTGGCGGAAAAGCTCCGCCAGTGCATCCGGGGCGGGGACATCGCCGCCCGGGCCGGGGGCGATGAGTTCCTCATCTTCCTGGAATATAAGGACGAGCCGGAGGCGGTCATCTCCCGCATATTCCAGTCCCTCTGCGGCCAGTACGAGCAGTTCCCCATCTCCGTCAGCATGGGCATCGCCCTCACGGCCACCGTCCCCGGCGGCTACGACGCCCTGTTCCACGCGGCGGACGCGGCCCTCTACACCGTGAAGCGGGGAGGCCGGGGCAAATACCGTTTTTACGACGAGACCATGCGCGAGACCCTCTCCGCCATCTCCCCCATCGAGGACGGAGGGCCCGCCCAAGGGGACGCCGAAAGATAAAGGAGGTTCCGTCATATGACCCTGCAAGAGTGCTACGCCGCCATGGGCGGCAATTACGAGGACGTCATGAGCCGCCTGCGCAGCGAACGGCTGGTACAGAAATTCGTGCTGAAGTTCCTGGCCGACGGCAGCTATGACCTGCTCTGCCGGTCTTTGGAGGAGAAGGATTACGAAAACGCCTTCCGGGCCGCCCACACCATCAAGGGCGTCTGTCAGAACCTGAGCCTCGACAAGCTCCAGGCGTCCAGCAGCCGCCTCTGTGAATCCCTGCGCCACGGCTATACGCCGGAGTCCGACGCTTTGGCGGAGGAGGTGCGGGCAGATCACAGCCAGACCGTGGCCGCTATCCAAGCCTTCCAGAAGGAGAGCGCGGGATGAAGAGACATTTCAACAGCGCCTCCCGCTTCCTCACCGTCAGTCTGGCGCTGGTCCTCCTGCTGACCATATGCATCTTCTCCTTCCTGGCCTTCTTCATGTCCCGGAAGAGCTCCCAGACCATCAGCGATGTGGGCAGCGTCTATATGTCCGGCATGGGCGAGAAGATCACCCAGCACTTCGAGACCACCATCCAGCTCCGCCTCTCTCAGGTAGCGGCCCTGGTGGAGAGCTTCGATCCGCGGTACCACTCCCCGGACGAGCTGCGGGAGAGCCTGGCCGTCAACGCCAACATGCGGGGCTTCGAGTCCCTGGCTTACTACTCTCCCACCGGGGAATTCGACATGATCTACGGTGACGAGCCCATCCTGGCGGACCAGGAGCCCTTCCTGGACTCCATGAACAACGGGGAGATGAAGGTGGCCGTGGCCGCCACCGACCGCGGGGAGAAGGACATCGTCCTGGGCGTCTCCGCCGAGTACCGCATGTCCAACGGGGAGACCGCCACCGCCCTGGTGGCCAGCCTCCCCGCCAGCTACATCTCCGACACCCTCTCCCTTTACAGTGAGAACACCTTGGTCTACTCCCACATCATCCGCCGGGACGGCACCTTCGTCATCCGCAGCGGCGACGCTTTCCGGGAGAATTACTTCGACCGCATCCAGGCCCTGTTCCAGGAGCAGGGGGAGGACGGGGAGCAGTACATCCGCGAGCTGGAGGCCGCCATGGACAGCGGGCAGGACTATACCACCCTGCTCACCTTCGGCCGGGAACGCCGGCACCTGCAGTGCAACAAGCTCCCCTATTCCGAGTGGTTCCTGATCACGGTGCTGCCTTACGGGCAGCTGGACGAGTCCGTCAGCGACCTCAGCCGCACCTGGCTGTTCATGGCCTTCCTGGGCTGCACCATCGTGCTGGCGATCTTGCTGATGGTGTTCTGGCAGTATTCCAAGCTGCTCCAGGAACAGATGGCCGAGCTGGAGAAGGCCCGGAAGGAGGCCGTCCACGCCAACAAGGCCAAGAGCGAGTTCCTCTCCAACATGTCCCACGATATCCGGACCCCCATGAACGCCATCGTGGGCATGACCGCCATCGCCACCGCCAATATCCTGGATACCCAGCAGGTCCAGAACTGCCTGAAGAAGATCACCCTCTCCAGCCGGCACCTGCTGGGCCTGATCAACGACGTGCTGGACATGAGCAAGATCGAGAGCGGCAAGATGACGCTGAACATGGACCAGGTCTCCCTCCGGGAGGTCATGGACAGCATCGTCAGCATCGTCCAGCCCCAGGTCCGCTCCAAGCACCAGCAGTTCGACGTCTTCATCCATGACATCTCCACGGAGAACGTCTGCTGTGACAGCGTGCGGCTGAACCAGGTCCTGCTGAACCTCCTGGGCAACGCGCTGAAATTCACCCCGGAGAACGGCCTGATCCAGGTCTCCCTTTACGAGGAAGCCTCCCCCAAGGGGGACGACTATATCCGCATCCACCTCCACGTGAAGGACAACGGGATCGGCATGACCCCGGAGTTCCGGGCGAAGATCTTCGAGTCCTTCGTCCGGGAGGACAGCGCCCGCGTCCGCCGGACCGAGGGTTCCGGCCTGGGCATGGCCATCACCAAGTACATCGTGGACGCCATGGGCGGCACCATCGAGGTGGACAGCGAGCTGGGCAAGGGCAGCGAGTTCCGGGTCGTCCTGGACCTCCAGCGGGCCGAGACCCCGGAAGAGGAGATGATCCTCCCGGAGTGGAACATCCTGGTGGTGGACGACGACCGCCAGCTCTGCGAGAGCACCGCGACCTCCCTGAAGTCCATCGGCGTCAACGCCGACTGGGCCCTGAACGCGGAGAAGGCCATGGAGATGATCGACCACCGGGTCAAGATCCAGGACGCTTATCACATCATCCTCCTGGACTGGAAGCTGCCGGACATCGACGGCATCACCGCCGCCAAGGAGATCCGCAAGCGCTTCGGCAGCGACACGCCCATCCTCCTGATCTCCGCCTACGACTGGAGCGAGATCGAGACGGAGGCCAAGTCCGCGGGCATCACCGGCTTCATCTCCAAGCCCCTCTTCCGCTCCACCCTCTTCTATGGGCTCAAGCCCTTCGTCGACTCCCCGGACGCTCCTCAGGAGCCGTATGAGGAGAAGCTGGGAGACTTCTCCGGCATACACATCCTCCTGGCGGAGGACAACGACCTGAACTGGGAGATCGCCAACGAGCTCCTCTCCGACCTGGGGATGGAGCTGGAGTGGGCGGAGAACGGCCGCATCTGCGTGGACAAGTTCGAGAACTCCCCCGCCGGCTTCTACGACGCCATCCTGATGGATCTGCGGATGCCGGTGATGACGGGCTACGAGGCTACGCAGGCCATCCGGAAGCTGGACCGGCCCGACCGGGACATCCCCATCATCGCCATGACCGCCGACGCCTTCTCCGAGGACATCAAGAAGTGCCTGGACTGCGGCATGAACGCCCATGTGGCCAAACCCATCGACATCCGGGAGGTCTCCCGCCTGTTGGACAAGTTCATCAACGGGTCGCACTGAGCGCGGCCTGAGAGGCGCGGAAAAGGCGGCGGGGATATCCCCGCCGCCTCAGCCTGTCGAAAATGTCTTTTCGACTGGCTGAGCAAGTTTTCAGGACTTTTTTGAAAGTCCTGAAAACTTCATGATCAGGATGGTGCAGGAGACCCTTCCTGGGTCTCCCGCACACACTCTCCCTTCCCGTCATTTCAGTCTTCCTCGTTTTCCGGCCACAAAAAGGCGGCGGGATATCCCCGCCGCCTTTTGCTGTCCGTTTCAAGCCTCTGCGCTCGACCCCGCGGCCTCCGCCGACTCCCCGCCGGACACGGCGGGACCCTCCGATCCGGCGGAGCCGCCCTCTTCTCCCTCCTCGTCCAGGACGGACTCCCATTCCTTGGGCTTCTCCTTCGGCTCCCGGCAGACCAGGGCCAGCTTATAGCCGTCCGGGTCGGCCTCCATCAGGAACATCTCGTCCTGAGGCGGCACCTTGTCCCCCCTCATGATGCGGGCGGCGATCTTCTGGCACTTCTCCATCACCTTCAGGGACTTCGACAGCACATCCAGATCGCTGCTGCCCTCCTGCTTCGCCTCCAGCTCCCTCCGCCGTCTTTCCATGTCCTGACGGTCCAGCTCCCGCAAAAAGGCCAGGGCATCCCGGGACCAGTCGGCCCGATCGCTCCCGGTCCGTCTCAGGGCGCTCCCTGTCCCGGCGGGCCCCTTCCCCATCCGAGGCACGGCCTTCCCGATCTGCGCGGTACGCCGCTGCTGTCCGCTGACGCTGATCTCCATGATCCATCCTCCCTCTGCAAGGCCCTCGCCGGCCTTGCCGCCCGGCCCCTTCGGGGCATCTTTGCTGGACGCCGCGCACGAGCGGCCGGTCCTCTTCGTCCCCGGCCCGCCCGAAAACCGGGGCCGCCGCGGCCGGGCGGTCCCCGCTCCCAGCGGCGGCCGTCACGGCGGACCAACGCCCTGGGATGCGGCGGCATCCCCGCCGCCCCCTCCCGGAGGACGCGGTCTCCCGCCGCCGCCCCTCGCGGCCTTTGTCTTTACAATAACATAAGATCCGGAGGAAGGCAAGGCCCCTTCCTTGTTCGATCTCCCACTTCCTTTTCCTTCGCCCGTATGGTATCATCAAACTTGCCGAAAATAAGTAATACCTTTATACGAAACGAAGGAGGGCCCTGCCATGCGTGTTCCGTCCGACATCGAGATCGCCCAGTCCTGCGCGATGCGTCCCATCACGGAGATCGCCGCCGCCGCCGGCGTCGACCCCCAGTACCTGGAGCTCTACGGCAGCTGCAAGGCCAAGGTGGACCCCCGCCTCCTGCGGGAGAGCCGCCGCGGCGACGGGAAGCTGATCCTCGTCACCGCCATCAACCCCACCCCCGCCGGAGAGGGCAAGACCACCACGACGGTGGGCCTGGCCGACGCCCTCCGCCGCCTGGGGAAGGATGCCCTGGTGGCCCTGCGGGAGCCCTCCCTGGGCCCCGTCTTCGGCGTGAAGGGCGGCGCGGCCGGCGGCGGCTACGCCCAGGTCGTGCCCATGGAGGACATCAACCTCCACTTCACCGGGGACTTCCATGCCATCGGCGCGGCCAACAACCTGCTGGCGGCGATGCTGGACAACCACATCCAGC
>NZ_CAJUBK010000068.1 GCF_910584465.1 uncultured Oscillibacter sp.
TCATCGGCCAGTTCCTGGACGCCCTGGCCTCCGGGAAGTACGACCTGGACCACACGGCCCTGATCATCACCCAGACCGGCGGCGGCTGCCGGGCCTCCAATTACATCCATCTCCTGCGCAAGGCCCTGGTCAAGGCGGGCTATCCCCAGGTGCCGGTGGTGAGCCTGAACTTCTCCGGCCTGGAGAAGGGGTCCGGCTTCCCCATGACCCTGCCCTTCCTCCGCAAGCTCCTGGCCGTCGTCTACTACGGCGACCTGCTGGTGGCCCTGAAGGCCCAGACGGAGCCCTATGAGATCGAGGCCGGCGCGGCGAAGGCCCTCCAGGAGGAGTGGCTCGGGACCATCTGCGGCTGGGTCCGCGAGGACCGGGGCTACAGCGGCCGGGAGATGAGGGCCGCCATGCCCAAGATCGCGGCGGAGTTCGCCGCCATCCCCGTCCGGCGGGTCCCCAAGGTGAAGGTGGGCGTGGTCGGCGAGATCTACGTCAAGTACTCCCCCCTGGGGAACAACGACCTGGAGGCTTTCCTGGCCTCCCAGGGGTGCGAGGTGAACCTGCCGGGGCTGATGGGCTTCCTGCAATACTGCATCTACAACCCGTCGGAGACCGCCCGGCTCTATGGCGGCAGCTTCTGGGAGAAGCACGTCTCCGACCTGGCCCTGAATTACATCGAGGGCATGGAGAGCGTCCTCATCAAAGCCCTGAAGGACAACGGCTATCACGCGCCCCTGCCGTTCAAGGAGCTCATCAAGCTCACCGACGGCATCATCGGCATGGGCGACAAGATGGGGGAGGGCTGGCTGCTGACCGCCGAGATGATCGAGCTGGTCCGGGCGGGCTATGAGAACATCGTCTGCGCCCAGCCCTTCGGGTGCCTGCCCAACCACATCTGCGGCAAGGGCATGATCAACAAGATCCGGGAACTCTATCCCCAGGCCAACATCACCCCCATCGACTACGACCCCAGCGCCACGCGGGTGAACCAGGAGAACCGCATCAAGCTGATGCTGTCCGTGGCCCGGGAGCGCTTGGCCGAGCCTCCGGCCCAGGCCCCGGAGGCCCCCCGCCGGAGCGCGCAGGAGGACGGGCGCTCCGTCCCCGGGCGTTCGCTGGACCGGGTCGGGGCCGTGGTGTGAAGGGCCTCGTCCTGATGGGAAGCCCCCGGAAGGGCGGCAACACCGCCGCCCTGCTGGGGCCCTTGCGCGAAGAGCTGGGAGCGGGTGGGCTGGAGACGGAGACCATTTGGCTCTACGACCTGGACATCCGCCCCTGCGTGGCGTGCCGCCGCTGCCAGGAGGACTGGACCGGCTTCGGCTGTCCCCAGGAGGACGACGTCCGGACGATCTTCCGCAAGGTCCTGGAGAGCGGCCTGCTGATCCTGGCGACGCCCATCTACTCCTGGTACTGTACGCCGCCGATGAAGGCGCTGCTGGACCGCCTGGTCTACGGTATGGACAAATTCTACGGCCAAGCCAGAGGGCCCTCCCTTTGGGAGGGGAAGGCCCTGGCCCTGCTGCTGACCTGCGGCTACCGTCCGGAAAAGGGGGCGGACCTTTTCGAAGAGGGCATGCGGCGCTATTGTAAGCACTCCGGGCTCCGGTATCTGGGGAGCCATGCGGAGCGCCATCTGGGCTATGGGACGGTCTTCATGGATGAGGAGAAGGAGGCCCGGACGCGGGCCTTCGCCAGAGAGCTCATGTTCGCCGTGCAGCCAAGATGAAAAAAGGCAGAGACGCATCGTCTCTGCCTTCCCTTATGTCCTCCGCACGGCGCGGTCCTATCGCTTCCCGCCGAAGAAGCCCTTGAGGAAGCCGCCCTTCTCGGGCTTCTTCTCCTTCTTCTCCGCGGGCCTCTTCTCCGGCGCTCTCTTCCCTTCCGGCTTGGCGTGCTCCGGCTTCGGGCCGTCCTTCAGCCGCTCCAGGGCCTCCGCCGCGTGCTTGTAGTCCTGTCCCGCCGACGCCTCGTAGAGCTTCCTGGCCTGCTCCATGCTGGCCGGCACGCCCTTGCCGTGCTCGTAGCACCAGCCAAGGAGATACTGCCCCCGGGCCTGACCCTGCTCCGCCGCCTGGCGGTAGTAGGTCACGGCGTCCTCCCAGCTCTGCTCCACGCCCTCGCCGGTCTCGTAGAGGTAGCCCAGGTTGCAGGCCCCGGTGGCGTCCCCGGCCTCGGCGGCACGGCGATACCACTCCGCCGCCTCGGCGGGGTCCTTCCGGGCCACGCCCTGGCCGGACTCACAGCAATATCCGTAATTGCACATGGCCCGGGGATACCCCGCCTCCGCGGACAGCTTATAGAGCCGGGCGGCCTCGATGGCGCTCTGCGTCACGCCCCGGCCGGTCTCGTACATATAGCCCAGGTTGCACCGGCCCGCCGGGTCCCCCTTCTCGGACGCCTGGCGGTAGAAGTCCACGGCCTTCTCCAGGCTCTGCTCCACGCCCTCGCCGAACTCATAGCAAACGCCCAGGTTGCAAAGCGCCCGGGTATAGCCCGCCTTCGCCGCTTCCTGATACCACCGGACGGCCTCGGCGTCGTCTCGGTCCACGCCCCGGCCATGCTTATAGCAAAGCCCCAAGCAGAACATGCCCCGGGGCTCCCCCTGCTCCGCGGCCTTGCGGTACCAGTGGACCGCGCGGGCCAGGTTGCCCTCCACGCCGCTGCCGGTCTCATAGCACCAGGCCAAGTTGCACTGGGCCCGGGAGAACCCCTGCTGGGCGGCGGCGGAATACCACTTCACGGCCTCTTCCCAGCTCTGCTCCACGCCGCGGCCGGATTCGTACATGAACCCCAGGTTGCACTGTCCCGGCGCGTTGCCCATCTCGGCGGCCTTGCGGTAGAGCTCCACGGCTTTCTCATAGCTCTGGGGCACGCCCTCGCCCCGCTCGTAGCACACGCCCAGATCGCAGGTGGCGGGGGCGGACCCGGCGTCCGCGGCCCGCTGGTACCACTCGGCGGCTTTCTCCATGTCCGGCTTCGCGCCGATGCCGTAATCATAGGCCCGGGCCACGCTGAACAGCCCCCGGGGGTCGCCCTGCTCCGCCGCCCGGCTGTACCAGACGAAGGACGCTTCCAGGTCCTCCTCCACGCCCTCGCCGTGCTCATAGCACCAGGCCAGGTTGCACATGCCCCGGGGAGAGCCCCCGTCGGCGGCCTTGCGGTACCATTCCACGGCCGTCTCCCAGCTCTGCTCCACGCCCTCGCCGGTCTCATACAGGAAGCCCAGGCAGCACGCGCCGTCCTCGTCGCCCTGGTCGGCGGCCTTGCGGTACCAGTCGGCGGCTTCGGCCTTGTCCAGGGGCACGCCCCGGCCCCGCTCATAGCAGAGCCCCATGCACAGCTGGCCCCGGGGATACTCCTGATCCGCCGCCGCCCGGTACAGCCGGACGGCCTCGGCGAAGTCCCGCTTCACCCCCTGCCCGTGCTCATAGCACCAGGCCAGGTTGCACAGGGCCCGGGGATACCCCTTCTCCGCGGCCCTGCGGTACCACTCCACGGCGGTCTCCCAGCTCTGCTCCACGCCCCGGCCGGACTCGTACATGAACCCCAGACAGCACATGCCGGGGGCGTTGCCCTGTTCCGCGGCGGCGGAGTACCACTTCACGGCCTGCTCCAGATCCTGCTCCACGCCGGTGCCGAACTCCAGGCACCGGCCCAGCTCCGTCTGCGCGCCGGGATAGCCCAGCCACGCGGCGGACTGGTACCACTTGGCGGCCTCCGCCTCGTCCTCCTCTACGCCGCTGCCCCGGCGGTACGCCTCCGCCAGCAGGAACTGAGCGCGGGGGAAGCCCTGCTCCGCCCCCCGCTGGAAGCACTTGAGGGCCTTGTCGTAGTCGACCTCCACGCCGATGCCGTAAGTATAGCAGTAGCCCAGGTTCGTCAAGGCCGGCATGTATTCCTGCTCCGCCGCCTGGGCGTAGAGCATCACGGCCTGCTTCCGGTCCGCGGGGACGCCGATGCCCGCCTCCAGGCACCAGCCCAGGTTCGTCAGGCCCAGGGGATCCCCCATCGCCGCCGCCCGCTGGTAACAGGCCAGGGCGTCGGTCTCCCGCTTGTCGTCCACGGCCTGGTTCCCCATGCTGACCCAGTCGGAGGCGGTCATCTCATCCTCGGTCAGGGCGGTGAAGAAGGTCCCCCCGCAGCGGGGGCAGACGTCCGGCTCCTCCTCGGCCACGAAGCCGCAGTCCGGGTTCTCACAGCGATAGTAATCCATGTGGTGTTCCTCCCTTACGCGTCCGCCCCGCCGGGAAACGGGGAACGGTCATAGATATCGGTGAACGAATGGGCCCCGCCCCGGTATTTGAAGCCGGGGAACGTGTCCAGCTGGACGCCGTGGATGGCCCGGAAGATGCTCTTTTCGATGTTGGGGTTCGTCTTCTTCAGCTCCCGCAGGAGGAGCTTGACCTCCTGGCGCTTGCTCTCCCCCACGCCGTCGCCGGAGGCGTCCCGCGCCTCGGTGAACCGGCAGGCGCACTGGAGGAAGCGGAGCCCGTTATAGTCCCGCCAGTTGACGATGGCGTCCTCGTGGACGCAGTACAGGGGGCGGATCAGCTCCATGCCGGGGAAGTTCCTGCTGCGGAGCTTGGGCGGCATGGCCTGGAGCTGCGCGCCGTAGAAGAGGCCCAGCAGGGTCGTCTCGATGACGTCGGAGAAGTGGTGCCCCAGAGCGATCTTGTTGCAGCCCAGCTCCCGCGCCCTGGCGTAGAGGCACCCCCGGCGCATCCGGGCGCAGAGATAGCAAGGGTTCTTCTCCGCCTGGAAGGTCACGTCGAAGATGCCGCTCTCGAAGATGGAGAGGGGCACCCCCAGGCGCCGGGCGTTCTCCTCCAGCCGCCGCCGGTTGGCGGGGCTGTAGCCCGGATCCATCGCCAGGAAGGTCAGGCCGAAGGGGCGGTCGGTATGCCTTTGCAGCTCCTGCATCAGCTTGGCCAGGACCATGGAGTCCTTCCCGCCGGAGATGCACACGGCGATCTGGTCCCCCGGCGACACCAGCTCATAGCGCTTCACGGCGGCGATGAAGGGGTTCCAAAGGGACTTGCGGTAGGTCTTGATGAGACTGCGCTCGGCGGTCTCCTGCGGGGTGAGGTCACGGGACATGGGAAGGTCCCTCCCAAAAAAGGTTCATAGCCAGATCGCGCCCAGCCGGAACACGGACGCCCACACCTTCCGGAACCAGGAGCGCCGGCCCCAGTCCTCCAGGGTGTAGGGCCGGCTCTCGGCCAGGATGCCGTCCAGGTCCTCCAGCAGGTCTTCCACCACCGGCATGTGGTAGAGCAGCACGCCGCACTCATAGTGCAGCTGGAAGGTCCGGTAGTCCATGTTCGTGCTGCCGATCAGGGCGATCTCCCGGTCCGCCATGACGCTCTTGGCGTGGAGGAAGCCGGGGGCATATTTATAGATCTTCACGCCGTGGCTCAGCAGCTCGCCCCAGTAGGTCTCCGCCACCATGTAGGTGAACTTGTGGTGGTCCGGGACGCCGGGGATGAACAGCCGCACGTCCACCCCCGCGTCGGCGGCGATGCACAGGGCCTTCTGCATGGACTCCTCCACGGCGTAATAGGGCGTGGTGAGGTACAGCATCTTCTGGGCCGAGGCCATGATCTGGAGATAGACCTCCTCGATGGGGTTGTCCGGGTTGTTCAGCGGCCCGTCGGTGAAGGGCTGGCACCAGCCCCGGGCGTTGGCCACCTCGTGGCGGGGCCGGTAATAATCGTCCTCGTTGTGGAACGTGCCGCCCATCATCTTCCACATCTGCATGAACTGGGTGGCGAAGCCCCAGACGCCCTCTCCCTCGATGCGGACGGCGGTGTCCTTCCAGTGGCCGAAGCGGACGATGAGGTTCGCGTATTCGTCGGCGATGTTGATCCCGCCGGTGTAGGCGTACTGCCCGTCGATGACGGCGATCTTCCGGTGGTCCCGGTAGTTGAAGTAGATGCGGTTCACATAGCGGTGGACGGGGTTGAAGACCCGGACCTCGATGCCCGCGTCCTGGATGGCCTGGAGGGTCTCGTCGGACAGGCGGGTCAGGTTCCCGAAGTCGTCGAAGGTGATGTGGATCTCCACCCCGGCGGCGGCGCGCTCCTTCAAAACGGCGAAGATGCGGTCCCAGAGCTTCCCCTCCGCCAGGATATAGTACTCCAGGAAGACATAGATCTCCGCCTGTCCCAGGCGGGCGATCAGGTCCTCGAAAAAGTCCGCGCCCTCCTTGAAGTAGACGGCGTCCGTGTCCCGGTAGAGCAGGAAGCCCCGCTTCTCCAGGTACGCCGCCAGCCGTCCCCACGCCGGGGACTTCCGCCGGAGCCGGGCCAGGTCGATCTGGCTGGCCATGCGCTGGCTCTCCCGGCAGGGGATCGGCGGCGCCGGACGGAGGCTGAGCTGCTTGGCCTGGTGGGTCCCGCCCCAGAGGCAGAAGAGGATCATGCCGGACACCGGCATCGCCAGCAGCAGGCACATCCACACCAGCTTATAGGTGGGGCTGCCGGGCCGCTGATAGACCCGGATCGCCAGCACCGCACCGGCGCAGAGCAGCAGGGCGTAGACATAGCTGGACGACTCCGCCAGGAAGTGGGAGATCGCCAGGGAAGTGACGATCTGGACGATCACCGTGAACACGCACATGGAGATGCTGGTGACGGCCGAGATCTTCCGCTCGATCCGCTCCTCCACCTTGGGGATATGGGGGATGTTCTTGTGCATGAAGCCTCGCCTCCTCACTGGCAGTCTCAGCGCTTGACCTTTCTATTATACAAAGATCCGCCGCCGTCTTCAACAGGTAAATCGGAAAAAATGATAAGATCCGGGCCGGGCGTATGCCGTCCGGCCCGGTCGATCCCCTCACTCGCGCTCCCGGAGCAGGGTCTGCTTGATGTCCCACAGCCGCTGGCTGAGGTCCACATAATACCTGTGGGGGTTCTCGAAGCGCTTCACCTCGTCCCAGAGGGTGTCCACCTGCTCCCTGCAATAGGTCTGGATCTCCTTCAGGCCGGGCCGCGCATACACCAGCTCCCCTCCCAGGAAGATGGGCTGCTGGAGGGGCCTGACGGTGAAGTTCGTATAGGTCTTCCGCTTCCAGGTGGCCCGGGGGTCGAAGAGCTCCAGGCTCCGCTCCTCATCCACCCTCTCGTCCCAGACGGTGATGTAGTCCGCCTCGGCTTTGCCGGTGGCCTTGTCGAAGATGCGGTAGACCTTCTTATAGTGGGGGTTCGTGATCTTGTCCACGTTCTCGCTGACCTTGATCTTGGGGACGATGCGGCCCTCCCCGTCCTCCAGGGCCACCAGCTTGTACACGCCGCCGAAGACCGGCTGGCTGCTGGCGGTGATCATCCGCTCGCCCACGCCGAACATGTCGATCTGCGCCCCCTGGATCAGCAGGTCCCGGATGATATACTCGTCCAGGGAGTTGGACGCGGAGATCCGGCACTCCGTCCAGCCCGCGTCGTCCAGCATCTTCCGGGCCTTTTGGGTCAGGTAGGCGATGTCGCCGGAATCCAGGCGGATGCCGCACTCCTTGATGCCCAGGGGCTTCAGCACGGCGTCGAAGGCCCGGATGGCGTCGGGCACGCCGGACTTCAGGGTGTTGTAGGTGTCCACCAGGAGGGTGGCGTTGCCGGGGTAGAGCTTGCAGTACGTCTCGAACGCCTCGTACTGGGTGTCGAACATCTGGACCCAGGCGTGGGCCATGGTGCCCCCGGCGGGGACGCGGTAGAGCTGGTCGGAGATGGTGCAGGCCGTCCCGGCGCAGCCGCCGATGTAGGCCGCCCGGGCGCCGGTGATGGCGCCGTCGGTGCCCTGGGCCCGGCGGGAGCCGAACTCCAGCACCGTCCGCCCCTGGGCCGCGCGGACGATGCGGTTGGCCTTGGTGGCGATGAGGCTCTGGTGGTTGATGGCCAGGAGGGTGAACGTCTCGATCAGCTGGGCCTGGATGGCGGGGGCCCGGACGGTGATCACCGGCTCCTGGGGGAAGATGGGCGTGCCCTCCGGGATGGCCCAGATGTCGCCGGTGAAGCGGAACTCCTTCAGGTAGTTCAAAAACTCCTCGGAGAACAGGCCCCGGCCCCGGAGGTATTCGATGTCCTCCTCGTCGAAGTGCAGGTCCAGGATATAGTCGATCAGCTGGTCCAGGCCCGCGCAGATGGCGAAGCCCCCCTTGTCCGGCACGTCCCGGAAGAACACGTCGAAATAGGTGATCCGGTCCTGGAAGCCGGTCTGGAAATAGCCGTTGCCCATGGTCAGCTCGTAAAAGTCGCAGAGCATGGTCATGTTCAGCTTTTGTTCGGTATGCATGGCGGGTAACACCCTCTCCTCTCGTCGTTCCCTTGATTATAAGCAAGATCGTCCGGAAAAGCAATCTCTTTTTCGGGAAATATCCACGAAAATAGATAGATATATCGATACCTGTCTTGTCAGCAAAGAGAGGCGGGCCCTCCGCGTGTCGAAAAAGGAGCGAAGGCCCCATCGCCGGGAAGGAGGAGCGCCGCGGGAGGGGCCTGAGAAGGCCCCCTCCGTTTTCGATAAAGGAGTTTCCAGGACCTTTTTGGACGTCCTGGAAACTTGCTCCGCCTGCCGAAAAGTCTTTTCGGCAGGCGGAGGGCCCGCCTCCCGGCGGGCCCTCTCAGGCTCATGTCTCCGCTTCCCGCAGGCGCTCCACGATGGTCCGCCTCGACACGGAGCGGTAGGTCCACAGCGGCACCAGCGCCCCCAGGGCCAGGAAGACCGGCAGGACCGCCGCGATGGGGACCACGGTCAGACGGTACGTGAAGAACCAGAAGATGTCCGATACGGCGCCGCCCAGCAGGGGCCCCAGGACGACCGTCATCACCAGGGACGCCAAAAGGGCCAGGAGGGTATGATACAGCCCCTCGTACACCAGCATGGACTTGAGCTGCTTCCCCGTCATGCCCACGGATTGGAGGACCGCCAGCTCCCGCTTCCGGGTGAGGATGCCCGTGAGGACCGCGTTGACGAAGTTCAGCACGCCGACGAGGCCGATGATGAAGCTCAGCGCCCCGCCCATGGTCATGAACATGCCCCGGAAGCCCTCGAACTCGGCGGCATACGTGGCCCGGCTCTCGTAGTCATAGAGGGGCTGGACGCTCTCCGTGTACTCCGCCAGGAAGGACTCCATCTCCGGCTCCGCCTCGTCGGTGGTGTTGAAGATATAGGTCATGACGCTGTCGGTCCCGGTGTCCTGCCGGAACCGCTCGGCCCCCAGGACGAACTGGTCCGCGCCATAGTAGCGGTAGCCGATGGAGTCGGGCACCTGCACCAGGGCGCAGACGGTGTACTCCACTTCCTCATAAGCGACGGCCCGGCTGGTCCAGTTCCGGTTGGGGTCCACGTTGTCGGTGTCCTCGATGATCTCCCCGTTGTCCATATAGAAGTACTCCCGCTCGGTGACGTAGCGCAGGGTCACCTTGTCCCCCAGCTTGGCCCAGTTGGAGCCGAAGATGGTGGAATCGTAGTCGTCCGTCAGGTACACGGCGGCGATGGCCTTCTGGCTGGGGTCCGACAGCGGGGCCAGGTCCCCCTCCAGCACGTCCAGCAGGCTCAGGGGGAAGTCCTCCATACCGTAGAGCTGCACCCGGTCCGCCAGGAGGCCGTCGTCCATCCGCTCCTTGTACTTGATCTGCAGGTCCAGGACCTCCGGCGGGTTCCACTTGCTCCAGATGCCCCGGAACCACTCCTCGGTGACGAACTCCTCGATGTCGGAGACATTGCCGTAGATCCGGCCGTTTTCCTCGATGCCGCTTTGGGCCCTCACGTCGGAAATGACAGTCTCCGGCACCGCCTCGTCGGTGGAGCAGAAGCCCCCGCCGCCGACCTGGAAGTAAGCCGCGTCCCCCAGGATGAAGTCCACGTCCGCCTTGTTTTGCAGGTACTTCATCATGTCGAAGCCAATGGAGAAGGTATAAGTCATGGTAGCCAGCACCACGGCCAACGTCAGGGAGATGACTGTCACCACGGTCTTGCCGCGGCTCCGCCCCAGGTTGGCCCAGGCCATTTTGGGCAGAGATGCGCCGCCCTGGGTCTTGCGGGTCTTCTCTCGTTTGCCGGGCTTTTTCCCGCCGCCCTCGGTGTAGCGGACCGCCTCCACCGGGGAGACCTTGGCCGCCATGCGGCCCGGCCGGGCGCAGGAGAGGGACACCGTCAGCAGGGAGAACAGGGCTGCGCCGATGAAGATCAGGGGGTCGAAGGAGACGAAGGCGTGCTTGTAGCTCAGCTGGGCCATGATAACGGGGGTCAGCTGATTGCCGATGACGAAGCCCAGCAGCAGCCCGAAGGGGATGCCGATCAGGCTCAGCATCAGGGCCTGCTGGCGGACGATGCGCTTGAGCTGCCGCCCGGTGGTGCCGATGGTCTTCAAAAGGCCGTAGAACCGGATGTCGTTGGTGACGGAGATCTGGAAGACGTTGTAGATGATGAGGTAGCCGGTGAAGACGATCAGCAGCAGCAGGGCCACGATGGCGATGAGCGTCGTGATGTCGAAGCTGTTGGAGAGCTGGGCCCCGGAATAGCCCCAGTTGACCCCGGTGTCCAGGTAGTTGTCCGCCTGGAAGTCCTCCCCCTGGTAGCCGTGGTTTTCCAGGACCTGATAGATGTCCTCCCGGATATGGAAGGCGTTGTCCAGCATCACGTTCAGGGTCCACTTTCCGGTCATGGAATAGGGGTTCCCGCTGCCAAGGGCCGCGATCTCCTCGGCGGCGGACCGGGGCAGGAGGACATGGCTGGCCACCACGGCGCTGTCGTACTCCCACCAGCCGGAGAGAGTGAAGGTCCGGGTGACGGGGATGGGGTGGTCCGTGTTGTCATCCAGCTCGAAGGTCATGGTGAACTTCGCGCCCACCTCCGGCCTCACACCCAGAAGGGCCAGGACATGGGTGTCGGTGGCGGCCTCGTCGGTGCCCTCCCGGGGGAGGGCGCCCTCCACGGGCTGGCAGAAGTGGTGGGGGGCCGCGGCGGGCTCCATGTAACTGACTTCTACATGAGACTTGTTGAAGGGCGGCTCGCTGGGCATGCCCAGGAACAGCCGGGCGGAGCCCTCCTTGATGAGGGGGTCG
>NZ_CAJUBK010000069.1 GCF_910584465.1 uncultured Oscillibacter sp.
TCCAACTCCATCGACGAGGCCCGGGAGGGCCACGGCACGTCCATCACCGTCACCCGGTTCCTGGACCACAGCGTGGAGGTGGAGGACGCGGGCCGGGGCTGCCCGGTGGACTGGAACGAGAAGGAGGGCCGCTGGAACTGGGAGCTGGTCTTCTGCGAGCTCTATGCCGGCGGCAAATACGACAACGTGTCCGGCGACAACTACGAGTTCTCCCTGGGGCTCAACGGCCTGGGCTCCTGCGCCACGCAGTACGCCTCCCGTTATATGGACGTCACCGTCTGGCGGGACGGCTTCGAATACCGCCTGCGCTTCGAGCGGGGGCAGATCGTGGGGGAGCTGGAGAAGGCCCCCCTCCCCAAGGCCCAGTCCAGGAAGACCGGCACCCGGACCCGCTGGCTGCCGGACCTGGACGTGTTCACCGACATCGCCATCCCGCCGGAGTACTTCGCCGGCGTGATGAAGCGCCAGGCGGTGGTCAACGCCGGGGTCCGCTTCCACTTCCGCGATGAGACGGAGGAGGGCCGGTTCGAGGAGACGGAGTTCTTCTATGAGAACGGCATCGCCGACTATGTGGCGGAGCTGGCCGGGGAGGACGCCCTGACCGCCCCGGCCTGCTGGCAGGCGGAGCGGCGGGGCCGGGACCGGGAGGACAAGCCGGAATATAAGGTGAAGCTCTCCGCCGCCTTCTGCTTCTCCAACCGGGTGAACGTGGTGGAGCACTACCACAACTCCAGCTGGCTGGAGCACGGGGGGAGCCCCGAGAAGGCCAGCAAGTCCGCCTTCGTCTCCGCCATCGACAAATACCTCCGGGAGCAGGGGAAATACCAGAAGAACGAGAGCAAGATCTCCTGGGCGGATGTGGAGGACTGTTTGATCCTGGTGAGCAGCAACTTCTCCACCCAGACCTCCTATGAGAACCAGACCAAGAAGGCCATCACCAACCGCTTCGTCCAGGAGGCCATGACGGAGTTCCTCCGGTCCAACCTGGAGATCTATCTCATCGAGAACCACTTCGACGCGGAGAAGATCGCGGAGCAGGTCCTGCTGAACAAGCGGAGCCGGGAGAAGGCCGAGGAGGCCCGGCTGAACATCAAGAAGAAACTCTCCGGCAGCGTGGACATCGCCAACCGGGTCCAGAAGTTCGTGGACTGCCGGACGAAGGACACCGCCAGGCGGGAGATCTACATCGTGGAGGGCGACAGCGCCCTGGGCAGCGTGAAGCTGGCCCGGGACTCGGAGTATCAGGGCATCATGCCCATCCGGGGGAAGATCCTGAACTGCCTGAAGGCGGACTACGCCAGGATCTTCAAGAGCGAGATCATCACGGACCTGATCAAGGTGCTGGGCTGCGGCGTGGAGGTGAAGGACCGGCATGTGAAGGACGTGTCCTCCTTCGACCTGTCGAACCTGCGCTGGAACAAGGTGGTCATCTGCACCGACGGCGACGTGGACGGCTTCCAGATCCGGACGCTGGTGCTGACCATGCTCTACCGCCTGACGCCCACCCTCATCCGGGAGGGCTACGTCTATATCGCGGAGACCCCGCTGTTCGAGATCGCCTGCGGCGCGGACACCTGGTTCGCCTACTCGGACAAGGAGAAGAACGACATCGTGAAGGGGCTGGAGGGGAAGAAGGTCAAGATCGACCGCTCCAAGGGCCTGGGCGAGAACGACCCGGACATGATGTGGCTGACCACCATGAACCCGGAGACCCGGCGGCTGATCCGGGTGATGCCGGAGGACGTGGAGCGGACCGCCCAGGTCTTCGACCTGCTGCTGGGGGACAACCTCCAGGGGCGGAAGGACCATATCGCGGAGAACGGGTATAAGTATTTGGAGATGGCGGACATCTCGTAGGGGCTTTCGCGGGAGAGCACCCATGCGACATGGTCCTGCGGCCGAGCGCAGGCGAGGGAGCCGCGCGTGAGCGCGTATCGAGACCGCCCGCCGCGGCGCGGCATGGATCCCGCGGGAGCGGGATGGATGCCATATCGCGGAGGACGGGTATAAGTATTTGGAGATGGCGGACATCTCGTAGGGGCTTTCGCGGGAGAGCACCCATGCGACATGGTCCTGCGGCCGAGCGCAGGCGAGGGAGCCGCGCGTGAGCGCGTATCGAGACCGCCCGCCGCGGCGCGGCATGGATCCCGCGGGAGCGGGATGGATGCCATATCGCGGAGGATGGGTATAAGTATCTGGAGATGGCGGACATCTCATGAGATCCTGGGACAGGGAGCACCCGCGCCGCCGCCCGGAGGGGCGGCATGCGGATAAAACGATAAAGATCGGAGGATGTGCTGCATGAACCTATTCGACATCATGGGCCCCATCATGGTCGGCCCCTCCAGCTCCCACACGGCGGGGGCTGCCCGGATCGGACGGGTGGCCCGGTCGCTGCTGGGAGAGGAGCCCCAGGAGGCGGAGCTGCTGCTCCACGGCTCCTTCGCCTCCACCGGCAAGGGACACGGCACCCACCAGGCCCTGATCGCGGGCCTGCTGGGCTTCGCGCCGGACGATCCCCGGCTCCCCGACAGCTTCCGCCTGGCGGAGGAGGCGGGGCTGCGCTTCACCTTCGGCACCTGCGCCCTCCGGGACGCGCACCCCAACAGCGTGCTGATCCGCCTCTCCGGCCGGAGCGGCCGGAGCATGGAGGTGGGGGCCTCGTCCCTGGGCGGCGGCCGGGTGCGGGTGTTCGAGGTGGACGGGATGGAGTGCTCCTTCAGCGGGGAGCTGTCCACCCTGGTGATCCACAACACCGACCGGCCCGGCTGCGTCAGCCACGTCACCATCATCCTGGCCAGCACGGGCGTGAACGTGGCCACCCTCCAGCTGAACCGGGGCAGCCGGGGCGGCATGGCGGTGATGGTGATCGAGTGCGACAAGGCGGTGCCGGCCAACGTGGTGCAGGAGATCCGGGACCTGCCGGGCATCAAGAGAGTGACTTGCTACATCCCGGAAGGACAGGAGGGGACGGTATGATCGACTTTCAATCCATCGAACAGATGCTCCGGGACGCGGCGGAGCAGGACATGCCCCTGTGGGAGGACATCCAGATCTCGGACTGCCGCCAGCAGGGCATCAGCCGGGAGGCATCCTGGCAGAAGATGGCGGGACTGCTGGACGCCATGATCCAGGCGGACGCGGGCTACTGCGAGGAGGACCGTTCCAACAGCGGGCTCACCGGCGGCGACGGCGGGAGGATGGAGCGCTACGGCCGGGAGGCCGGAGAGGACAGCCTCTGCGGCCCCTTCTTCTCCGAGGTCATCGCCGGGGCACTGCGGATGGGCGAGTGCAACGCGTGCATGAAGCGGATCGTGGCGGCCCCCACGGCGGGGGCCTGCGGCGTGCTGCCGGCGGTGCTGCTGCCCTGCAGGCGGCGCTACGGCCTGTCGGAGGAGGCCCTGGTCCAGGCGCTGTACATCGCCTCCGGCTTCGGCATGGTCATCGCCGAGCGGGCCTGCATCGCCGGCGCGGAGGGCGGCTGCCAGGCGGAGATCGGCTCCGCCGCCGCCATGGCCGCCCCGGCCCTGGTCTTCCTGCAGGGGGGGACGCCGGAGCAGATGGCCCACGCCTGCGCCATGGCCGTGAAGAACCTGCTGGGCCTGGTCTGCGACCCGGTGGGGGGCCTGGTGGAGGTGCCCTGCGTGAAGCGCAACGTCATCGGCGCCATGGACGCCCTGTCGGCGGCGCAGATGGCCCTGGCGGGCATCGAGAGCCGGGTGCCGCCGGACCAGGTGCTGGACGCCATGCAGCGGGTGGGCCAGTCCCTGCCCCCCAGCCTCCGGGAGACGGGACGGGGCGGCCTGGCCGTCACGCCCTTCGGCCAGCAGTACAAGCCGGAGGAATGAGGGCGGAGCGCCCGTGAACACATCATCCGGGAGGGCTGGCCGATCCGGATAGCAGGGAAGGAAGGGACCCATGCCAAAGAAGAAGATGCCTGAGGGCAGGAAGCCCAGGGGCGGAGCACCCAACGTTTTGGGCCTGCGGGCGGCGGTGGTGGAACAGCCCATCACCGACACCCTGGAGACGAACTACATGCCCTATGCCATGAGCGTCATCGTCTCCCGCGCCATCCCGGAGATCGACGGCTTCAAGCCCTCCCACCGCAAGCTCCTCTATACCATGTACAAGATGGGCCTGCTCACGGGGGCTCGGACGAAGTCCGCCAACATCGTGGGCCAGACCATGCGCCTCAACCCCCACGGCGACGCCGCCATCTACGACACCATGGTCCGCCTCAGCCGGGGCTACGGCGCGCTGCTGACCCCCTTCGTGGATTCCAAGGGCAACTTCGGCAAGCATTACTCCAGGGACATGTCCTGGGCGGCCCCCCGGTACACCGAGGCCAAGCTGACCCCGATCTGCCAGGAGCTGTTCCGGGACATCGACAGCGACACGGTGGACTTCGTGGACAACTACGACAACACCATGAAGGAGCCCGCCCTGCTGCCGACGACCTTCCCCAACATCCTGGTCTCGGCCAACAGCGGCATCGCCGTGGGCATGGCCTCCCAATTCTGCGGGTTCAACCTCCGGGAGGTCTGCGAGACCACGGCGGCGTATCTGAAAGATCCGGACCACGACCTGACGGAGACCCTGCTGGCCCCGGATTTCCCCACGGGGGGCGAGCTGATCTGCGACCGGGACGCGCTGCGGGAGATCTATGAGACGGGCCGGGGCAGCGTGAAGGTCCGGGCCAAGTGGCGCTATGTCAAAGAGGAGAACCTGATCGAGATCGTGGAGATCCCCTATTCCACGTCCACGGAGGCCATCCTGGACAAGGTGGCGGAGCTGATCAAGGCCGGGAAGGCCAAGGAGATCGCCGACATGCGGGACGAGACGGACTTGTCCGGCCTGAAGCTGACGATCGACCTCAAGCGCGGGGCGGACCCGGACAAGCTCATGGCCCGCCTCTTCCGGCAGACGCCCCTGGAGGACGCGTTCTCCTGCAACTTCAACGTGCTCATCGCCGGGATGCCGAAGGTGCTGGGCGTCCGCAAGATCCTGGAGGAGTGGACGGCGTGGCGGACGGAGTCCGTGCGGCGGCGGGTCTTCTTCGTGCTGGGGAAGCGGAAGGAGAAGCTCCACCTCCTCAAGGGGCTCAAGCGCATCCTGCTGGACATCGACAAGGCCATCCAGACCATCCGGGAGACGGAGGAGGAGGCCGAGGTCATCCCGAACCTGATGATCGGGTTCGGCATCGACCAGGTCCAGGCGGAGCACGTGGCGGAGATCCGCCTGCGCAACATCAACAAGGAATACATCCTGAAGCGGGTGCAGGAGGCGGAGTCTCTCCAGGACGAGATCGACGACCTGGAGGACATCCTCCGGGACGGCCGGCGGGTGAAGGGGATCATCCTGGAGGAGCTGCAGGCGGCGGCGGAGAAGTACGGCGAGCCCCGCCGCACCGCCATCGTCTACGCCCACGAGCTGCCCGACCCGGCGGAGGAAGAGGGGCCGGAGGAGTACCCGGTCCACGTCTTCCTCTCCCGGGAGGGCTATTTCAAGAAGATCACCCCCCAGAGCCTGCGCATGAGCGGGGCCCAGAAATTCAAGGAGGGCGACGGCCTGCGCCAGACCTTCGAGACCACCAGCGGGGCGGAGGTCATGTTCTTCACCGACCGGTGCCAGGTGTACAAGACCCGGCTCAGCGAGTTCGACGACGCCAAGGCCAGCGTCCTGGGGGACTACCTCCCGGCGAAGCTGGGCATGGACGCCGGGGAGAGCGTCATCCATATGGTCCTGCCGGGGGACTGGTCCGGGGGGCTGATCTTCTTCTTCGAGAACGGCAAGGCCGCGCGGGTGGAGCTCCGGGCCTATCAGACCTCCTCCAACCGCAGGAAGCTCACGGGGGCCTACTCCGACCGCTCGCCGCTGAGGGCGATCCTCCGGGTGGAGCAGGAGGGGGAGGTGGCGGTCTGCTCCACCGAGCCCCGGTGCCTGATCTTCCACACGGCCCTGCTCACGCCCAAGACCACCCGGTCGACCCAGGGCGTGGCGGTGATGACGCTGAAGCCGCGCTACCGGCTGGACACCGTCCGGCCCCTGGAGGAGTCGGCGGTGGCGGACCCGAGGCGCTATCGGGTCCGCTCCCTCCCGGCCACCGGGGCGCTGCTGCGGCAGGAGGACACGGGCGAGACGCAGATCGCGCTGGAGTGAGGCGGATGGAACGCGTGGTGGTGATCGGCTGCCCCGGGGCGGGGAAGACCACCTTCGCCCGGAGGCTGCGGGACGTGTCCGGGCTCCCGCTCTACCATTTGGATAGGCTGTGGCACCGGCCGGACCGGACCACGGTCCCAAGGGCGGAGTTCGACGCCCGGCTGCGGGAGATCGTCCGGCAGGAGCGGTGGATCATCGACGGTGATTACCAGCGTACGCTGGAGCTCCGGCTGGCGGCGTGCGGCACGGTGTTCTTGATGGACCTGCCGGCAGAGGAGTGCCTGGCCGGGGCGGCGGCCCGGATCGGCCGGGAGCGTGAGGATCTGCCGTGGGTCGAGACGGAGCTGGACGAGGCGTTCCGACGGCGGATCGCGGATTTTTCGAAGGAGCGGCTCCCGCGGATCCGCGCGCTGCTGGAGCACTACCGGGAGGGGCGGGAGATCGTGGTCTTCCGCTCCAGGCAGGAAGCGGACCGGTATCTGGAGCGGTGGGCCACGGTACAGACACGACATGGAGATAAGGAGGCTGCACGATGGCATTCGACATGGTGAAAAAGGAGCTGGAGGGCCGGGGCTATACCGTCCGGACCTTCTCCAGCGGGGGAGAGGCGGCGGACTACCTGGACGCCGCCATCGACGGCAGGAGCGTGGGCTTCGGGGGATCGGCCACGCTGGACGCCCTGGGGCTTTACGAGCGCCTGGGTAGGCACAACCAGGTGGTCTGGCACTGGAAGCAGGACGCCGCGCCCGCCCGGCGGGCGGCCATGCAGACGGAGGTGTACCTGACGTCCGTGAACGCGCTGGCGCAGACCGGGGAGCTGGTGAACATCGACGGCGCGGGGAACCGGGTGGCGGCGACGCTGTTCGGCCATGAGAAGGTGTACTTCGTCATCGGGCGGAACAAGCTGGCCCCGAGCTACGAGGAGGCGGTCTGGCGGGCCCGGAACGTGGCCGCGCCGCAGCGGGCGCGGCAGCTGGGGAAGAAGACCCCCTGCGCCGTGAAGTGCGACCGCTGTTACGACTGCAAGGGCCCGGAGCGCATCTGCCGGGGCCTGGTGACCCTCTGGGGGCCCATGATGGGCATGGAGGCCGAGGTGGTGCTGATCGACGAGGATCTGGGGCTGTAAAAAAGGAAGGGGGCCGCTCTGTGGGCTGGAGGATCTGGACGATGCTGACGGCGCTCTGCCTGCTGACGGGGTGCTCGGCGCTGCTGGAGCGGACCTATTCCACCGCCGAGCCCCACAGCAGCAAGTTCTGGGAGAGCGAGGCCGCCGGGACGCTGCGGGCGGAGAACCACCAGGACGTGGTGAACGATCTGCTGCTCCTGATCGGACAGCACCGGGAGACGGCGACGCTGCGCCTCTACAACTTCGAGAGCGACCTCACCGTGGCGGACACCCTGGAACAGGCCGCCACGGAGGTCCAGCAGGAGACGCCCATGGGGGCCTACGCCGTGGAGTATATCACCGCCTCCAGCAAGGCCCAGCGGGGATATCATGAGGTCGCCGTCCGCATCAGCTACCGCCGGACGCTGGAACAGCTCCAGGCGGTGGTGAACGCCACGAGCCCCGAGGCGCTGTACAGCCTCCTGGCGGGCGCGCTGGACCAGGGGGAGACGGAGCTGGCGGTCCGCATGGGCTATTGGGGGGAGGACGGCCGGACCAGGGTGGAGGACGCCATGCTCCAGCTCCGGGAGGAACGGGAGCTGACGGAGACGATCCCCTGGGTGGTGGACTACTATCCCACGGAGGAGGACCCCGGCCTGGTGGAGTTCCTGCTGGACCCGCCGGAGCCGGAGGAGGATCCGGAGGACGAGGGCCCCGGGGAGGGAGGAGATCCCGAGGCCCCGGACGGGGACGCCCCGGGAGAAGGGCCGGAGGGGGACGGAGGCGTCCCCGACGGCGGAGCCGGGGCAGAGGCGGAGGACGAGACGCCGCCGGACGCCCCCGGAGAGGGCGGGGAGGAGGACGAGGAAAAAATTTAGCGCAGGGCCTTGACAAGCGGGGGAAGCTTTGCTAAAATACTCCTTGTCGTTGCGGGCATAGCTCATCTGGTAGAGCGCCACCTTGCCAAGGTGGAGGTAGCGAGTTCGAGCCTCGTTGCCCGCTCCAGCTCAGAGATCCCCACCACCGCTCCGTTTCCGGCTTCGCCGAAAACTGCGCTATGGTGGGGATCTCTTCGCTTTCACCTGCGGACCACGTTGTTGGGTCCGCAGGTGATTTTTTTTACGGGAGACGAGGGACGGGGGACGAAGGACGGGAGACGGGGGACGGGGGACGGGGGACGGGCTGCGCGATGGGCGGGCGGGGGCATCAGCGATGAGGGGGCCCCTCCCAATAGGGCGCAGGATCTTCCGTCAGTCCGACCAGATAGTCGATGCTGGTGTGGTAAAACCTCGCCAGCGCGATCAGCGCCCCGCTGGGGATATCCAGCCCCCCGTTCTCATAGCGGGAATACGTCGTCTGTGACACATGGAGCAGCTCCGCCAGGACCCGCTGAGGCAGGTCCCGGTCCTCCCTCAGATCCCGCAGACGCTGGTACATCCTCTCCATCCCCTTCCTCTCACAGCGTGTGGCATATCCCTCATTCTAGGATATGCGAAAATTGCATATTGATTTTTATGCGATAATCGCATAAAATGGAAGGGACCTGAAAAAAGAGGGGAGGGGCCGCCTTGGACGAGGAAAAGAGGGCCGGATGCCAGGTCTGGCGGGTCTGGGTGGACACCCGGCGGCGGATCGTCTCCTTCCATGAGGCCCCGGGCTGCCGGCTGCTGGAGTTCCGCAGCTATGAGCTTTTCCAGCGCTGCATCGACGGATACACCGCCCAGCGCTATCGCTACCAATAAAAAAGTACGATCAGACGGTTGACAAACCGAAAAAACGTGCTATCATAAGTGGCAACTGAACATTTGGGCGTGGATGAGGACGAGTAGCCCTCTCGGTCCCCCTTCAGAGAGCCGCCGGACGGTGCGAGGCGGCGGGGGCGGAGCGGCGAAGATCACCTCGGAGCCTCCTGCTGAAAGACGATGCGAGTAAGCGTGGACGTTTGATGGGCGTTACTCCATCGGCCCGTATCGGCGGGCGCTGAGGGGCCGTCCCCCGCGAGGGGGCGGCAAGGAGAGTGGTATCGCGGAGCGTTCGATGGCGCCTCCGTCTCTTGAAAAGGAGACGGAGGCGTTTTTTCGGTCTCCCAGTGGTGGATACGGATAGTTATATTTAAAGATGATGATACGGATACGAGGTGGGACTGTGGGAACGGCGGGGACCGTCCGAGTAGTGTTCGAAGACACGCCGGAAAAATTTCGGACCATGGCGGAAGGGATCGTGCCGCCATTGATAGAGCTGCTGCGGGGCCTCTGCGCCCTGGAGGAGAAGTTTTACGCCCGGGGACAGAAGCAGCGGGCGGAGCGCCCCGGCGGTATTTACTCCACCCAAGCCCACCCCAACAGCAAGGCCCTGTGGGGATACTACCGGGAGGCATACAAGGCCCTGCTGGATCCCCGCTGTACGGAAAAGCTCCTGGCCCAACGCCGGGACTGCTGCCAGAGCATGGGAGACCCGGCGGATTTTGCCTGTTTGAAAGGACCGGCGGAGGTGGTCTTCACCATGAAGAGCAAGGGGAAGGCCGTGGTGATGGTCCGGGACTGCGACGGCTTCGGCAGTGACTGCCGCTTTGAATTGAAGCCGGAGGGCGGCGGGTGGAAGATCCATCAGGTGTCCCGGAACACCTGCGGCGGCGGGCCCTGGCGGACGGATCTCTATTTCTAATAAGGAGGTCACTATGTCCGGTGAAGTGAAGACGATGCTCCAGGACACGCCGGAGAAGTTTCAGGCCATGGCGGGAGAGATCGTGCCGCCCCTGATAGCGCTGCTGAGAGGACGGAACGATTTGGAAAAGGAGATCTGCGCCCGGGCCTTGAAGCTCCGGGAGGAGAAAGCGGCGGCGGGGGTCCCCGCTTACCAGGAGACGCCCGAGGAAAGCGCGCTGAGCGAGGAGTACTTCCGGCGGTATCTGGAGCTGGTCACGCCGCACTGCACAGAAAAAATATTGAGATGGGGGCCCGCCAGGAGCTACGGCAGGCCCGCCAAGTACGATTACCTGTTTGACGCCTCGGAGCCCGCGGTGCGATTTACCATGAAGTCCGCCAAAAAGGCGGTCATCACCGCCCGGAACCTGGTTTCCTACAGCTATGGCTACCGCTTCACCCTCCGGCCCGAGGAGGGCGGATGGAAAGTGGACGGTGTGGAGTGCGCCCTCGGGGAAAACGGGAGCTGGAGCGTGGAGCACAGCATATAGAGGAGGAGCGCCTATGGACTGCCCCTGCTGCGGCGGGCCCATGGAGGAGGGAGACCTGCACACGCAGAAGTATCTGTCCTGGACCCAGGGAACGATTGGGCTTTTCCGAGGTGCGGATGTGCGGGTGGAGATTGGTCCCATAGGGGACGACGACGCCTCCGTGTTCACCCGGGACCCCTTTCCCACCTTTCCAGGGGCCATGCTCTGCCGGAGCTGCGGTTTGGTTTGCTTTTCCGGAAAACTGATCGAAAAAACCAATACTAAAAGCAATATTGAAAAGGAGTAATACGATATGGACTACAACAAGACCATCAACCTGCCCAAGACCGAGTTCCCCATGCGGGCGGGCCTGCCCAAGCGGGAGCCGGAGATGCTCCGCCGCTGGGAGGCCGAGGATCTGTACCACGAGCTCCTCAAGAAGAACGAGGGCAAGCCCCTCTTCAGCCTCCACGACGGCCCCCCGTTCTCCAACGGGTCCATCCACATGGGCACCGCCATGAACAAGGCCATCAAGGACAT
Source organism: uncultured Oscillibacter sp. (assembly GCF_910584465.1). Lineage (GTDB taxonomy): Bacteria > Bacillota > Clostridia > Oscillospirales > Oscillospiraceae > Oscillibacter. The sequence continues at coordinate 10,977 of NZ_CAJUBK010000069.1, forward strand.
CATCACCCGGT
>NZ_CAJUBK010000070.1 GCF_910584465.1 uncultured Oscillibacter sp.
ACCCGGCCCCAGTTGGCGTCCGCGCCGAAGATGGCGGCCTTGGTCAGGGTGGAGGAGATGACGGACTTGGCGATGGTCTCCGCGCTCTGCTCGCTCTTGGCCCCATCCACCCGGCAGGAGATCAGGTGCCGGGCGCCCTCCCCGTCGGAGGCCATCTTCTTGGCCAGCTCCGTGCACAGGGCCTTCAGAGCCTCCGCGAAGGCGTCGTAGTCCGGGCCCTTGTCGGTGATGGCCTCGTTGCCCGCCAGGCCGTTGGCCAGGACGCAGCAGGTGTCGTTGGTGGAGGTGTCCCCGTCCACGCTGATGCGGTGGAAGCTGACCTGGACGGTCTCCAGCAGGGCAGCCTTGATCATCTCCGGGGAGATGGCGCAGTCCGTGGTGAGGAAGCAGAGCATGGTACCCATGTTGGGATGGATCATGCCGCTGCCCTTGGCGATGCCGCCCATGCGGACGGTCCTGCCGCCCACGGTGGTCTCCACCGCCGCCTCCTTCTTCACCAGGTCAGTGGTCATGATGGCGTGGCCCGCCGCGTCGCTGGCGGCGGCGGAGCGCTCCAGGGAGGCGTACAGCGCCGGGAGGTGCTCCTCGATGGTCTCCACGGCGATCCGCTGGCCGATGACGCCGGTGGAGGAGACGATCACGTCCTCCGGCCTGCATCCGATGGCCTTGGCCGCGGCGGCGCACATGCGCTGCGCGTTCTCCTCCCCCTGGGGGGCGCAGGCGTTGGCGTTGCCGCTGTTGGCGATGACCGCCCGGGCCTTCCCGTCGGCCAGGTGCCGCAGGTCCACCCGGATGGGGGCGGCCTTGACCACGTTCTTGGTGAACACCGCCGCCGCCGCGCAGTCCACGTCGGACACGATCAGCGCCACGTCCTTCTTCTGCTCGTTGTGGGTCTTCACCCCCGCGTGGATGCCCGCGGCCCGGAAGCCCTGGGCGGCGCAGACGCCGCCGTCGATGAATTTCAGCATATCCTGTCCTCGTACTTTCTTACAGATCCAAGCCGGCGGCCTCGTCCAGGCCCAGCATGATGTTCATGTTCTGCACCGCCGCGCCGCTGGCGCCCTTGCCCAGGTTGTCGAACAGGGCGGTGATGGTGAAGCGCTCGTCGTTCCCCGCGGCGATGAGGGTCAATGCGTCCTTCCCCGCCAGCGCGTCCGCATAGATCTTGCTCCCGGCTCCCGCGCCGTCCGCGGGGACATCCGCCACCCGGACGATCCCCGCCGTCCCGGCGGTCTCCGCGTAATAGCCGCGCAGCGCCTGCCGGACCTCGCCGAGGGTGGAGGGCCCCCGGAGCTGGTCCATGCGGAAGGGCACCGTGCCCGCCATCCCCTTGTAATAGTCGTCCACGATGGGGACGAACACCGGCGGCGTTTCCAGGCCGCAGACCTTCTGCATCTCCGGCAGGTGCTTATGGTCCTGCCGGAGGCCGTAGAGGGCGGGGCTGGAAAGCTCCGGGGCGCGGTCCTCCTGTTCGTACTGGGCGATCATCTTCTTCCCGCCGCCGGAGTACCCGGTGAGGGAGAAGCAGCTCAGCGCCGCGTCCCGGGGCAGGATGCCCAGGGCCACCAGCGGGTAAACGATGGCCAGGAACCCCGTGGCGTGGCACCCCGGGTTCGCCACCCGCTTGGCGTCCCGGACCGCCGAACGGTGCGCCGCCGACAGCTCCGGGAAGCCGTAGGCCCAGCCCGCCGCCGTCCGGTGGGCGGTGGAACAGTCCACGATCCGGGTATCCGGATCTGTCACCAGTCCCACGGCCTCCACCGCCGCCGCGTCGGGGAGGCACAAGAACACGATGTCCGCCCGGTCCATCCGCTCGGCCCGCTCCGCCGGGTCCTTCCGCTTGTCCCCGCCGATCGTCAGCAGCTCGATGTCCCGCCGCGCCGCCAGGCGCTCGTAGATCTGCAGGCCGGTGGTGCCCTCCCTGCCGTCGATGTATACCTTTGGTCTCATCGGGACCGCCTCCTCATCGGCTGTGTTCGCGGATGAACGCCTCGATCTCCTCGATCTGCCGCGTCGTCTCCTTCACCGCCGGACCGCCGTAGCTGGCCCGGAGGGCCATGCACGCCTCCAGCTTCAGCGCCTCGTAGACGTCCCCGCCGAACAGCGGCGAGGCCGCCTGGAACTCGCTGAGCGTCAGCTCCTCCAGGGTCTTCCCCTGGGCCGCGCAGGCGGACACCAGCCGCCCCACCACGGTGTACGCGTCCCGGAAGGGCATCCCCTTCTTCGTCAGGTAGTCCGCGCAGTCCGTGGCGTTGATGAAGCCCTGCCCCGCCGCCCGGCGCATGTTCTCCGGGAGCACCTTCATGGTCTCCAGCATCCCCGCGAGCACCGGCAGGCACATCTCCACCGTGTCCAGGGCGTCGAAGACCGGCTCCTTGTCCTCCTGCATGTCCTTGTTATACGCCAGGGGCAGGCCCTTCATCACCGTCAAAAGCCCCATCAGGTCGCCGTAGACCCGCCCCGTCTTGCCCCGGACCAGCTCCGCCATGTCCGGGTTCTTCTTCTGCGGCATGATGCTGGAGCCGGTGGAATACGCCTCATCCAGCTCGATGAACCGGAACTCCCAGCTGCACCAGAGGACGATCTCCTCGGCGAAGCGGCTCAGGTGCATCATCAGGATCGACAGGCCGCTCAGCAGCTCCAGGGCGTAGTCCCGGTCGGACGAGCCGTCCATGGAGTTCCCGCAGGGCGCGTCGAACTGCAGCGCCGCCGCCGTCTGCCAGCGGTCGATGGGGTAGGTGGTCCCCGCCAGGGCCCCGGAGCCCAGGGGGCACTCGTTCAGCCGCCTGCGGCAGTCCTCCAGGCGGGTCACGTCCCGGCGGAACATGGCCGCGTAGGCCAGGAGGTGCTGGGCGAAGGAGACGGGCTGCGCCCTCTGCATGTGCGTATAGCCCGGCATCACCGTCTCCCGGTGCTCCTTGGCCCGGTGGCACAGGACCCGCTCCACGTCCAGCAGGGCGGCGATGACCGTCCCGATCTCCCTGCGGACATACATGCGGAAGTCCACCGCCACCTGGTCGTTCCGGGACCGGGCGGTGTGGAGGCGCTTCCCCGCGCCGCCGGCCCGGTCCGTCAGCAGGGCCTCCACGTTCATGTGGATGTCCTCGTTCTCGGCGCAGAAGGCCACCTTCCCGTCCTCGATGTCCGTCCGGATGCCCGTCAGGCCCTGGACGATGGCCTCCTTGTCCTCGGCGGAGATGATGCCGCACCGGGCCAGCATCTCCGCGTGCGCGATGCTGCCCTGGATGTCCTCCCGGTACAGCCGCTGGTCGAAGCCGATGGAAGACTGGAAGTCGTTCGCCAGGGAATCGGTCTCCTTGCTGAACCGTCCGCCCCAAAGTTTCATAAACATGCTCCTTTCCCCCAAACGGGGCCCAGGGGACCATCCCCCGGTCTCTCCGCCCTGCGGAGGAAACGTTCGGCCCGGCCGTTCGCCGGTATGCGCCTCATGGAGATCCCCCGGCTCCGGCCGCCTTGGGCGGCGCCGGCCCGCAGGCCGGCGGGAGGGATCCGGAGGGGGAGGCGGGGCCCCTCTCCGCTCACAGCTTCCCCTGCTCCCGCAGGGCGAGGACGGTATCCGGCAACCCCCACAGGTTGATGAAGCCCGTGGCGTTGGTCTGGTCGTAGGCGCTCTCGTTGAACGTCACCAGTTCCTCGGAGTACAGGCTCTGCGGCGAGGTGACGGAGGACGTGATGATGTTGCCCTTGTAGAGCTTCAGCTTCACGGAGCCCGTCACGTGCTCCTGGGTCTTGTCGGCGAAGGCGCTCAGGGCCTCCCGCAGGGGGGTGAACCACTTGCCGTTGTACACCAGGTCCGCGAAATCCACCGCCAGCTTCGCCTTCATATGGGCGGTGTCCTTGTCCAGCGTGATCATCTCCAGGCACTGGTGGGCCTTATATAGGATGGTGCCGCCCGGCGTCTCGTATACGCCCCGGTCCTTCATGCCCACCAGCCGGTTCTCCACGATGTCCAGGAGGCCGATGCCGTTCTGTCCGCCCAGCTCGTTCAGCTTCCGGATGATGTCGCTGGCCTTCTTCGCCTCCCCGTCGACGGCCACGGGCACGCCCTTCTCGAAGTCGATGGTCACGTACACCGCCTTGTCCGGCGCGGCGATCGGGCTGACGCCCATCTCCAGGAAGCCCGGCTCCTCATACTTCGGCTCGTTGGCGGGATCTTCCAGGTCCAGCCCCTCGTGGCTCAGGTGCCAGAGGTTCTTGTCCTTGGAATAGTTCGTCTCCCGGCTGATCTTCAGGGGGACCCCATGGGCCTCGGCGTAGTCGATCTCCTCGTCCCGGCCCTTGATGGACCACTCCCGCCAGGGGGCGATGATGGTCATCTCCGGGGCGAAGCGCTTGATCGCCAGCTCGAAGCGGACCTGGTCGTTGCCCTTGCCGGTGCAGCCGTGGGCGATGGCGTCCGCGCCCTCCTTCTTGGCGATCTCCACCAGGCTCCTGGCGATGATGGGCCGGGCGAAGGCCGTGCCCAGCAGGTACTGCTCGTAGCTGGCCCCCATCTTCAGGGAGGGGATGATGACCTCGTCCACCATCTCGTCGGTGAGGTCCGCGATGTACAGCTTGCTGGCGCCGGTCTTGAGGGCCTTCTCCTCCAGGCCGTCCAGCTCCTGGTCCTGGCCCACGTCGCCCGCCACGGCGATGATCTCCACATCGCCGTAGTTCTCCTTCAGCCAGGGGATGATGACGGATGTATCCAGCCCGCCCGAATAGGCGAGGACGATCTTCTTGATAGCTTTCTTATCCATGACAGCGCCTCCACAAGGTTTATTTGATGTATGGATTATACATCCTATATGAATATTTATGCAACTGGCGAAATGCACAAGGATCCGCCGCCCGGAGAGGGAAATTTTGCCGTGCGCCGCGGGGGAGGCGGCGGCAGGGAGGAATTTTCAAAACCCCCTTCCTCTTTGGCGGGAACTACGCTATAATGATCGTCGAGACATCCATATCTGCAAAGGAGAGATCGCTATGCGGCAAAACGAGATGTTCCTGCTCAAGCTGGGGGAGGTCGTGCTGAAGGGCCTGAACCGCCGCTCCTTCGAGGACCGGCTGGTCGCCAACGTGGCCCGCCGCCTGAGATCCTGCGGCAGCTTCCAGGTCTACATCCGCCAAAGCACCATCTACGCCGAGCCCGCCGCGGACGGCTGCGACATGGAGGCGGCCTACGCCGCCGTGCGGCAGGTCTTCGGCGTGGTCTCCGTGGCCCGGGCCGTGCCCTGCGAGAAGACGGTGGAGGCCATCGTGGAGACCGCCAGGAGCTATCTGGCGGACGCCTTCGCCTCCGCCAAGAGCTTCAAGGTGGAGAGCAAGCGGGCGGACAAGAGCTATCCCCTGAACTCCATCCAGATCTCCCAGGCCGTGGGCGGCGAACTGGCGGAAGCGTTCCCCGATGTGGAAGTGGATGTCCACGATCCCGGCCTCACCGTCCACGTGGAGATCCGGGAGAAGTACGCCTATGTCCACGCCCCCGCCGTCCCCGGCGCGGGCGGGCTCCCGGTGGGCATGGGCGGCCACGCGGTCAGCCTCCTCTCCGGCGGGCTGGACAGCCCCGTGTCCTCCTGGATGATGGCCCGGCGGGGCGTGGAGCTGGAGATGGTCCACTTCGTCTCCCCGCCCTACACCTCCCAGCAGGCCCGGGACAAGGTCCTGGAGCTGGCCCGGCTGCTGACGGCATGGTGCGGGCGGCTGCGGGTCCACATCGTGCCCTTCACCGAGATCCAGGAGGAGATCCGGAAACGCTGCCCGGAGGAGTATTTCACCCTCATCATGCGCCGCTTCATGATGCGCCTGGCCCAGGCCGTCGCCAAGCGGGCGGGGGCCAAGGCGCTGATCACCGGCGAGTCCCTGGGCCAGGTGGCCAGCCAGACCATGATGGCCCTGGCCGTCACGGACGACGTGGCGCAGATGCCGGTCCTCCGGCCGCTGATCGGCATGGACAAGGTGGAGATCATCCGCATGTCCCGGGAGATCGGGACCTACGACACCTCCATCCTCCCCTACGAGGACTGCTGCACGGTCTTCACCCCCCGGCACCCCGCCACGAGGCCCAAGATCGAAGACGTCCGCGCGGCGGAGGCCAGGCTGGACGTGGAGGCCCTGGTCGCCAGGTCCCTGGAGGGGGAGGAGCCGCTTTGGGTGAAGCCGTGACCGCCGTCCGTCCCGGCGGGCCGGGACCCATTCGAAAGAAGATGCCATCCATCATGCCCCATACCGCGGAACTCATCGCCGTCGGCACGGAACTCCTGCTGGGCAACATCGCCAACACCAACGCCCAGGTGTTGAGCCAGAGCCTCTCCGCCCTGGGGATCGACGTCTTCTGGCACACCGTCGTGGGCGACAACCCGGAACGCCTGAAGGAGGCCCTGGACATCGCCCGCCGCCGGGCCGACATCCTCATCACCACCGGCGGCCTGGGCCCCACCTACGACGACCTCACCAAGCAGACCATCTGCGAGGCCTTCGGCAGGCCCCTCATCCTCCACCCCGACATCCTGGAGGACATCCGCGCCTTCTACGAGTCCGCCCTCCACGTCCCCATGCCGGAGAACAACACCCAGCAGGCGGAGCTCCCGGAAGGCTGCGTCATCTTCGACAACCCCGTGGGCACCGCCCCCGGCTGCGCCTTCGAGGCGGAGGGCGTCCACGTCCTCATGCTCCCGGGGCCCCCTCACGAGATGGGGACCATGCTCCGCCGCCACGTGGAGCCCTATCTCCGCAGGCTGTCCCACGAGGTCATCGTCTCCCGGGACATCATGACCTTCGGCATGGGGGAGAGCTCCATCGACGAGCTCCTCCATGATAAGATGGCCCGCATGACCAACCCCACCCTGGCCACCTATGCCAAGCCCTGCGAGGTGCGCCTCCGGGCCACGGCGAAGGCCGCCACGGAGGAGGAAGCGCGTTCCATGCTGGCCCCCGTGGAGCGGATGGTCCTGGACGCGCTGGGGGACATCGTCTACGGTGTGGACATGATGGACCTGGCGGAGTGCTGCCACAGCCAGCTCCTCCGGCGGGGCCTCACCCTGGCCACCGCCGAGAGCTGCACCGGCGGGCTGGTGGCCGAAAAGCTCACCGCCAGGCCCGGGATCTCGGCCTTCTACCGGGGCGGCGTGGTCAGCTACTGGACCAGCGTCAAGGCGGACGTCCTCCACGTCCCCCAGGACCTCCTGGACGAGTACGGCCCCGTCTCGGCGGAGTGTGCCCGGGCCATGGCGGAGGGGGTCCGGACGATCACCGGGGCGGACCTGGGGGTCTCCGTCACCGGGACGGCGGGGCCGGACCCGGACGAGCGGGGCGTCCCCGTGGGCATCGTCTACGTGGGCCTCGCCGCGCCCGACGGGACCTGGTGCCGCGCCCTGGACTTCGGCCGCCGCCGCCGGGACCGCATCCAGGGCCTCGCCGCCAACCACGCCTTCGACGTGGTCCGGCGCTATCTGCAGGGCCTGCCCATCGAGGCCGTCTGACGCCCCCGCCCGTTTCCCCTTGCCTTTTCCATGAAAAGCTGTTATACTGAGCCCTCGAACGCCGCGCTCCGGCGCGGATACCGAGAATCATGATTATGTATGAAGGACTATACGAATGAAAACGATCTTCCTCGTAGACGGTGACAACAACATCGGCACCGGCCTGAAGGGCATCGACATGCTCTCGGACCAGGACACCGTCCTCATCTTTTACCAAAAGGGCCTGACCCTGACCAAGATCCAGAAGCTCTGCGCCGGGACGGCGGCGGACGTGCAGTATATCGAGAGCGTCCGCGGCGGCAAGAACTCCATCGATTTCCAGATCATCACCGAGCTGGGCGTCCTGGTGGGCAAGCGGGAGGCGGACTACGCCTACGTCATCAGCCAGGACAAGGGCTACGCCGCCTCCATCGATGCCCTCCAGGCCCGCTACGCCGCCGCCTTCCAGGAGGTGGCCCTCCGCCCCTCCATCGAGAGCTGCCTCTACCTGCCCTTCATCCTCCGCGCGTCGGACCGGCAGGAGCTGGCCAACGCCCTGGTGAAGGAGTACGGCCCCGCCCAGGGATGCAGCCTGTACCACCACCTCAAGCGCATCTTCCAGGCCCCCGAGCTGGCGCCGGAAAAGCCCGAACCGCCGGAGAAGCCGGAAAAAGCCGTGAAGGCGGTCCGCCCCCGCCGGGGGGGCCGCCGGAAAAAGCCCGCCGCCCCGGAGGCGGAGGACTGAGCCCGCTCCCGGGGGCGGTCCGCCGCCGCCCGGGCCCCCGCTCCCCTTTTCGACGATCGGACCGCCGCCCGGCCGGGCGGCGGTCCGGCTGGCGAAACGATCCTTCGCCAGACGGGAGGTCCCCAGGGATTTGAAAATGTCCCAAAAACTCCTTGACCCGGATGGCGCAGGGGGCCCTCCCCGGGCCTCCCGCGTGCCCCCTCCCCTCCCGCCGATGCGCCCTTCACGTTTTTCGACAGTCTGACCGCCGCCCGGATCGGGCGGCGGTCTTTCTCCCTCCGCTCCGGCCGATTCGACCGCATTCGACAAAGTTCGACAAATCTCTTGAGTTTCCCCCGGCTTTTTGTTATGATGTTCCCGGCAGAGGCAGTCTTTTCCTCGGCTCGGACGCCCCTGCTCCGCAAATACTGACCCAGACGCTTCCAGGAGGAGGGGACCCCTCTCCGGGAGTTTCGCCGGAAAGGAGACACACCCTCATGGATCAGGACCTCTCTCTGCTCCCCCAGGCCGCTTCCCAGCTGCGGGGCGCGCTGGCCACCCTCTACTTCGCCGCCGCCCGCCTGGCCCCCGCCGCCGCCCGGGAACAGGACCCCGACCTGGACGCCAAGGCCGCCCTGGTGGACCAGAGCTATTACCGTCTCATCCGTCTGGTCAACGACCTCTCCGCCGTCCAGTACCTGGACGGGGCCTCCCTCCCCCTGCGGGACCGGGACATCGTGGACTTCGTCACCGAGATCTTCGCCAAGGCCGCCTCCCTGGCCCCCCTGCGGGGCCTGGAGACCCGCCTGCTCTGCGCCGCCGACCAGCATATCTGCGCCTTCTGCCCCGACGCGCTGGAACAGCTCCTCTACCAGCTGCTGTCCAACGCCTTCAAGTACACCCCCGCCGGAGGGCTCATCACCGTGGATCTCCGGTTCTCGGCGGGGCGGGTCCTCCTCTCCGTGGAGGACACCGGCCCCGGCATCCCGCCGGAGCGGCTGGAGTCCCTCTTCGACAGCTACCACCAGTCCGATAAGCCCGCCCCCGCCTCCCAGGGGCTGGGCCTGGGCCTGGCCCTCTGCCGGGGCATCGCCCAGGGCCACGGCGGCGCCGTCACGGCGGAGTCCCGCCAGGGCAGGGGGAGCCGCTTCACCTTCTCCATGCCGGACCGCACCTGCGGGACCACCCTGGCCGAGCCCCGCTTCGACTACAGCGGCGGGTTCAACCGCCCCCTCATGGCCCTCTCGGACGCCATGCCGCCGGAGGCTTTCGAGATCCGGAACCACTGAAACAGGCCCGCCCAGCGTCTCCGCGCCGGGGCGGGCCTCCTGCGCGGCGGGCCCCCCTCAGGGACCGTCTGCGCAAATTTTACGCAAATTTCAGCAAAATGAACAAAGACCCCCTTGCATCCCGGGGGATCTTTTGCTACAATGGATGCCATCCAAGATCTCGACAGGGGAGGGCCCGCCATGCAGGACCGTTACAAGAACCTATTCCCGGCCACGATGGTCCTCTCCGCCGGGCTGATGCTCCTGGGAGCGTGTCTGGAGGCCCCCATGGACATCCTCCGGGGGCTGTACCACATCGTCACCATGCAGGACCTGCTGATCACGGACTATGTGTCCATCGGCGGCCCCGGCGCCGCCCTGGTCAACGCGGGGCTGGTGACCATGATCTCCATCTGCATCATCAAGTTCTCCGGGGACCCCTTCAACGGTTTCACCATCGTCGAGATGGGCCTGATGGCGGGCTTCTCCCTCTTCGGGAAGAACTTCCTCAACATCTGGCCCATCATCCTGGGCACCTGGCTCTATGCCAGGTACCAGAAGGAGCCCTTCTCCAAGCACGCCTCCGTGGCCCTGCTGGCCACCTCCCTGGCCCCGCTGGTGAGCTATATGTCCCTGGGCAGCATCCACGCCAGCCTCCCCCTGGGGCTGGTGACGGGCATCCTCATCGGCTTCATCCTGCCCTCCCTGTCCTCCTACACCTACAAGGTCCAAAACGGCATGAACCTCTACAACATGGGCTTCGCCTGCGGGCTGTTCGCCATGATGATCGTGCCGGTGCTGACGGCCTTCGGGGACAGCCCGGACTCCGTGCTCTACTGGGCCGAGGGGTACAACACGGGCTTCATCGCCGTGGTGGGCCTGCTGTGCTCGTCGCTGATCCTGGCGGGCTTCTTCGGCACCAACATCCCCGCCTGGTCCGTCTGGGCGGGCTACCGCCGCCTCCTCTCCACCACCGGCCGGGCCCCCAGCGACTACCTGCGCATGTTCGGCTACGGCCCGGTCATGGTGAACATCGGCGTCAACGGCCTGCTGGGCATGGCCTACGTCCTTTTGGTGGGCGGGGACCTGAACGGCCCCACCCTGGGGGGCATCTTCACCATCATGGGCTTCTCCGCCTTCGGCAAGCACGC
>NZ_CAJUBK010000071.1 GCF_910584465.1 uncultured Oscillibacter sp.
ATGGTGTTCTACGGCGCCATGATCTCCGAGGGCATCATCGCCCTGATCTGGGCCGCCGCGGGCTGCTCCATCTACGAGGGCGCGGAGCTGCTGGGCATGGGCGCCGGCGGCCCCACCGCCGTGTACGACATCTGCCAGAAGACCATGGGCTCCTTCGGCATGATCCTGGCCATGCTGGGCGTCATCGCCTGCCCCATCACCTCCGGCGACACAGCCTTCCGTTCCGCCCGGCTGACCCTGGCCGACTGGCTGAAGATCGACCAGAAGTCCTACGCCAACCGCCTGAAGCTCTGCGTGCCCGTGCTGGCCGTGGGCGCGATCCTGGGCATCGGCAACGCCCTGGGCAAGATCGACTACAACGTGATCTGGCGTTACTTCAGTTGGAGCAACCAGACCCTGGCCATGATCGTCCTCTGGGCCGCCAGCATGTACCTGTTCCAGCAGAAGAAGAACTACTGGATCACCGCCATCCCCGCCACGTTCATGAGCGCCGTGTCCTGCACCTACTTCATCCTGGGCGAGGAGTGCCTGGGCCAGCTGCTCAACAAGCACGAGGTGGTGGACGGTGCCCGGAAGCTGGTGGCCTACAACACCGCCCTGGCCTATCCCGTAGGCATCGTTTTCGCTGCGGCGCTGCTGTTCATCTTCATCCGCGCTACCAAGAAGCAGTCTGTGAAGGTCTGACTCTCCCTCACCCGGCCGGCTGTTTTTCGAGTAGATCACCGTCAGCCGCTGCCCAAGGACAGCGGCTGACGGCCTGCTTTAAGGAGTGATACCATGATCGTCAAACCAATCCCGCTGGGGCGCGAGATCCTGGACCAGGCCGAGCTTATGGAGGACCGTAAGTCCTGCCGCCGGTTCGGCCCCTGCGGCGTGGGGCGGAAGGCCCTCTATTTAAATAGCTTTTACCTGGATTGCCGTTACTACCTGCCCTTTGCGGGGATCAGCCGTGTTTTCAAGCGGGTGGCCATGAGCTCCGGCGGCTTTTCCCACAAGGGCGTCTTCGCGTCGATCCCCTACCTAGTGGTGGAATACGACGGCGGGAAGCAGAAGCAGTGCAATTTCAAATATGAGGACCAAGTGGACCAGCTGCTGGAGTACCTCTCCAAGGCCCGGCCCAGCCTGCCCCTGCACAGCGCCGAAGCGGAGGAACGCCTTGCTAAGCGGGAGAAGGAGCGGGCCGCCCGGGTCCTGCCGGAGCTCTCCGAGGAGGCTCGGCGAAGCGTCAAGCTCCTCCAAAAGGCGGAGGCGTTCCTGGAGGAGCGCCCAGACCTGACCGGGAATCTGAGCCGGTCCGCCAGGGAAAAGCGGGCGTACCTGCGCAGCAAGTCCAGCTATCGCTATGTCGCCCTGGCGGTGATGGCGGCGGGACTGCTGGCCTTGGTCTACGGGCTTTACGCCCTGACGAAGGGCGCGGACACGGCGCTGTATTTCCTGCTGTTCGGCCTGGCGGCGCTGTTCATGTTTTCCGGGGCCAACGTGCTGCCCACCTCCCGGAACAACCGGAAAGCGGTGATGGGCCGGGTGGAAAAGGCCCAAAGGGGTATGGATGCTTATCTGCAGGGGTTTCCGAAGTTCCCCCTGCCACCCCGCTACGCCCACCCGGTGGTCCTCCGGCGGATGCGTCGGGCCATCGAAGAGGGTCGGGCGGAAACGCCCGAAGAGGCGCTGGAAACCGTCAAGCGGAATCTGAAAGCGCTGAACTCCAGCGTGGAGGTGGACCAGGAGGAGTACGACGAGGTCGTGGAGATCAAACCGATGTTTTTAAATGAGGATTACCTGTGAGATCCGTGCTGGAGGGAATCCGGGACCGTTTTGACCCATAACTTGACCCAGGACAGGAAATTTTGCAGTGGAAATAACGGAGAGAACCGTACAAAAGATGCTTGGATCCCTGAGCGAACAGTTCTGAATGGAGTGGAAAGCATTTGTTTTATGCCCTCAGACAAGCTACGGACCAGAAGGCCGGGGGGCGAATCCCTCAGGGCGTACCAGGATAAGTTGACAAACCCAAGGGCCTGAAAGTGCCTGTCTGCAAGGGTTTGTCAACTTTTCATTTTACTCACAGATATAGCTCGATCCTCAAAAATGCATATAGAGAGACCGAACTCCCTACCAAGTAAATATCTTCATAGAATTCGGCGCAGCCTTTTGAGGCTGCGCCTTCTGCTATCTTGTAATTGAAATCAAGGGAGGGATATGTTACCATGGAGCTGACAAAAAGCAAGCAAATCCGGGCCGGGCTCCAATTGTACTTACCGGAGAAAACGGGGTAAGAAAAGCGACTATACTTGAAACGTTGTCGACTTCCCTCGATCGTGGTATAATAAAAATATCTGAATATATCGATCATATCGCGGATGGTGTGCCGTATACCATTACGCAAACACCAGATGCCGATCCTCGACTTGGATCTCATCCTCGCAAAAATAGATCAGACGGAACTGCTCAAGTGATCCGCTCCGATCGCAACAACAGTCCACGATCGATAGACCCTGACCGAGCCGATCTATGTCGTTGCGGTCTTTCGTCTCCAAAGACAAGATCAGGATCTAAGACGCAAAAGATGATATCTGCAACAACTCAGCAGCTGGATCTTAAGAAAATATGAAACCGATCCAAAAAATGATCTCACATCCGTCGAACGATCGATCGTTCAAGCTGCTCAAATGATCGTCGCAGCCCATCCTGAGTATGGACTATCGAGGAAGATCCCACCGCCGCCGCCATGTCTCCGGCAGTGGAGAGCGGCCGGTCCGGCCACCTGCACGTCTGTGGATCCAACCGGGGCCTTCCCGGTCTGACCGGGGCGGACACGGACTGGCGCGCCCTGCTGGGCGCCCTGAGGAAGACCGGCTGCGGCGGAGCCGTGACGATGGGGCCCATGGCGCTGCGGCCCGCCCCCAGCCCGGCCAAATCCCGGATCTGGCGGGCCATGATGCCGGACGGTCCGCCGGAGGCCCTCCTGCGCTGCACCTCCACCGGCGTGCCGTCCCTTCGTGAGGCCATGCGTGGCTGAAAGTCCCCGCCACGGAGCCCGGGCGGCGGAGAGATCAGGATAGCGGAGGTCCTCTCTATCATGTGGAAACGACTCGTACAAAAATGGAACCACATCTCGATCCGTGCCAAGAGCACCTTCCTGATGGGGAGCATGCTGACCATGACCTGGCTCCTGGTGCTGATGGTGACGCTCCGGCTCCACGATTTCAGCGGGGCCTCCAGCATCATCATGAACGACTATATCGACATCACCGGGTTCCTGGACGCGTTCTCCGCGGAGAACGTGGCGCTGGAAGCCTACATCCGCCCCGTCTCCACGGAGCAGACCCGGGAAGAATACCTCTGCGCCATCGAGGAGGCGGACCGCAGGCTGCTGGAGCTGCGGCCAAGCAGGACCGAGGACCAGCGGCAGGAATACATGCTGAAGCAGGCCATCTGCAACGCCATGGAGTATTACCGCCAGTCCCAGGCGGCCTTCCTGGAGCTGGGGCCGGAGGAGGACCTCATCCCGCCCTACCTCTCCCTGAAGACCCAGGCGGCTTACATCGACGGCTATACCCGGGACCTGCTCCACAGCCGCAACGTCCAGGGCGGGGCGCAGTGGCACGAGATCGAGGAGTGCAACCGGCAAAACAGCCGGCGGTTCATGGCCTTCCTCCTGATCACGACGGTGGTCGTGATCTTGATCGTGGCGGTCTTCAACCGCAGCGTCCTCCGCCCCCTGGCGGCCCTGGGGTGGGCGGCGGACCAGATCCGGGAGGGCCGCTACGACGCGCCGCCGCTGAACGTGAAGAGCGGCGATGAGATCGGCCGGACCGCCCACTCCTTCAACCTGATGCAAAAGGAGATCCGCCGGACGATCCACGCCCTGGAGCAGCAGTCCGAGATGGAGCGGCACCTGCTGGAAAAAGAGGTGGAGGCCGCCCAGATGCAGAGGAAGCTGCAGGAGATCCGCTTCGCCCAGCTCCAGAGCCAGATCAAGCCCCATTTCCTCTTCAACACCCTGAGCACCATCGCCGCCCTGGCCCGGGAGGAGGACGCTCCCCTGTCGGAAAACCTGATCCTCCGGCTCTCCAGCTTCTTCCGCTACTCCCTGGAGAGCGGCGAGGCCATCGTGACCCTGGGCCGGGAGCTCCAGCTGCTCCAGGACTACATCGAGCTCCAGGAGACCCGGTATGGGGACCGGATCATCTTCGAGGTCATGGCGGACCCGGCGCTGAACGGCACGGAGGTCCCCAAGTTCATCCTCCAGCCCCTGGTGGAAAATTCCATCGTCCACGGGCTGCGGGAGCGCTCCGAACCCGGCCGGGTCCGGGTCCGGACCCGGCGGACCCGGCGGGGGATCACGATCACCGTCACGGACAACGGATGCGGCTTCGATGCCAGCCGCCCCTTGGGCGGGCAGCGCCAGTCCGTGGGCATCGCGAACATCTCGGAGCGGATGCGCCTGAACGGCGGGCGTGTGGACGTGTTCAGCATGGTGGGCGTCGGGACATGCGTCAAGATCTTGGTAGGGGGCGAGGACAGTGATTAAGATACTCGTGGTGGAGGACGAGCCCAAGAGCCGCGCGGCCATCGCGTCCCGCCTGCGCTCCGTCCTGGGGGAGGAGGTCATGGTGGAGACCGCCGAGGATGGGAACTCGGCCATCTCCAAGGCCCTGCAGGTGCGCCCGCAGATCGTCTTCATGGACATCGAGCTGCCGGCCAAGAACGGTCTGGAGGCGGCCGCCGTCATCAAGTGCCACCAGCCGGAGGTCCACATCGTGTTCCTGACGGCCTACGACCGGTTCGACTACGCGGTGAAGGCCCTGCGCTCCGGGGCGGAGGAGTACCTGCTCAAACCGGTCTCGGAGGCGGACCTCCGGGAGCTCCTCCAAAAATTCTTCGAGGTGGCCCCTCCCGTCCAGGCAGCCACCCCCTTCGAGACGGAGCTGAACGTCTGGGTCCGCCAGCACTACACCGAGGACATCTCCCTGGAGTCCGCGGCGGAGAGCATGGGCATGAGCCCGTTCTATTTCTCCAGACAGGTCAAGGCCAACACCGGCAAGACGTTTTTAGAGTTCTTCACCGCCTACCGCATCGAGAAGGCCCAGCGCCGCCTGCGCTCCACCGATATGAGCGTCAGCGAGATCGGCCGGTCGGTGGGCTACCCGGATTCCAACTACTTCGCCAAAGCGTTCAAACGCGTGGTGGGCTGTACGCCCTCCGTCTACAGGGCACAGGCAAAACAAGATGACCGATCGTAGCGGGCCGGAGGGCCCGCTATTGTTCGTTTTACACAAAATTTACACGATCGAATTGATATATAACAAAAAATTGACGGCGCGACAGCAAAACTTTACGATTTCTTAACAGGCTCCGGAGAATTATACTGAAAACAGGAACTGTCCTACGAAACAGAATTCAATATGGAGGATGAAGAAGAAATGAAGAAACTGATCGCGTCTTTGCTGACGGCCCTGATGCTGCTGGGCCTGTGCGCCTGCGGCAGCACCCCCAGCGCCCCTTCCACTCCCGACACAGGCAGCGGCACCTCCGAGCCCGCTCCTTCCGACGCGGTGCCCAGCGGTGAAACGATGCTCCTCCGCCTGGCCAACAGCCACAACGCCGAGCACGTCACCAGCCAGGCCTGCCAGATGTTCGCCGACCTGGTGAGCGAGAAGACCGACGGCCGCATCACCATCGAGTGCCACTTCGCCAGCGAGCTGGGCGACGAGCGCTCCACCATCGAGCAGTGCCAGTTCGGCGGCCTGGACTTCACCCGCGTGGCCGCCGGCGCCTCCGCCGAGTTCAACCCCCTGATGAACGCCCTGCAGATGCCCTATGAGTACACCAGCGTGGACCACCTCTTCAAGGTCCTGGACGGCGAGATCGGCCAGGAGGTCTTCGAGGCTTTCAAAGCCAACAACCTGGTGGGCATCACCTATATCCATCCCGGCTCCCGGAACTTCTTCAACGCCAAGAAGGAGATCCGCACCCCCGCCGACATGGCCGGCATGAAGATCCGCGTCTCCGAGTCCGACCTGATGCTGGCCATGATGGACAGCCTGGGCGCCGCCGGCGTGGGCCTGCCTTTCAATGACACCTATTCCTCCATCCAGACCAGCGTCGTGGACGGCGCCGAGAACAACATGACCTCCTATATCGAGATGTCCTTCTGGGAGGTCGCCCCCTACTGGACCTATGACGGCCACACCTATATGCCCGACATGATCCTGGCCTCCAAGCAGACCATGGATAAGCTGTCCGCCGAGGACCAGCAGATCATCTTCGACTGCGCCAAGGAGGCGGAGGAGTGGCACAAGGTCGCCTGGGAGGAGTCCGAGGCCAAGAACGCCAAGATCGCCGAGGAGAAGGGCTGCACCCTGACCACCCTGACCGACGAGGAGCTGAAGGCGTTCCAGGACGCCGTGGCCCCCATGTATGACAACTTCCTCAACGACGAGCAGAAAGCCATCGTGGAGCGCGTTCAGGCCCTGGGCTGATCTTACGCCGAAAAAGGGCGGCCTAACGGCCGCCCTTTTCTCAAGATCCAAAATCGAATGCATCAGAAAGGAGAACGATTATGCGGGCAGCCCATAAAGCGTTCCGGTTTTTATTCAAAGCGTTGGAGTGGTTCGCCATGATCTGCATGGTCATCTTGACGGTGATCGTCTTCATCGATGTCATCCTGCGCTATATCTTCAAGCAGGGCTTCGCCTGGACCCAGGAGGTCGCCACGCTGATGCTGGTCTGGTTCAGTCTCATCGGCATGGCCATCGGCGTGCTGGAGAAGATCCACATCAGCATCGAGATGTTCACCTCCAAGCTGCCCGGGAAAGCCATCGGCGTCCTGGAGAGCATCGACCACATCCTCATGGCCATTTTCGGCGGACTGATGGTCTATTACGGCATCATCATCATGAACATGACCAAGCTCTCCACCATGCCCGCCACCAAGATGCCCAGCGCGGTGCTCTACATCATCCTTCCCCTGTCCGGCATCCTGGTCTTTTTGAACGCCCTCCTGGTCGCGGCCAAGCGGGACAGCCACATCCTGCAGGACGCCCCCGTGTCCGGAAAGGAGGACTCCCGTGCCTAATACTACGATCGCGATCGCCATCATGCTGGGCTCCTTCGTCATCCTGCTGGCGGCCCGGATGCCCATCTCCTTCACCCTGGGCATCTCCTCCGTCCTCACCGCGCTGTATCTGAACATCCCCCTGGCCACGCTGTTCCAGCGGATGGTCAACGGCGTCCAGTCCTTCTCCCTGCTGGCGATCCCCTTCTTCATCCTGGCCGGCGAGATCATGGGACAGGGCGGCATCTCCCGCCGGCTCATCACCCTGGCCAACGCCTTCGTCGGCTGGATGCGGGGCGGCCTGGCCCAGGTGAACATCCTGGCGTCCATGTTCTTCGGCGGGATCTCCGGCTCCGCCGTGGCGGACACGTCCTCCATCGGCTCCATCCTGATCCCCATGATGACGGACTCCGGCTATGACAAGGACTTCTCCGTGGCGGTCACGGTGACCTCCTCCTGCCAGGGCGTCATGATCCCCCCCTCCCACAACATGATCCTCTTCGCCATGGCGGCGGGCGGCGGCGTCTCCATCGGCCAGCTCTTCATGGGCGGCCTGATCCCCGGCATCCTGCTGGGCATCGCCCTGATGATCATGACCGCCATCATCGCCCGGAAGCGGAACTACCCCAAGGGGCGGATGCTCTCCCCCAGGGAGATCTGGATCGCCACGAAGGACGCCCTGCTGGGCCTGATGACCTGCATCATCATCGTCGGCGGCGTGATCCTTGGGTGGTTCACGGCCACGGAATCCGCGGCTGTGGCCGTGGTGTACGCCTTCATCGTCACCTTCTTCGTCTACCGGGAGATCCCCCTGCGCCAGTTCGGCAGCATCCTCCGCAAGTCCCTGAGGACCATCGCCATGGTCATGGCGCTGATCGCCACCGCCTCCATGTTCGGCTGGCTGCTGGCCTATCTGAAGGTCCCCACCATGGTGACAGATCTGCTGCTTGGCATCTCCACCAACAAGGTCGTCATCCTGCTGCTCATCAACGTCATGTGCCTGGTCCTGGGCTGCATCATGGACATGGGCCCCCTGATCTTGATCCTGACGCCCATCCTGCTCCCCGTGGCCACGCAGCTGGGGATGGCCCCGGTGCAGTTCGGCGCCATGCTGATCCTCAATCTGGCCATCGGCCTGTGCACGCCTCCCGTGGGCGCGGCCCTCTTTGCCGGCTGCTCCATCGGCCGCATCAAGATCGAGGAGGCCACCGCGGCCTGCCTGCCCTTCTATGCCATGATGATCCTGGTGCTGCTGCTGGTGACCTTCTTCCAGCCCCTGTCCATGTTCGTCCCCCACCTGATGATGGGCTGAACCAGCCCCCGACGCTCCGCCCGGAGCGCGAAAGGAGAACTTATGAACAAGAAGCTGCGTTTTGGCATCCTCGGCACCGGTTTCATCGCCAACAAGGGCGCCTCCACCTTCGAGGCGCTGGGAGACGACGCGGTCCTGACCGCCGTGGCCTCCCGCAGCGCCGAGAAGTCCGCCGCCTTCGCCGCCCAGTACGCGATCCCCAAGAGCTACGGCTCTTACGAGGAGCTGGCCGGGGATCCGGAGGTGGATGTGGTCTACATCGGCACTCCCCACAACTTCCATCTGGAAAACATCCGGCTGTGCGCGGAGCATGGCAAGCACGTGGTCTGCGAGAAGCCCATCGCCATCTCCGGAGAGGAGGCCCGGGAGATCGCCCGGCTGTCCCGGGAGCACGAGGTCTTCATCATGGAGGCCTACTGGACGGTGTTCCTCCCCGCCTGGGACAAGGCCCAGGAGCTCCTGCGCTCCGGCGCCATCGGGAGGTACGAGTTCCTCCGGGCGGAGCTGGGCTTCTCCCACCCCGGGGCCCGGGGCCTGCGGAAGATCGACCCCAAGCTGGCCGGCGGCTCCATGCTGGATCTGGGCGTCTACAACATCATGCTGGCCTATCAGATCTTCGGTCACGACGTGGAGGAGGTCCGGATCAAGTCCTGCCTGAACGAGCACGGCATCGACCTCTACAACGCCTTCGACATGACCTTCGCCGGCGGCCGCCTGGCCTATCTGATGGATACGGTGAAGGGGAAGTTCGACAACAAGGCCGTCATTTACGGAGAAACGGGCTGCGTCACCATCCACAACTTCCTGGGCAGCTCCAGGGTCACCCTGGACGCCCTGGGCGAGCCCTCTCAGGACTTCGAGTTCCCCTTCGAGAAAAACGGCTTCGAGTACGAGCTCCGGCACGCCTGCCGCTGCATCCGGGAGGGCCTGACGGAAAGCCCCGTCATGCCCCTGAGCGAGAGCATCGCCATCCTGGACATGGCCGACCGGCTGATGACGATGAGCGGCATCCAGTCGGCAAGCCGCAAATGAGCGGCGGGACCAGGACCCTCTTCGGCCGCCCGGCGGGAGGCCGGGAGATGTACGCCTATGAGCTGTCCGATCAGCGGGGCTCCCGCGTCCGCCTCCCGTCCTGCGGCGGGGCCGCCCGGTCCCGGCCGGTGCCGTCCTGGACTTCCCCCGCCTCCCCCCTCTCCGGTCCTTCGAGCCGGGGAGCGGTATGAACAGGAGACCGTATACGCCTAACGGCAAGCAAAGGAGACGATATCATGGATCTCACCATCGCGATCCCCTCTCAGGTGGAGCTGGCGGAGACTCCCATCTGGGACTCCCGGAGAAGCTGTCTATACTGGACGGACCTCCTGGGCTGCCAGGTCCACCGGTTCACCCCGGGAAACGGACAGGACGAGGCTTGGGACGTCCACAGCCTGGTGGGCTCCGCCGTTCCCACCAGCGACGAAGACCGGGTGCTCTGCGCTCTGAGCGGCGGGATGTACCTCCTGGATACCCGGGACGGCAGCCTGGAATTCCTGGTGGACCCCAAGGGCGGGGACACGAACTTCCGGTATAACGACACCCGGGTGGATGCGAAGGGCCGCATCTTCACCAGCACCATGTCCGTTTTTTACGGCACGCCGGAGTACGATCCGGAGACCATGAAGGGCAATTTTTACCGGGTGGACACGGACGGCTCCGTCCATGTCGTCCAGGCCGGGATCGATCAGTTCAACTGTGTGCTCTGGAATCTGGAAAACACGCGGCTTTACGTAGTGGATACCTACAACAAGAAACTGCTGGCCGCGGAGTATGACTTGGAGACCGGGCGCTGCGGCCCCCTGGAGGTGGCGGTGGACTGCACGGAGCTGGGGATGCCGGACGGCATGGCCATGGACACCGCCGGGGACCTGTACCTTTGCCACTGGACCGGCCATATCACGGTGTGGTCCCCGGATCTCCGCCTGTTGGAGGACATCCCCTTCCCGGTGGAGTATGCGACCTGCTGCGGCTTCGGCGGCGGAGACATGAAGACGCTGTACGTCACCTCGTCTCACCGCCGCTACCCGCCGGAGAAGATCCTCCAGTACCCCAGCGCGGGGAGCACGTTCCAGATGCGCCGAGAGATCGCCGGCTGTCCCGACCACTTCTTTAAAATTTGGGATCTGCAACAGGAAAGGGAGCGATGACCATGAACGAGAAAAAGCTGAAGGTGTTAGCAGCTGAGATCCGTCTG
>NZ_CAJUBK010000072.1 GCF_910584465.1 uncultured Oscillibacter sp.
GCCCAGGGTGTCCTCCTTCTGGACCTTCTTGCCCATGAAGTCGCCGGTGTTGATGATATAGCAGGCCACGTCCTTCTCCGCCACCAGCTTCTTGAACTTCTCATAGTCGTTCACCAGGGGATAGGTGCGGAAGGGGTTGGCGTAGGGCTCGACGACCAGGGCGTTGGGATCCACGCCCTCCTTCAGCCGCTCGGCGCTGGAGCGCTTGGTGGCCAGGGTGGCGCCCATGACGGAGGCCAGGGACGCGCCCTTCAGGCGGACGATGGGGGGGATAGTGGGATCCTTCATGATCCAGAAGATGGCGTTGACGGGCGAGTCGATCTTGTCGACCCGGTTGGGGGACCAGAGCTTGGACTTGATGGCCCGGCCGTTGCCGTTGCGCACGTCCTCGGTGACCAGGACGATCTTGCCCTCGTCGTCCAGGGTGGCGGAGCAGTTCTGGGCGGTCAGCAGATACTTGTTGTCCTCGGCGGGGACGGGATAGTCGGCGGTCTTGTCGAAATAGGTGGGCTCCAGGGCGATCGACGCGCAGGTATCGGAGTTGATGATGAAGGCGTCGTCGTGGAGGACCTTGATGGAGGGGTACTTGCCGCCGTGCTTGGCGTGGGTCAGGGTGGACTTGCCGGAGCCGGACAGGCCGAACACCGCGGCGACGTACTTGCTGCCGTCGTCCAGGGTGTATTCCTTCTGCCCGCCGTGGCAGGAGGCGTAGCCGTTGCGGTTGGCGACGGCCCAGGCCAGGGTCAGCGTGCCCTTCTTATGCTCGCCGAAGTAGCGCATGCCCAGGATGGCGGCGCAGTTGGTGTCGGTGTTGAAGTAGCACAGGCACTTGGGATCGCAGATCTCCTCCTTGCCGGGGGCGCCGGTCCACTGGGGATCGGAGAAGATATAGATATCGGGCTCCTTGCCGCCGCCCACGGGCTTGGACTTCTTGTACATCTTGACGTACTCGTCGGACTGGTACTGGAAGTTCAGCATCCAGTTGTACAGGAGGTTCTCCTCGCCCTCGGGGATGAGGAGGTGGGCCTTGACCATGAACTCGGGATCCAGGCCGATGAAGACCTCGGCGTGGTACATGGTCTTCCAGCGGGTGTCATAAACGGCGTCCATGACGATCTTGTCCAGCTCGGCGGTGTTCACGCCGGGCTTGCCGGTGATGCGGCGGGCGGCGGCGTAACGGCCGGTGATGGACCCGTCGTTGAACAGCAGGACCTTCGCGTCGGGCTCCAGACCGAACTCCTCGCCGCGGTAGACGGGCATGTCGGTGACGACGGTGCCGGGGGAGTTCTTGGCCATGTCATAGGCTTCCCGGAGGGAGTTGATCTTCACGACGTTGTTGCCGTAGAAGGGGGCCTCGATGATGGAGCGGGTCTTGGAGAACCCGACCTTGCCGGGCCCGATCTCGGTCCTGGGATAATAGGATTTCGTAGACATATCTGTTCCTCCTTCAAAGTTTCCAAGCACCTGCGCAAAGAGGCGTCAGGGCCGCTGTGCGTACTTTGTTAATATACCCTGTTTTTCCTTAAAAAGCAAGAGCGAAAATGCCTCTTGCGGAAAAAGGAGCGGAAAAAGCGGGCGGGGCGCGTACGGCGGGGAGGCGGGCCCGTCAAGCCCCCCTTGACACCGGCCCCCCGCGGTGCTATACTGCAAACAGACCGTTGGTTTGTTTGGAGGGATGCTTCACGGCGCGGAACAAGTACCCGGAGGAAACGGTGCGGAAGATCCTGGACACGGCGGAGCAGCTGTTCATCGAGAAGGGCTATGACCGGGCCTCCCTCCAGGACATCCTGGACAGGACGGGCCTCTCCAAGGGGGCCATCTACCACCATTTCGCCTCCAAGGAGGACATCTTTTACGCCGTCTGCGACCGCATCGGCCGCCGGAACGGCGAAGTGCTGTCCCAGGTCCGGGACGCCCCTGCGCTGAACGGCCTGGAGAAGCTGCGGACCATGTTCAAGGCCTCCCTCCAGCCGGAGCGGCAGGCCAAGATGTTCTGCATGATGCCCTACCTGATGGACAACCCCAAGTTCCTGGCGGCGGAGATGCACAGCATCTTCACCGAGGTGGTCCCCTGCTTCGTGGAGCCCGTCATCCGCCAGGGCATGGCCGACGGCTCCATCCATACGGACCGCCCCAGGGAGCTGGCGGAGGCCATGATGATGCTGTCGGACGTGTGGATCAACCCCATCGTCCAGCCCTCCACTCCGGAGCAGATCCGGGCCCGCTGCGAGATCTACGACCGGCTGTTCCGGAGCTTCGGCATCGAGGGGCTGATCGACCAGGAGATCGTGGACACCCTGGTCCGCTATACGGAGATGGCCCATCCCCCGTCCCTGGACGGGGAGGCACACGACTGAAAAGAGACTGCCGCGCGCGGGCAGTTTCTTTTTGGAGATATAAAGACCGACGGTCGGTCTTTAAAATTCAAGAAAAGGAGCTGTCTTTATGAAAACAGACCGAGCGCCCCTGTTCCGCCGGGACTTCACCCTGGTGGTCGTCGGGCAGATCGTCTCCCTCTTCGGCAATGCCATCCTGCGCTTCGCGCTGCCGCTGTACCTGCTGCGGCAGACGGGATCCCCCGCCCTGTTCGGCGCGGTGGGGGCGGCGGCGTTCGTCCCCGCCGTGCTGTGCGCGCCCATCGGCGGCGTGGTGGCGGACCGGGCCGGCAAGCGGGACATCATGGTGGCGCTGGACTTCTCCACGGCGGGCCTGGTGCTGGCCTTCGCCCTTTTGCTGGGGCGGGCGCCGCTGGTCCCGCTGATGGTCGCCTGCCTCATGCTGCTCTACGGCATCGCCGGGGCCTATCAGCCCGCGGTCCAGGCCAGCATCCCCCTCCTGGCGCCGGAGCGGCTCACCAGCGCCAACGCCGTCATCAACATGGTGTCCACCCTGTCCGGCCTGCTGGGGCCGGTCATCGGCGGCGTGCTGTTCGGCGCCTTCGGCATCCGGCCCATCCTCTGGGTCAGCATCGGCTGCTTCGCCCTCTCCGCCGTCATGGAGCTCTTCATCCGCATCCCCCGCCGGCCCCAGGCGGCCGCGGCGGGGAGCGTGCCGGCCACGATCCGCCGGGACCTGGGGGAGAGCTGGCGCTTCATCCGCCGGGAACGGCCCGTGTTCCTGTCCGTCATGCTGGTGCTGGCGCTGTTCAACCTGGTGCTGTCCGCCGCCTTGATCGTGGGCATCCCCGTGGCGGTGGTCCAGGTGCTGGGCATGAGCGACAGCCGCCTGGGGCTGACCCAGGGGGCCATGGGCCTGGGCGGGCTCCTGGGCGGCATCCTGACGGCCCTCCTGGGGGAACGGCTGTCCCTCCGGCGGGGACACGCCGTGCTCCTGGCCGCCGGCCTGACGGCGGCGGGCATGGCGGCGGCCCTCCTGCCGGGGACCGGGCCCGCCCTTGGCTGGTGGGGCGTGACCGCCATGAGCTTCGCCATCATGGTCCTGTCCACTATGCTGGTGGTGGTGCTCAGCGCCGCCGTCCAGCGCCAGACGCCGCCGGAGCTGCTGGGGAAAGTGATGTCCTTCATCATGGCGCTGGCGAACTGCGCCTCGCCCTTGGGGCAGGCGGTCTACGGCGCGCTGTTCGAGTCCTGTCCGGCCTGGGCCGTCCTGCTGGGGGCGTCCGGGGCCGCGGCGCTGACCGCGCTCTATTCCAGGCGGGTGTTCCGGGAGCTGGACGGGGCCCGGTGACGGCCCGGGGCCCTCAGGTCATCTGTCCCCGCAGCTCCCGCTCCTTGCAGGCCAGCCCCTCCTCGTACCTCTCGATCTTATGGTCCAGCCGGTCCAGGGAGCGCTGCATATCCTCCATCCGCTCCAGCAGCTGCCGCCGCTGCTCTATCAGGAGCTGCTTGCGCTGTCCCATGGTCTCCTCCCCCTGCTGGAACAGGCGGCAGTACTCGCACAGGGCCTCGATGCCCACCCCGGCGGAGCGCATGCACTTGATCAGCTCCACCCAGCCCAGGGACGCCGCGTCATAATCCCGGACGCCGCTCCCGTTCCGGGGCACCGGCGGGATCAGGCCCACCCGCTCGTAATAGCGCAGGGTGTCGGCGGACAGGCCGTACTTCCTGCTCACTTCTGTAATGGTCATCCTTCTCCTCCTTGCATGGCACGCCGCGTTCCGTCATTTCCTTCAGCATACTCCTTAGAGCGGGCTCCAAGTCAAGGACTTTTTTCCTTCGACGGTCTTCGGTTTGACGAACGGGGAAAAATCTGTTAGAATAGGCAGATCGATCCAACGATAAGGAGCTGAACGATATGGAACGACTTCAGCGGGCGTTCGCCTGCCTCCTGCTCTGCGCCCTGCTGGCGGGCGCGGCCAGCGTCCCCGCCGCGGCCCTCTCCGACGTGCCGGAAGATCTCTGGGCCAAAGAGGCCATCGACCGCTGCATGGCCCTGCACTACCTCGAGGCCGGCCCCGACGGCGCCTTCGGCGTGGGCCGGGAGATGTCCCGGTCCGAGTTCGTGACCGCGCTGTGCCGCGTCCTGGGCTGGGAGCCCGCCTCCCCCGCCCGGGCCGTCTATGCCGACGTGTCCGAGAAAGAGCCCTATGCCGGCGCGGTCGAGACCGCCTACCGCCAGGGGGCCCTCACCAGCCAGGACGGCGACTTCCGCCCCGACGCCCCCATCACCCGCAGTGAGACCGCCGCCATGCTGATCCGGGCCCTGGGCTATGGCACCATCGCCGGGCTCGCCCAGGACACGCCCCTGCCCTTCCAGGACGTGGAGGCGGGCAGCGGCTACATCGCCATGGCTTACAGCATGGGGTTGATGGACGGCGCCTCCGACGCCGCCTTCTCCCCGGACGGCCATGTCACCCGGGAACAGGCCGCCGTCCTCCTCATGCGGCTCCACGACAAGCTCCGTGAGCCGGACACCGGCCGCATCGGCATCGCCGTCCGGCTGGCGGATCTGCCGGATCTCAAGGGTTATGAGGCCGTGGGCGTCGCCGCCGCCGTGCTGGCCTATAACGGAGAGCCCCAGCTCTCCTCGATCCTGAGCCGGACGGAAGCGGCCGCCATCTGTTCCGCCGTCACCGCCGCCGGGTCCAAGCCCCTGCTCTACGTCACCGGCGGGCCCTATCACGTCCGGGAGGGCGAAGCCGAGCTGCTGGCGAAGGTCCTGCTGGAGGCGGTGAGAACGGGAGGCTACGCGGGCCTGTTCCTGAACGCCTCCGGCCTCACCACCGCCGCCCAGCGCGACGAGCTCACCGCCGCCGCCCGCCTCCTGCGCGAGCAGCTGGGCGGGAAGCTCCTGTACATCGGCGCGGAGGGCCCCTCCCGGAAGGACGAGAGCTTCGGCTATGACTACGCCGCCCTGGGCGAGGCCGCGGACCGGCTGGTCCTCCGCTTCGAGCGGAGGGCCGAGACCGTGGGGGCGAACACCGCCGCCCCCCTGGAGCCCCTGGAGCGGATCTATGACGCGCTGAGCTTCCTCCGCGGCGTGGTGGGCCCCGACAAGCTGGCGCTGCTGCTCACCTCCACCGGCTCGGAGTGGGACGGCAAGGAGTCCCTGCCCCACAGCGGCGGGGAGATCGCCGCCCTGCTGGAGGAGCAGGCCGCCCAGAGCCATCGCTCCAGCCGCTATGCCTGCACCTTTTTGACCCAGGAGGAAGGCGGCGACATCTGGTATCTCGACGCGCAGGACATCCGGGCGCGGGCCCAGCTGGTCCGGCTCTTCGGCGGCGGATACCTCTGCCTCTCCGACCTGAACGACGCCCTGCCCGAGGTCCTGGAGGCCATGCCCTGAAACGAGGGCCCCTGCGCGGAGCCAAGGCGGCGGCTGAGCGGGAAACCCGCTCAGCCGCCGCGCGCACATGCGTACAGGGTCCAAAAAGGCCCCGTCCAAAAGGACGGGGCCTTCGCTTGTCCGCTTTTACAGGAAGCGCTGCATCCCGTCGGTGGCGGCGGCGGGGTCGGCGCTGATGGTGACGGTGAACTTGATGTTGTTCCGCTCGCCGAACGCATCCAGCCAGCTGAGGAAGTTCTCGGTCTCCGCGTCCACGTCCCGGCCGACGATCTTGCAGAAGTTGTCGATGAACATGTGGGAGATGTCATAGTTGCCCGCGTGCAGGCCGCTGATGAAGCCCTGGAGCAGGTCGTAGCTGTTGAGCTTGTATTCATGCGCGTCGATGAGGCGGATATGATAATGGATATCGTAGGTCATGTTGCGGTTGGCCTCGATACAGACCACGTTCCCCGGTTCGTCTTTCGCCGCGTTGTTGATCAATTCGATGAGCTGTTTGGTCTTTCCGGAACCTTTCATGCCCATAATGAGTCTGACCATATTAAAACACTCCTGTCATTTTGAAATCGCTTTGGCCTTGTCCTAAGGATAACACACTCCGCCGGAAAAAACAATCCAAAAAACCAAATTTAGCAATTGTTTACACGATCCCCGCCCCGGCGTACCAGCTCGGGGACACCGCCGCCGGCTCCGCGGGGACCTCGCGGGACCAGTCCCGGCTCCCGGCCCAAAGGCCGGACGGCTCCCCGTCCTCCTCTGCCGGGCAGGCAAAGGGATCTTTGTCCCCCATCAGCGCCGAGAGGGCCCCGGCGTATTGGAAGAAGTAGAGCAGCTTCCCCAGGGCCCGCGCCTCCCGCCCGCCCGGCCGGAGGATCAGGTTGGGCACGCCCGCCGCCGTGTGGCCCCGCAGGGCCCCCTCCACGGCCGCTTCCCGGAGGTGGCGGGGGAGCGGGTCCCCCGCCTCCGGCTCCAGCCGGACCACGGTCTCGAAAAAGCACCGGGGCCCCTCCAGGACGCACCGGTCCAGGGACCGGATCTCCCGGCTGCAGTCCACCGCCGCGGAGAGCAGGGCCCCGCCCCCCAAGCCCTTCGCCCACTCCAGCAGGGGATGGAGCCGGGGGTCCCAGCCGCACAGCAGCTCCACGGTGAACCCGGCGCGGCCCAGCTGGCGGCGGACAGCGGCATACCGCCAGGCGGGGTTCTCGAAGGAGGCGGCGGCGCACCGCTGCCGGATCTCGGAGGCCCCCGCCAGGAGCGCTCCCACGTCCACGCCGCAGGCCGCCAGGAGCAGCAGCCCCTGGGCCGACAGCAGGGCGAACCCGCCGCTATGGCGCGCCCCCGGGTCCCCGCCGTGCAGGATGTACCGCTCCGCCTGCGCGCCGTACCGCTCCTCCAGCGCCCGGCGGAGGATGCGGAAGGCCAGGCCCTCCCCGCCCCCGGCGGCGCAGAGGAGGACCTCCCCATGCGCCGCCAGCTCCAGCGCCCGGCGCAGCTCCTCCGGCGAGGGCAGTCCGCTGAGGAAGCAGATCCGCTCCGTCTCCCCGCCCAGGCATCCCGCCACGCCCCGGACGCCCTCCCGCAGTCCGCCGTCCTCCACCGCCAGCAGCGTCCGCCCCTGGGCCCGGACGCTCTCCGCCAGCGCGTGGAGGCGGAGCACCGCCGCGCCCTCCTCCGGCAGGCGGACCCAGTCCAGGCAGGGGCCTCCCCTTTGCAGCCGGTCCTGGGCCCGTTTCAGGCGGGGGCCCAGGGCCGCCTCGTAGGGCAGGGGCAGGAAACGCTCGATCTCGTACAGCTCAAACAGCTCCGGCATGATATGTATCATCCTTTCTCTTCCGTATCGAAAAACTCCAGCCCGGCAGGGAGCCCTGCCAAGCTGGAGTATACCACGTCCAAGGCGCAAGATCGGTCGTGAAAGCTCGAATGCCCCGTCCCTCACCCTGCCAGGCAGGCCACCCGCAGCAGCCGCCCCAGCATCTGTCCATAGGTCACCCGGGGCACCTCCTCCCCGGCCAGGAGGGGGATCTGCGCCACGGTCTCCTCCCCGGAGGTGACGCTCAGCGTCCCCAGCCGGTCCCCCAGGGCCACGGGGGCGGTGACCCGCTCCTCCAGCGTCACGGACTGGCGGAGGTCCCCGGCCTTGGCCTTCTCCAGCAGCAGCGTGCCCCCCTCGCCGGGCACCGGCTGGACCGTCGCCCGGGCCCCCAGCTCCACCGGGATGGGCGGCAGGGCCTGGTCCGGGACGATCTTCCGCAGGGCGTAGGAGGCGAAGCCGTAGCTGAGGAGGCCCTGGGCGTCCTCGAACCGCTGGGCGGACGTGGCCCCCTTCATGACGACGGCGATCAGCTCCATGCCGTCCCGCTCCGCCGTGGCGGAGAGGCAGTAGAGGGCGCTGTCCGTGGAGCCGGTCTTCAGGCCCGTGGCCCCCTCGTAGAACCGGACCAGCCGGTTCGTGTTCACCAGCTGGGACTCCCCGCCCCGCAGGGTGTCCATCCAGATGGTGGTGTACTGCCGGATATCCGGGTGGTTCAAGATCAGCTCCCGGCTCATCAGCGCGATGTCATAGGCGGAGGTGACGTGCCCCGCCGCCGGGAGGCCCGTGGCGTTTTTGAAGGCGGTGTCCTTCATCCCCAGCTCCGCCGCCCGCTGGTTCATCCGCTCCACGAAGGCGTCCTCGCTCCCCGCGATGGTCTCGGCCAGGGCCACGGCGCAGTCGTTGGCGGAGACCACGCAGACGGCCTTCAGCATGTCGCTGACGCTGAGCTGCTCGTTCTCCTTCAGCCAGATTTGGGACCCGCCCATGGAACAGGCGTGGGCGGAGGCGGTGATCATGGTATCATAGCTGAGCTGGCCGCTGTCGATGGCCTCCATGGCCAGCAGCAGCGTCATGACCTTGGTGACGCTGGCCGGCTCCCGCGCCGTGTGTTCGTCCTTGGCGAAAAGGACGGTCCCCGTCTCCTTCTCCATCAGGATGGCCGACGGCGCGGACACCTCCACGGCCCGGGCGCCGGTGGTCAGCAGCAGCACGGCGCACAGCAGCGCCGCTCCTCCTTTTTTCATGACGATCCCCCTTTGCTTGTCGCTTGTCTTTCAAGCCTATGAGCCTTCGAGGACATTCATGACAAACCCTTTGACCTCGCCGGGAAAATGTGCTATGCTGATCTCAACATCAAAATAGGAAAGAGGGGATCCCCATGGCTTCCTGCGCCCCCTTCGGCATCATGCCGGACGGAACCACGATCGAACGATACACCTTGACCGCCGGAGCCCTGTCCTGCGACATCATCACCTTCGGCGGGTCTCTCCAGTCCCTCCGGGTCCCGGACCGGGAGGGCCGGCCCGTGGACGTCCTCCTGGGCTTCGACACGCTGGAGCCCTACCGGACCCACGGAAAATCCTTCGGCGCCCTGGTGGGCCGCTTCGCCAACCGCATCGGCGGGGCCAGGTTCCCGCTGGACGGGACCGTCTATCCCCTGGTCGCCAACGACCACGGCGTCAACCACCTCCACGGCGGCGGCCTGGGCTATAACCGCCGCGTCTGGAAGGCGGGGCCCGCCTCGGACAGCGCCCTGACCCTCTCCCTCTTCAGCCCCAACGGCGAGGAGGGCTATCCCGGCGACCTCCTGGTCCAGGTGACCTACACGCTGACGGCGGAGGGCCTGACCATCGCCTATCAGGCCAAGAGCGACCGGGACACCGTCTGCAACCTGACCAACCACGCCTACTTCAACCTCTCCGGCCACGACAGCGGCCCGGTGCTGGACCAGACGATCCAGCTCCTGGCGGACCGCTACACCCCCACGGACGCCCGCTCCATCCCCACCGGGGAGCTGGCCCCCGTGGACGGCACCCCCATGGACCTCCGCCGGCCCACGCCCATCGGCGCCCATATCGACGAGGCGTTCGTCCAGCTGGTCCAGGCCGGCGGCTACGACCACAACTGGATCCCGTCCGGCGAGGCGGGGAGCCTCCGTCCCATCGCCCGTGCCGCTTCCCCGGCCACCGGCATCTCCATGGAGGTCCTCTCCACCCTGCCCGGCGTCCAGTTCTACACCGGGAACTATCTGGCGGGCTGTCCCGCCGGGAAGGGCGGCGCGGCCTATGACAGGCGCTGGGGCTTCTGCCTGGAGACCCAGTCCTTCCCCGATTCCCCCAACCACCCCAATTTCCCCTCCTGCGTCCTCAGGGCCGGGGAGACCTTCACCAGCACCACGACCTTCCGCTTCACGGCGGAGTGAGCATGGCGAAAAACAGGACCGGCCCTCTCGGGCCGGTCCTTAGTTTGTCAAAAAAGCAGCGGGGGCTCCTTCAACGGGAAGGGAGGGTGTGTGCGGGAGACCCGGGAGGGGTCTCCTGCACCATTCAAATCGCAAGTTTTCAGGACTTTTTTAAAAGTCCTGAAAACTTGCCCAGGCTGTCGAAAAGACGTTTTCGACAGCCTGG
>NZ_CAJUBK010000073.1 GCF_910584465.1 uncultured Oscillibacter sp.
TGGCCGGAGATGGTGGACAACTGCATCCCCTACATCGGCGGCGAGGAGGAGAAGAGCGAGCGGGAGCCCCTCAAGCTGTGGGGCCGGGTGGAAGGCGGCAGGATCGTCGCAGCCGCCGGGCCCGCCATCACCGCCCAGTGCTTCCGGGTGGCCTGCCAGGACGGCCATATGGCGGCGGTGTTCGTGAAGTTCCGGGAGGGCGGGAAGCCCTCCATCCAGCAGATCAAGGCCGACTGGGCCGCTTTCCGGGGCCCTGCCCAGGACCTGGCGCTCCCCTCCGCCCCCAAGCAGTTCCTCCACTACTTCGAAGAGCCCGACCGGCCCCAGACCCGCCTGGACCGGGACCTGGAGGGCGGCATGGCCATCTCCCTGGGCCGCCTGCGGGAGGATACGCAGTATGACTATAAGTTCGTGGGCCTGAGCCACAACACCCTCCGGGGCGCGGCGGGCGGCGCGGTGCTGCTGGCCGAGCTGCTGTGCGCGAAGGGCTGGATCGAAGCGAAGTGAGCCCCCCGGGGCATCCCCTGTTCACGAAAGAGACGGTCCCCGCCAACGGGCGGGCCGTCTCTTTTTATTGATCTTTCGATGGAAAAGGAGCTGAGTTCTGTGAAGCGACCGATCTTTACAGGTTCTGCCGTGGCGATCGTCACGCCGTTCAAGGACCGCGGCGTGGACCTGGAGACGCTGGAGGGGCTGCTGGGGTTCCAGCTGGAGAACGGGACGGACGCCGTGGTCGTCTGCGGCACCACCGGAGAAGCCTCCACCATGACCTACGAGGAGCGGGCGGAGACGATCGGAGCGTGCGTCCGGCACGTGGGGGGCCGGGTCCCGGTGATCGCCGGGTCCGGGTCCAACTCCACGGAGATCGCCGTGGCCCTCTCCCAGGAGGCGGAGCGTCAGGGGGCGGACGCCCTCCTGGTGGTGACCCCCTACTACAACAAGGCCACCCAGGCCGGGCTGATCCGCCACTACCGCACCATCGCCGACGCGGTCTCCATCCCCATCATCCTCTACGACGTCCCCTCCCGCACCGGGGTCTCCATCGCCCCGGAGACCTACGCCGCTCTGGCGGAGCATCCCAACATCGCGGGCGTCAAGGAGGCGTCGGGGGACCTGGGGAGCATCCAGCGGACCCGCGCCCTCTGTCCCGAGGACTTCTGCATCTGGTCCGGGAACGACGATGAGACCGTCCCCATCTGCGCCCTGGGGGGCAAGGGGGTGATCTCCGTGGCGGCGAACGTCCTCCCCGCGGAGATGCACCGGCTGACCCAACTCTGCCTGCAGGACCGGTTCACCGCCGCCGGAGAGCTGCAGGTATCCTTGAAGGACTTCTGCGACGCCATGTTCTGCGAAGTGAACCCCATCCCGGTGAAGACGGCCCTGTCCCTGCTGGGATGGAGGGTCGGGGAGCTCCGCTCCCCCATGTGCCCGCCCTCGCCGGAGCACCTGGAGCATATCAAGACCGTGCTGGCCAAGTACGGGCTTTCCGTGTAAAGGAGAAGTACTGTCCGGCTCTCCGGCGGTGCCCAGGCCCTCGAAGACCCGGCGGCGGACCGGATGGCGGGAAGGCGATCACTGCAGGAGGGGCCTGGAAGGGTAAGGATTTATAAAGAAGTTAAGGGCAAGACAGGCCACCACGGCTTGCCTTGCCCTTTTTATACTGCATAACCCACTATGACACTTTCAAGAAAAGTGTTCGTGGGGAGAGCGATAAACTGGAAGTTACCGTCTCAAACTCTCCTGATACCACTCGTAGGTAGGCTTAATACCTTCCTCGCGCTCAAATCGTTCTTCCAAAGCTCCATAAAAGTATAACTCCAGAAGTACCTTCAAATTTGGCAGAGCCTTTTCCCCATGTAGCAACCCATCTTCGCCGAGATACTGCTGGTCCCAATCAAATTCCTCATGGTCAAACCAGACCAAAGACCATGTGCTTTCGTCTTTTTCATCAATTTTATCCTCTGGCTGGGACAAATCAATGCACAAAGGCCCCCAACCGGCTCCCCAATCACCGATGGGGATCAAATTTTGAAAACAACCTTCCGGTAATTCACAGAAGTCCCGGATTTGCTGCAAAATCTCCATTCTCTGTGATATTTCACTCATGGCTCTGGGACCGTCAATTTCCAACCAAAGTGCACCAATATCGTCATCATCACCAACGATAGAACAAATCTGACTACTTCCACGAAGATTTTTGGGAAAACAAAATGAAGTCAAATAAGTTTTATAGAGTGAAGGAAGGGTTACTTGATGTTCCCGCTCAAAACCCGCAATCTCCTGTTCTGTAATCGGAGAAGGTTCAAATTCATCACTAGGGAACCACCCACGTTCTTTTAACTTTTGAAATGCTCCTGCGACAAATTCTCTTTCTTCTTGCGGCAACATTGAAATCTCCTCCTCGAATTGTTCGCTTGATGACTTCCGATTTGTCGATAGGTCGATTATAAAGCAACACCCACTGAGAATCAACTTCTTCTCAGTGGATGTTAACTTCCTTACAGGAGTTCGCCCAAGGGGCCCCTCCCGTTTTCGATCGATCCTCGGGACCTCAAAAAAGCCCCGGGAGCTCACTCAGCCTTCCGAAAGGAGTTCCTCGACAGGCGGAGCCTCCTTCATCCCGCTGTCCGCATCTCCTCCCAATGAGCCCCGATCGCCCGGATGTTCCCCTCCAGGGACTCGTCCTCATCGTAGAGCGCTTCTGCCGTCCACAGCTCCAGGTCGTCCCGGAACTCCGCGCCGGGCCCGCCGGAGCGGAAGTCCCCGCTCTCCGTGGACAGCAGCAGCTCACTGTCCTCCAGGAGGCCGTGGACCTCCTCCAGGAACGCCGCGATCTCTTGCGGCTCGAAGCGTTCATGGAGCTCGCCGAAGTTCATGTCGAAGACGACGCTCCCCTGCCGGACCACTCGTTCCTCCCCGGTCCCGCTCAGGGAGAAAAGCTCATAGGTATAGTCCGCATAGCCCTGATACATCGTGGGCAGGTAGCGGAGGAGATAGTCTCCCCCATCCACCCGGCAGGCGAAGCAGGAGCCCCAGCCCGGGTGGGCCTCGGCGAACGAAACGCCCCAACGAAGGCGGCCGTCCGCCGTCCGGACCCGGAGCTCATACCAGCCCACGAGGCGCCGCTCCTCATCCCCCAGCACCGTCACCAGTTCCACGATCTCCGGCTCCCCGTCGTGGTCGAAGTCATAGCTCCCCGGCAGGAGGTCCTGGCGCTCCTCCCACACGAGCCCCTGGATCTCCCCGTCCCTGACATCCACGGCGCAGGTGTAATGCGCCTGCGCTCCGGCATCCCCGCCCCGGCCGATCGTCAGGTCCAAGCTGCCCTCCGCAGTCCACACGCCCCAGGGCCCGTCGTCCGGCAGGAAGGTATGCTCCGGGATGGGACTTCCGTCCGGCAGGGCGAACTCCCAGCTGGTCCAACCCTCCGTCTCGACGATCGTGATGGCGCACCAGGTCCGGGCGGTCACGGCCAGGGCGGCGAAGCCGCCCTCCGGGGACCAGACGATGGACTGCCGGTAGGCCCCATCCCTCTCCCAGAGGACCTCGCCGGTCTCCGTGTCGACGATCTGGACCGTATCTGCCGGAGGGGCCTGTTCCGAGCAGGCGCCTGGGCCGCCCCGGCCCCTCGCCACCGCCATGGACCGCCCGTCCGGGGACAGGGGATCCCCCTCCAGGGGAGCCGACGCGGCGGGAGCGTCCTCCGGCAGCACGGGCGCCGGGCCCCCTCCCTCCGGCGGGACGTCCGTCCCCGCCTGCCCGCAGGCCGGCAGGAACACGAGCAGCATCAGCAAGCCCAGCAGTCTCCTCATAGCGCGATCCCCCTCCCCTCATGATCGGCATACAGTATAGACCGCCGCCCGTCCCCCTGTACCCTCAAAGCGGTAACACTTCTTTACGATCCGGTAACGGCGCGCCCCCGGCCCCGGCGGGCGCGGACGCCGCCCTGTCTCCGCAGGACGGCGGCCCGCCTTGCTTTCGTGGGAGGCGGGGCTAAGATCCCCCGATCCCCCGTCCAGGGATGCGGCCGGGCCGCGGCGCGGTCCCGGGACCGCGTCCGACCCTCCCACGGCGGGGGCCAGGATCCTCCCGGACCTCCGCCCGTACGAGGGGACCAGAAAAATATGCAAAATGTCAAGACTAAATTACAAAAAATATTAAAAAGTCCTTAATATCCCTAAAAACGAGGGGCTCACTCCAGGTGGGACCCTCGTTTTTTGCGCCTCCAGGGCCTGGACGGTGCAAAAAAGGCGCAAAGAATAGGCCGGTGCCTTTGGTAGGTCCCGACCTGGTCGTTTTTCAGTGTCCGGTTGATCATGCGGCCACAGTCATGTATTCGTCAAAAAGCATTTGAGGCGTTTTCCACCCCAGGATCCGGCGCGGATAGTTGGCCAACCACTTCTCCACCGTCGCCACCTCTGTCGCCGTTACGTCGTCGAAGTTGGTCCCCTTTGGGAAAAAGCGCCTTATTATCCGGTTCATGTTCTCATTGGATCCCCGTTCATAGGCGCTGTATGGGTGACAATAAAAAATCTTTGTGCGCGGTCTCCTTGCCCGCTTGGATCGCTCCATCCCCTTGCAGTCCTGGAACTCGCACCCATTATCCACGGTGATGGAGCGGAAAACCTCCCGGAACTTTGCCCCCATGCGTCGCTCCATGCGGTCCAGCGCCCGGACCACACTTTCCATGGTATGATCAGGCACCCACACAATGATAGGGTAACGGGTCAGCCGCTCGGTCAGCACCACCAGGGCGGACTTGCTGCCTTTGCATCCCACAACACTGTCCATCTCCCAGTTGCCAAAAGTTTCCCGGCTGTTGATCTCCTCCGACCGGTGTTCGATGGTCTCCCCCTTTGGTGGTCTGGTCCAGCCCTCGGTGTCCCGCCCCTTTCTCCCCTCGTTCCGCCGAGTGCCCTTATACAGCAGGTCCCGCTCGGTCAGGTCCAGGAAAATGTCACCGCGGTAGATCCAGTTGTAAAGGGTGGTCTCGCATATCTTTGTATCAAATTTTTTCCCGTCGATCTGGATCTGTGCCAGGGCCGCGCCAGGGGACCGCCGTTTATTTATAATCTGGTCCTCTATGTACTCCGCAAAAGCAAAATCTTTCCCCAGCTTAACGTCCGGCCCTTTGGCCCTTAAATTTTCCTGGTATCTCCGCTCCGCGACGTCCGCGCAGTATCTCTCCACAAATTCGTATCCGCTGGTTTGCTGGGCGCACAGGCCCCGCTCTATTTCATTTCACGGGCGATACGGGCGCAGGCTCCATACAAAATATTGCAAGCGTTATATGTCCCATCAGTACAAACCCGCCGGATCTCAATCGTCCGTCCATCGTCAAGTTTTCTTGCTATCGGCTGGCCTGCTATGGCCACTCCGCACAGGCGATCCCCATCGTAGCAGGCCACGGACCATTTATGCCCGTTTGTCGGTTGGTTGTGCCGGTGGTGCCTGGCCACATAGCTGTTGGCTTCCCGTAGTGTGATAGGCCGTATTGACAACATTACACCGCCACCGCCTTTTCCAGCTGCTCCATAGTGGTGATCTCCTCCCCGCACCACTCCGGCAGGTTTGCCCGCACCAGGGCCGTGGCAAAAGGCGGCGGGACCGCGTTTCCACACCTGGCCACCTGTTTGGTTTTGCCGTACTCCCTGCCGGTGTAGTCCCGATCTATTTTGTAGTCGTCCGGGAAACCGTTGGCCCGGTACAGTTCGCGGGGTGTCAGCATACGCAGGCCAATGTCCGCCATGAAATACCAGGCCCCGCCGATGGAGAACAGGATCACCTCTGTGTCCTCCAGGTGATAGTCGCAGAACTCATTCAGGGCCGCCCGTATTTTGGGCCAGTTCTGCAGGTCCGCCCCCGGCTCCGCCTTTACGATCCGGGTTGTCACCACGCCATGGTGTCCTCCGCCGGCGGTGATTGTCTGGAGCGGGTCCTGGGCTTGTCCTCCCAGGTTGGTGCCTTTCATCTTGACCATGTGGGCGGTCTGGAGTACGTTGTGGTCCACCGCTGTCACGGTAGGGAGGGGATCGGACGCCGCCACGCCCACCACACCGCCGTAAAATTTGGACAGGTTGGCCACCGTTACGCCCTCCCGGTCCCGTGTTGTTATCGTATGCAGCGGGGCCGCCGCGTCCTGGTTATGATCCCCGTTGTAATACTTTGTAAGTGTGGCCGCCGCCAGCCCGTAGCGGTTGGAGGCGTCAATGGTCATTATGGGATCGGTCACGCCCTGGCCCCGTACCCGCTCGGTTTGCTCGGTGTGATACTGGATCATGGCCGGACACACCACGCACTCCTCCGCCTTGGAAACCTGGGTGTTGGTTGGCTCCTCCATGCTCCGACAGCGGTCCCCGCCGCCCGTTTGGCCTATGGCCGCCAGGGTGGGGGTGATCAGCATTTGGTGGCCGCCCGCCCCGGTGCCCGTTATCGTGTTTACCGGATCGGTGATAGAGGTGCCCACAGCGTTCTGGTTGTTGTGCATAGTCAGCGGCGCCATGACAGGGGAGGCCACGCCATACCCATGTTTTGCTGTGATGGTCTGGAGCGGTTCCGCCAGCCCTTGCCCCCGGAACTCCCCGGCATGATTGACGATCACCAGAAACGGGGAGGCGGACCGGATCACGAATTTGTCCACGCCTCTGGCCACCCGCCGCATGGTATTCCTGGCCAGCGGACGGACCGCCGCCACG
This sequence comes from uncultured Oscillibacter sp., assembly GCF_910584465.1. Lineage (GTDB taxonomy): Bacteria > Bacillota > Clostridia > Oscillospirales > Oscillospiraceae > Oscillibacter. Next base: position 6,696 of record NZ_CAJUBK010000073.1, read on the forward strand.
CCGTACCGCTCCCGGATCTCCTCCTTGGTTGCAAAAATGGAGGGTGTGGGCAGGTCCCAGTCTATGATCTCCGCCGCGCTGCGCCATGGCTTTTTAGTTCCCGCTCTGGCCTCCGGGCTGTCCGCCGGCGCATGGGTCGGTTCCGGCCACACAATGGGCCGCCCGTCGCTGCGGGCGATCAGGAAAAAGCGTTTCCGCGTGGTTGGCGCTCCATAGTCCGCCGCCACCAGTTCCCGCCATTCCACGGTGTAGCCCAGGGCCTCCAGCTGGCCCAGCCATTGGCGGAACGTTTGCCCGGTCTTTGACTTCACGGGCCGCCCCCGCCGCACAGGTCCCCAGGTCTGGAACTCCTCCACGTTCTCCAGGATAATCACGCGGGGGCGGACCGTCCCGGCCCAGCGCAGGACGATCCAGGCAAGGCCCCTTATATTCTTGTCCACGGGCTTGCCGCCCTTGGCTTTGCTGAAATGCTTACAGTCCGGGGAAAACCACGCTAGCCCCACCGGGCGGCCCCTGCACACCTCCACCGGGTCCACGTCCCACACGCTGGCCTGATAGTGCATAGTGTGGGGGTGGTTGGTCCGGTGCATTAGGATGGCGTCCGGGTCGTGGTTTATGGCTATGTCTACTACCCGGCCCGTGGCCAGTTCGATCCCCGTGGAGGCTCCGCCGCCGCCGGCGAAATTGTCCACTATGATTTCATCCAGTAAATTGATCTGCCCACGGCTCACCGCGTCCCGCCCCCTTTCACGTCCATATACAGGGCGCAGTCTTTCCCGGTCCTCTGGCACCACGCCCATTCAACCATGGCGCCCGCGCTCTCCTGGTAGTCCGGCAGGAACACGGCTAGGTCCGCCGCCTCCAGCATGGCCAGACAGATCCGCATATAGTCCACTTGCTCCAGGCCGTCCGGCAGGGTGGCCGGGTTCAGGACTACATGGCCCAGCGCCTCCAGGGTCTTGGCCGCCTCCCGAAACTTGGCTTTATATTTTCTGTCGCCGGTGATCTTCCCGGCTATGTAGATTTTCACAGGCTGCACTCCTTTTTCCGGCTTGCAATCCGCCCTGCCAGTTGGTATAATGCAGACAGCTGGACGGTTTCCGCCGTTCACTCCACCACCTGCGCCGTGTTGTCACCACCGGGCGCGGGTGGTTTCTCTTTTGCCTCATAGCTGATATGGGCCGCCGCCACCAGCTTGGCGATCTCCGCACCGATCAGCCCGTCCGGGTCCTCCGCCGCGTTCACGGCCTCCGCCGAAACGGTGGCCCGCTCTATGCTGGTCAGTCTGGCCCAGTCCTCGGTAACGCACAGGTGAAAGTCACCATTTGCCCACCTGTCAACCGAAATAATGATCCGTCCGCCGCCCTTTAGGGCGGTTCTCAATTTATCGCTCATTCCGTGGGTTTCCTTTCCGGCGGGCCATGGCGGCCAGCCGTCTAAATATTGTTTTCAAGGCTGCCCCCCCCCCGCAAAAATAGACATTTGCGCGGTGTGGGTGCTGTATCTCTCCTCCTGGGCTGTAAAATAGTCCGGGTCGATCTCAAACCCCACAAAGTCCAGGCCAGCGTCGTGGGCCGCGATCCGGCTGCTCCCGCTCCCCAGGTGGGTGTCCAGTATCTTCTCCCCAGGGTGTGCAAACTTGGAGAAGATCCAGGCATACAGGGCCACAGGTTTTTGAGTGGGGTGTATGCGGACCTCTTTCTGTTTCATGTTTCCCTGGAGCATACCCGCCCAGCGAAACCGAAACAGGCGGGCCGCACTTGGAAAACTGGTCCACGCCATTTCAAAGTCCGCAAAATCGCTGCCGCCGTTATCCTTGTCCCACACGATCCAGCAGGGTGTGTCCACCCGTGGCAGTCTGCTGGCGAAATGGTTTGCCCCGAAAATGATTTGATTTTTTGAAACCCTCACCAGTTCCCGGAAATACTCCGGTGGCGGGGCGTCCCGATCTCCTCCGGCGAATAGTTTATAGGCCTGCGCCATGGCCGCATGGCTGCGCGTTGCCGCCTTTGCTCCGCTCTCTCCTATACCATAGGGTGGATCCACCACGGCCAGGTCAAAATAGAGATCCGGCATTTTTCGCATGGCCTCCATGCAGTCCATGTTATAGGCTACATTCACCGCTCCGCCACCTCCTGGGCCAAAAACCACGCCGGGCTGTTCCGCTCCGCCTGGTGGGGGCAGTTTTCCGCGTCGCAGTTCTCCGCCGAACAGGTGGCGCAATAGGTCCGCTGGAAAAGCCCATCCCACGGGGTTTCTAATGCGGGGATGGAGGCCAGGAACTCCGCCAGGGCCTCCGGGGAGGCGGTGATCTTCTCAAAATATGTAATGCGCGGTTTCATCCCCTGGATCAGCGCGGCCTTTTGTTCCTCCAGCCTCCGCTTTGCTATTTCCGGGTTCCAGCCACAGGTCCCGCACTTTGACGGGTCCTCACACCCCACACCATGGGCGTGTTTACACTCGACGCGATCCACGGTTTACTCCTCCTCTTTGTGGAGGTCCACGCCCTCCAGGGCCTCCCACACGGCCCGCTCCCAGGCTTTGGCCCACCCGGATTTGGCTTTCCGCACAGCCTCCACCGCTATGGCCTCGGTTCCGTCGTCCCACAGCAGGCGGCAGTTGTCCACCACTATGGCGCTGTCATGTTCCGCCGCGTCCCGCTCCACCATTCCCAGGTAGGACAGCGGGATTCCCCAGCAGGCCAAACTCTCCGCCTGGAAGATTTGAAACCCCTGCATGATCACCGGCACCAGGTCCACGTCGTCGCCGCGCTCACCGATCCGCCAGGCGTTCATTTCCTCGGCGGCGGTTTCCGGTATGACCAGCTGCGGGTTTAGGTCTTTCATGATGTTGGTGGGTTCATTGTCACCCGGTATCATCCCGGCGTGTTCCACGATGGTGGCCAGGACCTTGCGCGGCATGACCTCCCGGCGGGCCTGGATATACCAGGACTG
>NZ_CAJUBK010000074.1 GCF_910584465.1 uncultured Oscillibacter sp.
AGGCGGAGTCGGCGGAGGTGACGCCGTTGCAGGTGTTGCCGCCGATGGTGCCGATGTTCCGGATCTGGGGGCCGCCCACCTGGTCCACGGCCTCCCCCAGGACGGGGATGTGCTCCCGGATCAGGGGATCCCGGGCGATATGGGAGAAGCTGGTGAGGGAGCCGATGCGCAGGGTCCCGTCGGCATCCATCGACACCCCGCGGATCTCGTCCAGGCCCTGGATGGAGATCAGCTCCGCTCCGGCCCGCCGGCCCTCCCGCATCTGGACCAGCACGTCGGACCCGCCGGCGATGATCTGGGCCTCGGGATGGGCCAGGCGGAGGGCCACGGCGTCCTCTACGCTGCGGGCCTGGTACAGGGCTTTCATATCATACATGCTTTGGCCCTCCTTCAGTCGTTGATGAGCCCCGCCTCTTTGAACTCCCGGTAGAGGACGTGGGGCGTGATGGGGCAGGAATCGACCGCCACGCCGGTGGCGTGCAGGATGGCGTTGCGGATCGCGGGGGCGCCCGAACAGGCCGGGGGCTCGCCCAGGGCTTTCGTGCCGTAGGGCGAGGTGGGCTCCGGGTTCTCCACGAAGGCCGCTTCCAGCGTGGGGTGGTCCAGGAAGGTGGACAGCTTATAGTCCAGGAGGTTGCCGTTCAGGGGCCTGCCGGTCGCTCCGTCGAACTTCAGTTCCTCGCTGAGGCCGTAACCGATCGCCATGGACATGCCGCCGTGGACCTGGGCCTCCGCCAGGGCGGGGTTGATGAGCGTGCCGCAGTCGTGGACGTTCACCAGCTTCAGCAGCTCCACCTTGCACATGGGGATGTCCACCTCCACCTCGGCGAAGGAACAGCCGAAGGAATAGGCGTTGCTCTTGATCTGCGCCGTGGTCTCGGCGGTGATGTGCCGGCTGCAGTCCAGGGAATACAGGCTCTCCAGGGCCAGGTCGCCCAGGGACTTCAGGACGCGCCCGTCGCTCTTGCGGACGATCTGCCCGTCCACCAGGTCCAGGTTGGACACCGGCATCCGGGTCTGCTCGTGGGCGATGCCCAGGATGCGCTCCCGGAGGGCCAGGGCCGTCTGCATGATGGAGAACCCGCCGATGTACGTCTGCCGGGAGGCATAGGCCCCCGTGCCGAAGGGGGTGACGTCGGTGTCCTGGGTGGACACCACATGCACGTCGCTCAGGGGCACACCCACCGCGTCCGCCACCATCTGGGAATAGGCGGTGTCGCAGCCCTGGCCGATCTCCGTCTCGCCGGTCTGGAACTGGAGGGAGCCGTCCTGGTTCAGCACCATCCGGCAGGAGGAGGACTCCAGGGAGATGGGCCACACGGCGGTGTTGTACCAGAACACCGCCAGGCCCACGCCCCGGCGGACCGGGCCGGTCTGCCCCTGGTACTCCCGGTACTTCCGCTGGTAGTCCAGCAGCGCCATGCCCTTATCCATGCACTGGACGAACGTGTCATGATACAGCTCGTTTTTCGAGAAGCCGTCCACATAGCCCACGGGCATCAGGTTCTTCCGGCGGAACTCCAGCGGGGGGATGCCCACCGCCCGGCAGATGTCGTCGATGTGGCATTCCGCGGCGAACATGGCCTGGGGGATGCCGTAGCCCCGCATGGCCCCGGCGGCGGGGCGGTTCGTGTACACCGTCCAGCTGTCGCACTCCACGTTCTCGCAGGGGTAGAGCTGGGGGAAGGCGTTCATGCCCTTCGCCACGATGCCGTGGCCGTGGGAGGCGTAGGCCCCCTGGTTGGAGAACGCCTCCAGCTTCCGGGCGGCCAGGGTGCCGTCGGGGCGGACGTAGGAGATGATGTGCGTCCGGATGGCGTGGCGGACCCGGTTGGAGACGAAGGTCTCCTCCCGGCTGCACTCCAGCTTGACCAGGCGGCCGCCCACCTGGGCGGAGCACCAGGCGCACAGGGGCTCGTACAAGGCGTCCTGCTTATTGCCGAAGCCGCCGCCGATGTAGGGCTTGATGATGCGGACCTTGCCCCAGGGGATGCCCAGGGCCTGGCCCACGATCCGGCGGACGATGTGGGGGATCTGGGTGGAGCTGACCACCACGATCCGGCCCGCCTCGCCGTAAGCGAAGCAGCCGTGGTTCTCGATGTGGCAGTGCTGGACCGTGGGCGTATCGTACCAGCCCTCGACCCGGATCAGCCCCGGCTCTTTGCGGGCGGACTCGTAGTCGCCCTTGCGCACGTCGGAGTGGGCCAGGACGTTGCCCGCATACCGCTCGTGGATCTGGGGCGCACCGTCCTGCATGGCCTCCTGGACATCCAGGACGAAGGGCAGCTCCTCGTACTCCACCCGGATGGCCCGGACGGCCTGGGCCGCCGCCACCTCGTCCTCGGCGATGACCACGGCCACGTCATCGCCGTGATAGCGGACGTGCCGGTTCAGCAGCTTCCGGTCCGCCACGTCCTGGTGGCGGGGGTCCGTGGACCAGGGATGGCCCGCCGTGGGGAACTCGATGTCCGGCACGTCGAAGCAGGTCAGGACCTTCACGACGCCGGGGATGGCCTCCGCCTCCGCCGTGTCGATGGACTCCACGAAGCCGTGGGCGATGGTGGAATGGCAGATCTTCACGATCAGCGCGCTCTTGTCGCAAAGATCGTCCATATACTTGGCCCTGCCCGCGGCCTTCTCATAGGCGTCCACGCGAGTCACGCTCTTGCCGACGCTCTTGCTCATAGGGTGCCCTCCTTTTTCGTCGCGGCCTTGCCGCCGGGGATGCGGGATGGTTGACTGGATGGGGGGAGAGAGGATATACTAGGTCCAAGGACTTGCTTGGGAGGAGACGCGTGATGCTGAGAACGGGCTGTGTGGTCATGGCGGCGGGGAACGCCCGGCGCTTCGGGGAGAACAAGCTGGCGGCGGAGGTCCGGGGCCGGAGCCTCATCCGCCGGGCCCTGGAGGCGGTGCCGGCGGAGCGCTTCGAAAAGGTCGCCGTCGTCACCCAATATCCAGAGATCTTGGAGCTGGCGGCGGAGTCCCGCTTCGCCCCGGTCCGCAACGGCCACCCGGACTGGGGCATCAGCCACACCATCGAACTGGGCCTGGCGGAGCTGGGGGACCTGGACGGGGCGATGTTCCTGGTCAGCGACCAGCCGCTTTTGAAACGGGAGAGCGTGGAGGCGCTGCTGGACCTTTGGCGCTCCCAGCCGGAGAAGATCGCCGCCCTGGCCCACGGCGGGGTCCGGGGGAACCCCTGCATCTTCCCCTCCCGCTTCTTCCGGGAGCTGCGCCAGCTCCGGGAAGACCACGGCGGGAACACCGTCATCCGGCGGCACGAGGAGGACCTGATCTTGCTGGAGGTCCGGCAGGAGGAGCTGACCGACGTGGACACCCCCGCCGCGCTGGAGGCGCTGGGGGCCCGGGGCCCCTCCAAGAGCGATGTCTAGTGGCATGGGAGACCGCCCCAGCCTTCGCGCGGCCACGGACGCGGCGCCGCCGTCACGCCCGGGGGGTCACTTCCGGGAATAGGGCGTCCCCTCCAGCGGCAGGGCCGTGCGGAACTTGCCGTCGTAGCGGAAGTAGGCGTCGGCGATGGCGGGGGCGGTGGGGATGGAGGTGATCTCCCCGATGCCGATGGCCCCGCAGGCCACGTCCAGCCCCTCCTTCTCCACGATGATGGGCGTGATCTGCGGGATCTTGTCCGCCCGGAACAGGCCCAGGGTGCCGAACTTGACGTTGGGCTTGCAGTCCTCCAAGGGATAACGCTCCGTCAGGGCATAGCCCATGGACATCACCACGCCGCCCTCGATCTGGCCCTCCACCGAGAGGGGGTTCACCGCCTTGCCCACGTCGTGGGCCGCCACGATCTGTTTGAGCCTGCCCTCGTCGTCCAGGATGCAGACCTGGGTGGCGTAGCCGTAGGCGATGTGGCTGACCGGGTTGGGCACGTCGGCCCCCAGGGGGTCCGTCCTGCCCAGGTATTCGCCCCGGAACTCCCGGCCGTCCAAGGCGGCCAGCCCGCCGCCCTCCAGGGCCGCCTTCAGCCCCTCGCAGGCCCGGCGGCACGCCTCACCGGTGAACAGCGTCTGGCGGGAGCCGGAGGTGGTGCCGGAATCCGGCGCGGAATAGGTGTTGGAGCGCTCATAGACCACGTCCTCACGCCGCAGGCCCGTCCGGTCGCAGACCATCTGCGTCAGCACCGTGCCCAGGCCCTGGCCGATGCAGGAGGCCCCGGCGAAGATGTGGACCTTCCCGCCCTCGACGCTCAGGCGGACCCGGCCCGTGTCCGGGATGCCCACGCCCACGCCCGCGTTCTTCATGGCGCAGGCGAGGCCGGCATACCGGGCCCCCTCATAGTAGGGCCGCACCGCCTCCAGGGTCTCGGCCAGGCCCGTGGACTCGTCCACGATCTGGCCGTTGGGCAGGGTCTGGCCGGGACGGATGGCGTTGCGCCAGCGGATCTCCCAGGGGCTGATGCCCACCTCGTCCGCCATCCTATTCAGCAGGCTCTCGATGCAAAAGCAGGTCTGGGTGACGCCGAAGCCCCGGAAGGCCCCGGCGGGGGGATTGTTCGTGTACCACGCCCAGCCGTCGATCTCGAAGTTTTGATAGTTATACGGCCCGGCGGCGTGGGTGCAGGCCCGCTCCAGCACCGGCCCGCCCAGGGAGGCGTACGCGCCGGTATCCGCCACCACCTTGGCCTTCACGCCCTGGATGATCCCGTCTTCGTCGCAGCCCAGGGTGAACTCCATCTCCATGGGGTGGCGCTTGGGGTGGATCAGGATGCTCTCCGCCCGGGTGAGCTTCACCTTCACCGGGCGCTTGGTCAGGTAGGCGGCGAGCGCGGCGTGGTGCTGGACGGTCACGTCTTCCTTGCCGCCGAAGCCGCCCCCCACCAGGCAGTTGCGCACCTTCACCTCCTCCGCCGGGAGGCCCAGCATCCCCATGGTCTCGTGCTGGGTATCGTAGGCGCCCTGGTCCGTGGAGAGGATCATGACCCCGTCCCCGTCCGGGTAGGCCACGGCGCACTCCGGCTCCAGGAAGGCATGCTCCGTCCAGGGGGTGGAGAAGCGCTCCGTCAGGACGTGCGCGCTCTTCGCGATGGCCGTGTCCGGGTCGCCCCGCTGGATGTGCTTGTGGGCCAGGAGGTTCCCCTCCCGGTGGACCAGGGGCGCGCCCTCGGCCATGGCCTCCCGGGGGCTGCGGACCATGGGGAGCTCCTCGTAGTCCACCCTCACCAGGGCCTTGGCCCTGGCCAGGGTCTCCTGGTCCTCGGCGGCGACGAGGCAAACGGCGTCGCCCAGATAGTGGGTGACGTCCCCCACGGCGATCATGGTGTCCCAGTCCTTCTTCAGGTGGCCCACCTTGTTCGCCCCGGGGATGTCGGCGGCGGTGAAGACCCCCGCCACGCCGGGCAGGGCCGCGGCCTCCTCCGTGTGGATCGCCAGGACCCTGGCCCTGGGGTAGGCGGAACGGACGGCGCTGGCATAGAGCATGCCGTCCATATATACGTCGTCCGGGTAGATGCCCGTGCCGGTGACCTTCTCCTCCACGTCCACCCGGGGCGCCCGCGCCCCCAGGGACCAGTCGGAGGAGGGCTCCGGCACCTCGCCGGAACGCAGCAGCTCCGCCGCCAGGAGGATGGCGTCGATGATCTTCACATAGCCGGTGCACCGGCAGATGTTGTTGCGGATGGCGAAGGCCGCCGCCTCCCGGGTGGGGGACGGATCCGCGTCCAGCAGCGCCTTGGCGCACATCACCATGCCGGGGATGCAGAAGCCGCACTGGACCGCCCCGGCCTTCCCGAAGGCGTAGGTATAGGCCCGCTTCTCGAACTCCGTCAGCCCCTCCACGGTGACGACGGACTTCCCCTCCAGCTTGTCCGTCCGGGGGATGCAGGCCCGTGTGGGCTTGCCGTCGATCAGCACGGTGCACGTGCCGCAGGCGCCCTCGCTGCACCCGTCCTTCACCGAGGTCAGCCCCAGGCCGTCCCGCAGGAAGCGGATCAGCTTCTGGTCCTCCTCAACGGTCACAGGTCTGCCATTCACGATAAAGTCCGCCATAAAAGCTCCTCGCCCCGTGCCCGTCCCCGGTCCCACGGCTGTTTTGTATTCGGAAAGGTCGACCTTTCCGTCGTTGTCTATTATACACGAAGACCGGCCGGTACGCAACCAAACTTTTGTATATCCGTTATCCTATCTGTAGGTCAACGTCTGTCCAGCGGCGGCAGTTCCCATCCCACGGCGAGCGCGCCCTTCCGGACCGAGATCCGGGCCTCCGGCTCCAGGATGTGGTTGCTGACCCCCAGGGGGAAGTCCGGCGTCAGGACCGCGTCCTCCAGCGGGTATTGGAGCCCGGACTCGTCCACGCCCTCCGCCCGGCTGCCCAGACAGAAGGCGGAGAACAGCCCCCACTCCACCGTCTTCCGGATCGTCAGGGACTCGTCTTCGATGACGGTCCAGACCATGTCGTCGTCATAGAGCCACCCCCTGGCCCCCCTCCGGCGGAGGAACAGCAGGGACTGCAGGTTCGCCAGGGTGTGGTCCAGGCGCCTGCCGCCGGTGCCGCCGTAGATGTGGAAGGCCCCGCAACCCTGTCCCAGGCCCGCCCGGATCGCGGCCAGGGTGTCTGTGTCGTCCTTCTCCACCGGCAGGCGGATGAGACGGGCGGCCCCCGCCGGGGGCTCCATGGAGTCGAAATCCCCGATGAGGAGATCCGGCGTGATGTGCTCCCGCAGGCAGATCCGGTAGCCCGCGTCGGCGGCGATGACGAGATCGCCGGGGGCCCCGGGTCGCTCCCGCATCCCGTGATAGGTCCCGGCGGCAAAGATGAAACAGCGTTCCATAGGCGGTCCTCCTCCGCATCGTTTTCCGTCTCCCCTATCATACCACATCCGCCGCGCGGAAGGCCAGCTTTTTCCCAGATCCCCTCCTGCGGGCGCTCCCTCCCCCGATCCTTGACTTTGGGCGGGAAAGCGTTATAATATCGATGAGACCTTTGCAGTCCCCGGCGGATATGCCCGCTTCCCGGGGGCCGCGGACTGCATCCAAGGACGGCGCGCTTCCGCTGAGACGGCGCGCCGTTTTTTCAAAACGTCCGAACGAGGAGGCGAGGGACCCCATGAAACGAAGGACCGTCTACTGGCTCCCATCCATCCGGGGGCTGGTCATCCTGTCCGCGCTGCTGATGACCGGATCCGGCCTGATCCGGGCCGCCTGGGCCGTCGGGGAGGCGGCGCTCCCGGCCTCTGTGCTCCTCTTCCAGGTCCTCCTGCCCCTGTGGGCGAACCTGTGCTTCGTGTGGATCTTGTTCCTGGACGGGCGGGAGCGGCTCTACCGCTCCGCCATCCCGGTGTGGCTGGGCTGCGTGTTCTTCGCGGTGAAGGCGTTCTACTTCGTCTCCATCCTACATACGGTGCTCTGCCTCCTGCTCTATGCCCTGGTGGCGGCGCTCTACACCGCCACGGTGACGGGCTTCGTCCCCACCCAGGCGTTCCTCTGGCCCCTGTTCGGCCTGCCGATGCTGTACCACATCTTCGTGGAGGGCCGGCAGAAGGCCGGCTGGACCCTCCATGAGTGGCTGCCGGAGCTGTCCGTGCTCTGCTGCATGGCGGCGCTGCTGTGCCTGTCCCTGGCCATGCGGCGGCGTCCCCTGGAGGAGGGCGGCCTCATCCGCCGCTTCGGCGACCGGAACGACGGGCGGCGCCTGCGGACCCTCTCCCCCATCTTCGCCGTCTCCCCCTTCATCATGAAGACCCGGAACACCTCCCAGAACTTCATCGCCGACCAGATCGAGGTCTCGGCGGTGGACCGCTACATCGCCGAGAAGCGGCAGGCGGGCTGGAAGGGCTTCGGCGTCCTCCACGTCATCCTGGCGGCCTATGTCCGGGCCTGCGCCCGGTATCCGGGGCTGAACCGCTTCATCGCCGGGCAGAGGGCCTACAGCCGGGACCGGGTCATCGAGGTCAACATGACCATCAAGAAGGAGATGTCCACCGCCGCCCCGGACACGGTCATCAAGGTGACCTTCGACCCCGCCGACACGGCGGAGACGGTGTTCCGCCGCTTCGACGGAGCGGTCCGGGAGGTGAAGGACACGCCGCTGGGCTCCTCCTTCGACAAGCTGGCAGGGGCCTTCCACATGGTCCCCGGCCTGCTGCTCCGGGGGCTGGTGGCCCTCATCCAGGCGGGGGACTACTTCGGGCTGCTGCCGCGGTGGCTGACCAGGCTCTCCCCCTTCCACGGCTCGCTGTTCATCACGTCCATGGCCTCCCTGGGCATCCCGCCCATCCACCACCACCTCTATGACTTCGGGAACGTGCCGGTGTTCTGCTCCTTCGGGAAAAAGCGGCGGGTCTATGAGACGAAGCGGGACGGCAGCGTCGTCCTGCGCAAGTACGTGGACTGCAACTTCGTCACCGACGAACGGATCGTGGACGGGTTCTATTATGCCTCCGCCATCCGCTATATCCACGGCCTCATGGACGATCCCTGGCAGCTGGACGTCCCGCCGGAGGCGGTGCTGCGGGACGTGCTCTGAGCGCCGGGCCCCAGAACGGCTGCGGCCCAAGGGCCGCAACCGGCGGTTGACGAAGTTCCACCCGCCGCGTTCTTGCTTTCCCTTGCGGGACAGACTAACATAGGGGCATCCCAAGAGGAAGTGAGAGGTTTGAGATGAAGACGTTTTCGGAAAAGCTGCTGGAGCTCCGCCGCCGGGAGGGCCTGTCTCAGGAGCAGCTGGCGGACCGGCTGGGCGTGACCCGGCAGTCCGTCAGCAAATGGGAGAGCGGAACGGCGGCGCCGGAGCTCACGAAGCTCATCGCTTTGTCGGACCTGTTCGGCGTGAGCGTGGACTATCTGGTGAAAGACCGGCTGGAGGAGCCGGAGCGCCCCGTCCCGGAGGCCCCGCCCTCCACGAAGGAGCTGGCGGAGCAGATGGAGGAGATCTCCCGGTACTTCCGCGGGTGGTCCTGCTCCTGGGACAGCGAGACCAGGCTGTTCGGCCTGCCGCTGGTGTCCGTGCGCCTTGGCCTCCGCCCCCATAGGATGCGCTCCCGCGACCTGGCGAAGGGGATCGTCGCCGTCGGGAACATCGCCGTGGGCGTCGTGGCCCTGGGGGCGATGAGCGTGGGCGTGCTCAGCATCGGCGCGCTGTCGGCGGGCCTGCTGGCGGCCGGTGCCCTGGCGTTCGGCCTGGCGGCGCTGGGGCCGGTGGCCATCGGCCTGCTGGCCTTCGGTCCGGTGGCGCTGGGCCTCTGGTACGCGGGCGGCGTGGCGGCCCTGGGCGGCAAGATCGCCGTAGGGGTGGCGGCGGTCGGGGACACGGCCGTGGGCTATGACGCGGCGGGCCGGCACATCCTCCTCTGGGGGGACGGCCTGACCCAGGCGGAGGTGGAGGCGTTCCTCCAGGCGCATCACCCGGCGCTCTGGGGGCCGCTGTTGAAGCTGCTGGCTTTTTTCGGCGCGAACATCAAATGACTAGAAGGCGCGGAGGCTCTGCCTCC
>NZ_CAJUBK010000075.1 GCF_910584465.1 uncultured Oscillibacter sp.
AGTCCTTCATGCGCCGCCCTCCGGATCAGAGGACGTCCACTTTTTTCAGCAGAGCTCTGACGGTGTCGGTGGGCTGAGCGCCGGACTTGATCCAAGCCTGGGCGCGCTCGGCGTCGATCTTGATGGCGGCGGGGGAGACGCAGGGATCGTACGTACCGATCTCCTCGATGAAGCGGCCGTCCCGGGGGAAGCGGGAATCCGCCACCACGACACGATAGAAGGGGGCCTTCTTGGCGCCCATGCGGCGCAGTCTGATCTTGACCATGTTGTCATACCTCCAAAAGTTTTGATCGTTCGATGATATATTATAAATGCTGCATTGAAAGCGTTCAAATGCTCCGCACTTATAGCCTAACGGAACCGTTTCTTCCGGCCGAAGCCGTGGAGTCGGGAGCTCTTCATGCCGCCGCCCAGCTGGGGCATCCGGCCCTTGCTCATCTGCTTGGTGAGCTGCTGCATCAGGTCGAACTGCTTCAGGAGGCGGTTCACGTCCACGACCTCCAGCCCGCAGCCGGCGGCGATGCGCTTTTTCCGGCTGGCGTTCAGCACCTGGGGGTTTTCCCGCTCCAGGGGGGTCATGGAGAGGATGATGGCCTCGGTCCGGGCCATCTGCCGCTCGTCGATGCTGGCCCCCTGCAGCTGCCTGCCCATGCCGCCGGGCATCATGCCCAAAAGCTGGCTCAGATCGCCCATGTTCTTGAGCTGCTGGAGCTGGTCGTAATAATCCTGGAGGGTGAAGCGGTTCTTGCGGAGCTTCTCCTCCAGCTTGGCGGCCTGCTCCTCGTCGTAAGCCTGCTCCGCCTTCTCGATGAAGGAGAGCATGTCGCCCATGCCCAGGATGCGGGAGGCCATGCGGTCCGGGTGGAAGGGCTCGATCATGTCCAGCTTCTCGCCGGTGCCCGCGAACTTGATGGGCTTCCCGGTGGCCGCCCGGATGGACAGGGCCGCGCCGCCCCGGGCGTCGCCGTCCAGCTTGGTGAGGACCACGCCGTCGATGCCCAGGGCCTCGTCGAAGGCCGAGGCGGCGTTCACCGCGTCCTGGCCGGTCATGGCGTCCACGACCAGCAAGATCTCGTTGGGATGGACGGCGGCTTTCATCCGCTTCAGCTCGTCCATCAGCGCTTCGTCCACGTGGAGCCGCCCGGCGGTGTCCAGGAAGACCATGTCGCTGCCGTGGTCCCGGGCGTGGCGGATGGCGTCCTCGGCGATCCGGACCGGGTCGCCCTGGCCCTCCTCGAAGACGGGGAGCTCCATCTGCCCGCCCACGACCTTCAGCTGCTCGATGGCGGCGGGACGGTACACGTCGCAGGCGGCGAGGAGGGGGCGCTTCTGGTACTGCCGGCGCATCAGGCCGCCCAGCTTCGCGGTGGTGGTGGTCTTGCCCGCGCCCTGGAGGCCCACCATCATCACCACCGTGGGGCCGCTGTTCGCCATGGTCAGCCGGGAGCCCGCGCCGCCCATCAGGGCGGTCAGCTCCTCGTTGACGATCTTCACCACCTGCTGGGCAGGGGTGAGGCTGTCCAGCACGTCGGAGCCGACGGCCCGCTCCGTGACGCCGGCCACGAACTCCTTGACCACCTTATAGCTGACGTCGGCCTCCAGCAGGGCCAGGCGGACCTCCCGCATGGCCTCCCGGACGTCGTCCTCCGTCAGACGGCCCTTGCCCCGGAGACGCTTGAAGGCGGCGTTCAGTTTTTCGGTCAATCCTTCGAATGCCATAAGCTCATTCCTTTAAGGCGGCGGCTTCCCGGCGGATCTGGTCCGCCAGCTCCGTGAGGCGCCGGTCCTCGTAATAGCGGTAATTCAGGGTGGAGATCTCCTCGGCGGCTTCGGAGATGGCGTCGATGTGGGCGCTCCGGGTGAGGAAGCGCTTGATGATGCCGGTCTTGTCCTCCACCTCCTGCATGGCGGCCTCGGCCCGGACGATCACGTCCCGGACGCCCTGGCGGGAGATGCCCGCGTTCTCGGCGATCTCGGCCAGGGAGAGGTCCTCGTTGTAATAGAGGTCGAAGAACTCCTTCTGCCGCTCGGTCAGGAGCTCCCCGTAGAAGTCGAAGAGCATCGTCATGCGATAGGTCTGATTCTTCACAGGGAAGCCCCCTCTCCGCTATGTAAAGCCGTGCCGCTTTACAACGGTGCTTAGTTTACAGGAAAACCATGCAAATGTCAAGGGGAAAATTGCCCAAGCCCGGCACTTGTGTTTTTCGCCGAAAACTGCTATACTAATATGATCCATCGGTATGCAGGTCCGCCGGATGGGGCCGCCCCGGCCCGCCGGCAGGTCTTTCGCCGCGCCGGGGACGCGCTCCCCGGGAAGGGGAGGAGCTCCGCCCGGGCCGGCCCGCCGGGGCCGCGCCGCCGGGACGGCGGGCCGTCAGGGGCCGCGCGGCCTCCCCCGAACGATCCCCCTCCCCGGCGAAAGAGCTCCCCCGCGTTCTCGATGACCTGGATCTCGACTTCATGATCAAGGAGCGCCGCTATGAACAATAAGAAACTCTCCCGCCTGCTGGAGCCGAACCTGCAGATGTATTTCCTCTGCCTCCTGGCCTTCACCCTGGCCGCCGTCACCGTCAGCCCCCCGCTGGCCCTGGCGGAGGGCGCGGCCACGGTGGCGCTGTACGCCTACTTCGTCCGCAGCAACAAGAAACGCCGCCAGAGCGTCCTGCAATACATCGACAACGTGACGGGCAACGTGGACACCGCCAGCAAGTCCACCCTGATCAACTCCCCCCTGCCCATCATGGTCTTCCGCCCCGACACCGGAGAGGTCATCTGGAGCAACGAGAACTTCCTCCAGCTGGCCGGGGTCCGGGAGCACCTCTTCGAGATGAAGGTGGAGGACGCCGCGCCGGAGTTCCCGGTCCATTGGCTGCTGGAGGGGCGGCAGGAGTGCCCGGAGCGGGTCCACATGAACAACCGGAACTTCCGGGTCTACGGGAGCCTGGTCCGGACCAAGGGCCGGGGCGGGGAGCAGAACCTGGTCGCCACCACCTACTGGGTGGACACCACGGAGGCGGACCGCCTCCGGCACGATCTGGACGCCACCCGCCTGGTGGTGGGCATCCTGATGGTGGACAACTACGAGGAGCTGATGAACGCCTGCGCGGACACCCAGCGCAGCGCCGTCCTGGCCCAGATCGACGAGAAGCTCAGCGCCTGGGCCGCCGTGGGCAACGGCCTGCTCATCAAGACCGAGCGGGACCACTACCTCTTCCTGTTCGAGGAGCAGTACTACGACCACTTCGTGGAGGAGAAGTTCTCCGTCCTGGACGCCATGCGGGACATCAAGGTGGGCGAGGGCGGGCACCCCACCCTCTCCATCGGCCTGGGCCGGGAGGCGGACAGCATCCCGGCGCTGCACAAGAACGCCTCCCTCTCCCTGGAGATGGCCCTGAGCCGGGGCGGCGACCAGGCGGTGGTCCGGGGGAAGACGGACTTCGCCTTCTACGGCGGGCGGGCCAAGACCACGGAGAAGCGCACCAAGGTCAAGTCCCGGGTCATGGCGAACGCCCTGGGCGAGCTGCTGGCGGACGCGGGGGAGATCTACGTCATGGGCCACAGCTTCGCCGACATGGACGCCGTGGGCGCGGCGGCGGGCGTGTGCTGCGCCGCCCGGAAGATGGGGAAGCGGGCCCAGATCGTCATCGACCAGGAGCGGAACGCCGCCCAGGCCGTGCTGGCGATGCTCCGGGGACTGCCGCAGTATGAGGACGTCTTCGCCAGCCCCCAGGACGCCTTCGTGAAGATGCGCCCCGGCGCGCTGCTGGTGGTGGTGGACACCAACCGGCCCGACCTGGTGGAGAGCCCCCAGATCCTGGAGGCCAGCAGCCGGGTGGCCGTCATCGACCATCACCGCCGGGCCGCCAGCTATATCGAGAACGCCGCGTTCAGCTTCCACGAGCCCTACGCCTCCTCGGCGTCGGAGCTGGTGACGGAGCTGCTGCAATACCTCGCCGAGCCCGCCGACCTCCTGCGGGAGGAGGCGGAGGCCCTGCTGGCCGGCATCGTGCTGGACACGAAGCACTTCGTCCTCCGCACCGGGGGCCGGACCTTCGAGGCGGCGGCGTTCCTGCGCCGGGCGGGGGCCGACACGGCGGACGTCCAGCGCCTCTTCCAGGGGGACCTGAAGGGGATGGTGTCCAAGTACGACGTCATCCGCCAGGCGGAGCTGTACCGGCCGGACGTCGCGCTGGCCGTGGTGGGCCAGGACGGCGTGGACCGGGTGGCCGCCGCCCAGGCGGCGGACGATCTTTTGACCCTGAAGGGGGTCAAAGCCTCCTTCGTGGTCTTCCGCAGCGGGACGGCCATCCAGATGAGCGGCCGGTCCCTGGGGGAGATCAACGTCCAGGTGATCCTGGAGGCCCTGGGCGGCGGCGGCAACTCCGCCACCGCCGGAGGGCGGATCGAGAACGGGGACATCCTGGACGTCCGGGAGAAGCTGACCCAGGCCATCGACGCGTATTTCGAGAAGTAGGGGGGACGGGCCGTGAAGCAGTTCCTGAAGACCTGGGCGGTGTGTTTGGCCCTGCTGGGGCTGTTCTTGGTCCTGTGCATGGGCTGGCCGGCGGGCATGGTCCTGCTGGTCGTGTTCGAGAGGGCCCCGCTCCTGTTTTGGGCGCTGGCGGCGGTGCTGCCGGCGGCCGCCGCCCTGGCCTGGACGGCGGCGAAGGGGCGCCGGAACGCCCCCGGGGAGCCGGAGCGAGATCTGGAAGGATGGAAGATCCATCAAAGTAACGTAAAACGTAAGGAGAAAGAGCCATGAAAGTGATCTTACAGCAGGACGTGAAGGGCCAGGGCAAGAAGGGCCAGATGGTGGAGGTCTCCGAGGGCTATGCCCGGAACTTCCTCCTGCCCCGGAAGATCGCCATCCCCGCCACGGCGGACGCGATCAACAGCATGAACCTCAAGGAGAAGGCCAAGAGGGCCGAGGAGCAGCGCCAGAAGGCCCTGGCGGAGGAGACCGCCGAGAAGCTGAAGGAGTGCATGGTGAAGCTCACCGCCCGGGCGGGCAGCGGCGGCAAGCTCTTCGGCGCCGTCACCACCAAGGAGATCTCCGAGGGGCTGCAGAAGCAGTTCGGCATCGACATCCCCAAGCAGAAGCTGGCCCTGGAGGAACCCATCAAGGCGTTCGGCAATTACCAGGTCAAGGCCCGGCTGGGCTTCGAGGTGACCGCCACCGTCTACGTATCCGTGTACGAAGAGAAATAAGGCCCGTCCGCGCGGGCCTTCCCGGGAGGAGGAGGGAGGACCATGGCGAATGAAGACCTGCTGCTGCGGCAGCTGCCCCACAGCCTGGAGGGGGAACAGGCCGTCCTGGGCTCCATGCTCATCGACCCGGACTGCGTGAAGGACGTGATGGACCAGCTCCGGCCCGAGGATTTCTACCTCCGGCAGGACCGGGAGGTCTTCGAGACCATCTACACCATGTTCTCTTACGCCCGGCCCATCGACGGCATCACCGTCTTCCAGGAGATGGAGAAGGCCGGGCTCACCGACGACAGCACCCGGTCCTACCTGGCCCAGCTGATGGAGATCACCCCCACCAGCGCCAACGTCATGGAGTACGCCGCCATCGTCCGGGACAAGGCCCTGCTCCGGCAGGTCGCCCAGGCGGCGGGGGAGATCACCGCCCTGGTCCAGGAGGGACTGGGCGAGGCCGGGGACATCCTGGAGGCGTCGGAGCAGAAGATCTACGCCATCCGCCGGGGCCGGAGCGCCCAGGAGATGGTCCCCCTGCGGCAGGTCCTGCCCGACGTGCTGGACCGGCTGGGGGAGATGAGCGAGAACGAGGACCACCTCCCTGGGCTGTCCACGGGCCTGTCCGCCATCGACCAGAAGATCACGGGCCTGAACAAGTCGGACCTGATCCTCCTGGCGGCCCGGCCCGGCATGGGCAAGACCTCCCTGGCGCTGAACGTGGCGCTGAACGTGGCGAAGGGGACGGGGAAGACCGTGGCCATCTTCTCCCTGGAGATGTCCCGGGAGCAGCTGGCCTCCCGGCTCCTCAGCTCCGAGGCCCTGGTGGAGAACAACCGCCTGCGCACCGGGATGCTCCGGGAGACGGACTGGGAGAAGATCGCGTCGGCGGCCGCCGTGCTGACCCGGCTGGACATCCGGATCGACGACAACCCCCTGCTGTCCGTGGCGGACATGAACGCCAAGTGCCGCCGGCTGGACGGCCTGGCCCTGGTGGTGGTGGACTACCTCCAGCTGATGAGCTCCGCCGGGGGGAACGGCCGGGGCGGCGAGAACCGCCAGCAGGTGGTCTCCGATATGTCCCGGATGCTGAAGATCATGGCGAAGGAGCTGAACGTCCCCGTGATCTGCCTCAGCCAGCTCAGCCGCGCCAACGAGAAGCGGGACGATAAGCGCCCCATGCTCTCGGACCTCCGGGAATCCGGCGCCATCGAGCAGGACGCGGACATCGTCCTGTTCCTCTACCGGGACGATTATTACAACGAGGATTCGGAGAAGCATAATATCGCGGAATGTATCGTGGCGAAGAACCGCCACGGCGAGACCGGCAAGGTGGAGCTCCGCTGGATGCCGGAATATACGCAGTTCTCTACGCTGGATAGGCGCTATGACGGCGAGGACTGAGCTGCTGGAGCGGGCCCCCGGTGCCGTCCTGCCCCGGCGGGGCGAGACGGTCCTCTGCGCCGTGTCCGGGGGGCTGGACTCCATGTGCCTGCTGTCCATGCTGCGTGCGTGGTGCGAGGAGCGGGGCGGACGGCTGGCCGCCGCCCACTTCAACCACCGGTTGCGGGGCGGGGCGGCGGACCGGGACGAGGGCTTCGTCCGGGAGATCTGCGCCCAATGGGGCATCCCCCTGACCGTGGGCCGGGGGGACGTCCGGGAGCACGCCAAGAAGGAGGGCCTCTCCATCGAGGAGGCCGCCCGGGACCTGCGCTATGCCTTCTTGCGCCGGACGGCGGAGGAGCTGGGGTGCGGACGGATCTACACCGCCCACCATGCCGACGACAACGCCGAGACCGTCCTGCTGGACCTGATCCGGGGCACGGGGCTCTCGGGCCTGACGGGCATGGATTGGCAGCGGGAGGGGCTCTGCCGCCCCCTGCTGGGCATCACCCGGGCGGAGCTGGAGGACTACGCCGCCCGGTGGGAGGTCCCCCATATCGAGGACGAGACCAACGCGGACCCGGGCGCCGCCGGCCGGAACCTGCTGCGCCTCCAGGTCATGCCCCTTTTGAAGGAGCTGAACCCCCGGGCGGTGGAGCACATCTGCGCCGCGGCCCGGCGGCTCCGGGAGGCGGACCGCTCCCTGGAGGAGGACGCCGCGGCCCGTACCGCCCATGTGGAGGTCCGGGACGGCCGGGTCGCCCTGTCTATGGACGCCCTGGCCCAGGCCCCGGAGGCGGTGCGGCCCCGGATGCTGCTGCGGCTCTTCGACCTGCTGGGCGTGGGGCGGAGGGACATCGGGGCCGTCCATCTGGAGGCATTGATGGATCTGGCCCGCCGGACGGCCTGTGGGAAAGAGGGGCGGCTGAGCCTGCCCCACGGGGTCACCGCCCGCTACTGCCGCCGGCGGCTGATCTTAGAGACCCGGCCCCAGGCCCTGGCGGAGGTCCGGCTGGTCCCGGGGCGGTCCCTGCGGTGGGGGGACTACACCCTGACCCTGCTGGACGCGCCGGAGGGAGGGGACGGCATCGCCTTCCGCTGGCAGGGGGGGCCGGGAGAGGATCCGGTGGTCACCGTGGGCCCCTGCCCGCCGGGGGAGCGGCTGGCCCTGCCGGGGGCCAAGGGGAGCCGGAGCGTCAAGCGGCTCTGCCTGGACCGGGGGATCGCCCTGGAGGAACGGGACCGCCTGCCCGCCGTCTACGTGGGCGGGGAGCTGGCCGCCGTGTGGCGGCTGGGTGTGGATCGGGACTTCGCGCCGGAGGGCCGGGAGCCCGTCCGGTCCATAAAAATAGAAAAACATACTGAGGAGGACGGACATGATGAGAAGCGAAATGGAGAATGATATCCTGAAGGTACTGGTGAGCGAGGCGGAGCTGAAGGAGCGCGTGGCCCAGATGGGCGAGGAGCTCTACGAGAGGTTCCAGGGCAAGAAGCCGCTGTTCCTGGGCGTGCTGAAGGGCAGCTTCGTGTTCATGACGGATCTGGTCCGGGCCTGCCAGCTGAAAAGCGACGTGGAGTTCATCGCCGTAAGCTCCTATGGGAACGCCACGGCCTCCTCCGGCCGGGTGCAGATCGACCACGACCTCCGGCAGGACATCACCGGGCGGCACCTGATCATCGTGGAGGATATCCTGGACTCCGGCACGACCCTGGCCTTTTTGAAGGAGTATTTCCTGACCAAGGGCGCGGCCTCCATCACCATCGTGACGCTGCTGGATAAGCCCGCCCGCCGGGAGAAGGCCGTCACCGCGGACCTCGCGGGCTTCACGGTGCCCGACGAGTTCGTGGTGGGCTACGGTCTGGACTATGCCCAGCTCTACCGGAACGTGCCCTATATCGGCGTGCTGAAGCCCGAGGTCTACGCGGGGAGATGAGCGCGCCGCGCCCAAGCGCCGCCCAGGGGGCGGCCTAAAGGAGGAATGCCATCGTGTCCAAACAAAACCGCGCCTCGAACCTCAGCTTTTTGATGCTGGGTCTGGTGATCTTGCTGTGCCTGAGCTGGATCTGGCAGATGAACGCCCAGAGCGAGCGGATGGGGTTCTCCCAGGTGGAGCAGCTCTTCCGGCAGGAGAAGGTCGAGTCCTTCGTCATCCGGGACAACACCCTGCTGATGCAGCTGCGGGGCGAGCCGGAGGGCCGGGATACGCTGAGCTATGAGCTCTACGATTTCGACCTCTTCTACGATACCCTGGGGGAGCTGGTGGAGGAGCAGGCGGCCAAGGGGGTCCTCACCTCCTACGACTACCAGCAGGACCATTCCACCAACTGGCTGGAGATCCTCCTGCCCGTCCTGCTGCCGGTGGCGCTGATCGGAGGCATGTGGTATCTCCTCATGCTCCGCGGACAGGGCGGCGGCATGGGCGCGGACCGGATGGCGAAGTTCGGCTCCGCCCGGACCCGGACCCTCTCGGAGAAGGACAAGAAGGTCCGCTTCGGCGACGTGGCCGGGGCCGACGAGGAGAAGGAGGAGCTCCGGGAGATCGTGGAGTTCCTGCAAGATCCCCGGCGGTTCATCTCCCTGGGGGCCCGTATCCCCAAGGGCGTGCTGCTGGTGGGCCCTCCGGGCACCGGCAAGACCCTGCTGGCCAAGGCCGTGGCCGGGGAGGCCGGGGTGGGCTTCCTGTCCATCTCCGGCTCCGATTTCGTGGAGCTGTACGTGGGCGTGGGCGCCAGCCGGGTCCGGGACCTGTTCGACCAGGCCAAGAAGACCTCCCCCGCCATCGTCTTCATCGACGAGATCGACGCCGTGGGCCG
>NZ_CAJUBK010000076.1 GCF_910584465.1 uncultured Oscillibacter sp.
AAAGACATTTTCGACAGCCTGGGGACCGGCCCTCTCGGGCCGGTCCTGTCCGTTCACTCCTCCTGGAACTCCTCCAGGTTTTCCCGGGTCACCATCCGGTAGGGGAGCCACACATAGTGTCCGTCCACCAGCTCCACCGCCTGGGCCGGGTCCTCCCCGCTCCACAGGGCCAGCGCCAGATCCAATATGGCCTGGGCCTGCCCCCGGCTGTCGTTGTGGACGGTGCCGTAGAGCTGCCCGGCGGCGACGGCCTCCTGGGCGGGAGCCGTGGCGTCCACCCCCACGATGAGGGGCCAGCGGCTCCGGTCCGTCTCCGCCAGGGCGTCGATGGCCCCCAGGGCCATGTCGTCGTTGTTGGAGAAGATGACCTCGATCCCGCCGCCGAACTCCTCGATCCACTGGGCCGTCCGGGCGGCGGCCTGGGCGCGGTTCCAGTTGGCGGTCTCGTTGGCCAGCTTCTCCACCTCCACGCCGCCGTCGGTGACGGCCTTGACGGAGTATTCCGTCCGCAGCAGGGAGTCCTGGTGCCCCGGCTCCCCCTCCAGCATGACGTACTGGAGGACCCCGTCGCCATTGCGGTCCAGGGCCTCCCGGTCCGCCCGCCACGCGTCCAGCACCAGCTTCCCCTGGAGGGTGCCGCTCTCCTTCGCGTCGGCCCCCACGTAATAGATCTGGTCCCAGCGCTGGATGTCCTCCGCCACCGGCTGGCGGTTGAAGAAGATCAGGGGCACGCCCTCGGCCTCCGCCTTGTCGGCGATCACCGACGCCGCCGTCCGGTCCACCAGGTTGACGCACAGCACGTCGCACCCCCGGGACAAAAAGCGGTCCACCTGGTCCAGCTGGGTGCTCTGGCTGCTCTTGCCGTCGGCGATGAAGAGGGTGATCTTCCGCCCCGTCTCGCCCTCCGCCTCCCGGACCATCCACTCCAGGTTCTGGGCCATGGTGGAGATGAACGTATCGTCCTGGGTGTAAAGCGCGCAGCCGATGCGCAGCCCGTCGTCCTCTCCCCCGCCGCAGCCCGGGGACAGCGCCAGCGCCCCCAGCAGGAGGGCCAGCGCCCCCCAGCGGCTCCAGCCGCTACCGGCTGGAGGACGACATGACCGGGAACAGCAGCTTTTGGTTCTCAGGCGCATAGATATCCTCCCCTCGCAAGATCGAGAACGGCAGGGGGGACACGGTCCCCTCCTCGCCCCGGGCGACCCCCACCGCCCGCCGCACCGCCAGATAGCCGGCGGCATAGTCGCTCCAGGCGGCCATGGCGGTGATGCTCCCCCGCTCCAGCTGGGCGGTGATCGCCGTGGCGGTCCCCACGCCGTAGAGCGCGAAGCCCCGCCCCTCCGCCTCCTTCTCCTCGGCGGCGCGCTGGGTGGCGGAGGGCTCGAACGCCATCACCCACGCGGTCCCCTCGTCCTCCGGCAGGGCCTCCGCCCGCCGGACGGGGACCCCCGCCTCCGTCAAAACGGCCTCCGCCGCCTCCAGGCGGGCCGCCACGCCGGTGCCGGGCCGGGCCGTGTCCAGCAGCAGCACCTCGCCGGCGGTCAGGTCCTCCAGCAGGGCCTCCGCCAGCCGACGCCCCAGCAGGGCGTTGTCCGGGGCCACGGTCCCCGCCGCGCCCTCCATGGGGGACTCCAGCGTCACTGTGGGGCAGATCACCCGCCAGGGCTCCAGGGCGGCGGACAGCGCCGCCGGGTCCGCCGGCACCGCCACCAGCGCCGCCGCCCCGCTGTCCGCCTCCCGGAGGAGGAGGGACTCCTGCTCCGCGCTGTCGTTGGCGCTGGTGAGGGTCAGGAAGCGCAGCTCCGCCCCCAGCTCGTCCGCCGCCTGCTCCATGCCCTGCCGGGCGACGGTCCAGCCGGAGCTGTCCGTGTCCCGGAGCATGACGGACAGGGACAGCAGCTGGGGGTCCCGCCTCCCCCGGAAGACCTGCGGCAGGACCAGGGACGCCACCGCCGCCAGGCCCAGCGCCGCCAGGACGGCGGCTTGGATCAGATAGCTCCTCCTCGTCTTCATAGCTCCTCCCCCTGCTGGCAGCGCTCCGCCTCCTCCCGGCCCAGCACGGGGAGACGGATGCGGGCCAGCGTGCCCTCGTCCGGCTCACTGAAGATGGCCAGTCCATAGCCCTCGCCGAAGGTCAGGGACACCCGCTGGTGGACGTTCCGCACCCCGATGCCGGAACCGCCGGTCCGGACCTCGGGCCGGTCCCCGTCCAGGAGGGACGCCGCCAGCTCCGGCCGCATCCCCAGGCCGTTGTCCTCCACGTCGATGAGCAGGTCCTCCCCCTCCCGGTAGGCCGTGACCCGGATGACCCCGTCGTCCTCGGCGCTGGCCATGCCGTGATAGATGGCGTTCTCCAGGAGGGGCTGGACGATCAGCTTCAGGGTGTACAGCCCCTCTGTGCCCGGTCCGGCCTCGATCTTGGTGGTGAACTTGTTCTTGAAGCGGATCTGCTGGATGTTCATGTAGTGCCGGGCGTGCTCCAGCTCGTCCGCCAGGGGGATGATGCTCTTGCCCTTGCTGAGGGAGATGCGGAACAGCCGCGCCAGGGAGGTCACCATCTGGATGGCCTCCTCCCGCTGGCCGGACTCCGTCATCCAGATGACGGAGTCCAGGGTATTGTACAGGAAGTGCGGATTGATCTGGGACTGCAGGACCTCCAGCTCGCTGCGCCGCTTCTCGCCCTCCTGGCGGATGATGTCGTCCATCAGGTGGCGCATGGTGGACACCATGGAGGCCACGGCGTGGCTCAGCCGCTGGACCTCATAGCAGCCGCCCTCCTCGATCCGCACATTGGCAAGGCCGTTGTCCAGCTCCCGGATGGACCGCTCCAGCCGCCGGATGGGGTCCGAGATGCGGGCGGAGATCAGGAAGTTCAAAAAGGCCATCAGGAAGATGGAGAACAGCAGCAGCGTCAATCCGAACAGCGGCAGCTGGGGCGAGGCGCTCAGCCAGCTCGCCGCCGGGGCCACGCCCACCAGCTTCCAGCCGGTGTAGCCCACGGTCTTCACCGTCACCTGCCGGGTCCGGCCCTGGAACCTCTCCGTGCGGCTCCCGTCCCGGTAGGCGGCGGCGGCCCGGTTGTTCTCCTCCAGCAGTCCCGCGTAGATCAGCTGCTGGCGGGGGTGGTAGATCAGCTCCCCGTCGCCGTCGATCAGGTAGAGGTAGCCCCCCTCCCCCAGGGTCACGTCCCGGCAGACCTGCTCGATGCCGCTGAAGCTCATGTCCACCAGCAGCACGCCGCCCTCGGTGACGCCGTCCCGGGTCAGCTGGACATGGCGGCTGAGGGAGACCACCCAGCGGTAGGGGTAGTCCGGATCGTCGAAGATGTTCTGGACATGGGGCGTGGAGAAATGCAGGTTCTCCATGCTTTGGCTGGCCGCCTGGAACCAGTCGCTGTGCATGGGGTCCGCGTCCTGCTTCACCGCCGACAGCGGCACGGCGGACACCAGGGCCCCCTGCCCGTCGAAGACCGCCAGGGACACCAGGTCGTCCCGGTTCTCCTCGTACAGGAGGCTCAGCGGGGCCGTCAGGTCGTCCTCGCTGAGGTCCATGTTCTTGATGCTCCGGTAGTGCACCGTGTCGGAGATGCGCATCATCCGCCGCAGGTAGCTGTCCAGGTTCAGGTTCGCCTGGGCCAGGACCCGCTGGCTGTTCTCGGCCACCAGCTGCTCGTTGGCGGCGGAGAAGCGCCACAGCAGGCTGACCCCCATCAGCACCATGCCCGCCGCCGCCACGGCGGTGAAGGACAGGGAGAGGACCATCTGGATGCTCATCTTCCGATAGCGCTCCACCCACTGGGCGGCAAGGCGGCGGAAAACGCTCATGGCGTCTCCTCTCCCCAGCTGTCCGGGACCGCCCAGGGCTGGACGAAGCCCTCCGGGATATTCCTCCAGTCAATGTCCACACAATACTCCGTCACCCGAAGCTCCCCTTCCGATCCCTCGTCCGAGAAGATCTCCCGGCCGGGCAGGCTTCCCGTCGGGAAGCAGATATCCAGCCCGCTGGAGGTGAAACGGATCCACTCCGGCTCCAGGGCCTCCGCCATCTTCTCCCGGAGGGACGGGGCGATGTCCCAGGCCACCAGCTCCGGCAGGCGCCTGCGGACCTCCGCATCCGGCGCGGCGAAAAGGTCCCAGGGGTCGATCTCCTCCCCCGTCTCCCGGTCAAAGGCCGTCTGGAAGGTGGAAGCCCGGTACTCTCCGGCGCCGTAGTCGATGGGCAGCATCAGCTCCGTGGTGAAATACATCACCCGCTCGCTGGAGGCCGCGGGCGACACATTCTGCCAGATGTGGTCGCTTTGGAACTCCTCTCCCAGCTCCTTCCAGGCGGCATAGCACCGCTCCAGCTCCTCCGCCTCGTCATAGAGCTCGCCCCGCTCCTCATACCAGGCCCGGACCTTCTCCTGCGCGGCCCCGCTCAGGCTCTCGAATCCCTCCACGCCCATGACCTGGACGTTTTCCGGTCCCCGGGGCTCCTCCACCTCCAGCAGCTCCGTGCCGTCCGCCAGGCGGTAGCGCCAGCTGCCCCATCGGTCCAGCTCCAGCACATCCACGGCCGTCCCGTCCCGGAGGACCGCCGCCTCCCGCTTCAGCTCACCGCTGATGCCGGCGCTGGTGGCCCAGTAGGCTTTCACAGTCCCATCCGCCGTCTCCAGCTCCTCCCGCCGGGGGTGGCAGCTGGCATAGGCCCAGGCGTCCGTCCGCAGGTCCGCCCGGATCGCCGCCCGGAGCTCCTCGTCGGTCCAGCTGCCGCTGCCCCTGGGCCAGAGGCGGGTCCCCTCCGCCAGCCGTACGCCGGTCCGCTCTCCCTGCCTGTCCTCCACCACGAAGGCGGTGGGATCCCCGGCCTCGTCCGTCTGGACCTCCACCACCAGGCCCTCCAGATCGATCTCGTCCCGGCAGGCCGTCAGGCACAGCGCCAGGACCAGCGCCGCCAGCGCCGGGAAAAGCATCCTCTTCATCATGCCGTCCTCCTAACCTTTCTGTCCCGCCCGGAATTTCGAGGGCGAAACGCCGTGATGCCGCTTGAAGACATAGCTGAAATAGTTGGGGTCGCTGTAGCCCGCGGCCTCGGCGACGCGGTAGGTCTTCTCGTCCGTCTCCCGCAGGAGCCGCGCCGCCTCCTCCATCCGCACCTTCGTGACGTAGGCGGTGAAGGACATGCCTACTTCTCGTTTAAACAGGGTGGAAAAATACGTAGGGGATAGATGGATGTGGGAGCACAGGGCCTCCACGCTGAGCTGCTCGTCGGTGTAGTGCCCGGCGATGTAGTCCTTGGCCCGCTCCACCATCTGCCACGCGGAGTCGCTCCGCCTCCGGCCCAGCAGATCGTGGAGCCTCTGGCACCGTTCCCCCAGCCAGTTCCCCAGCTCCTCCAGGCTGGAGAAGTCCGCCACGGACACGGCCCCGGTGAACCGCTCCCCGAAGACCTCCTCCACCGCCAGAGCGCCGGAGCGGGTCAGCCGGACCAGGCAGGTCACCACTTCCAGCAAAAAGAGGTCGCACTTGGACAGGGACAGCCCGGCGCGGCTCAGCCGTTTGATCAGGCCCTGGACCACCTCCTCCACCTGCTCCGGCGTGCCCAGCTTCACGGCGGCGGACAGCTCCCGCTGGTCCTCCTCCTCGAAGGAGGGCGCGGCGGCGGACTGAGGCTCCAGGTCGCCGATGTAGATCACCCGGCCCCCGCCGGCCAGCACCCGGTAATCCAGGGCGGACCGGGCGCCCTCGGCGCTGCGGTCCAGCTCCTCCGGCCCCCGGCAGGGCAGGCCCACCCCCGTGGTGAGCCGCAGGCCCAGATAGCTCTGGGACAGCCGGGACAGGCGCTCCAGCTCCTCCAGGAGGGGGTACAGCCGCTCCTCCCCGGACAGGCGCACCAGCAGCGCCGCCATGTCGCCGTAGAGCACCACCCGGGCGGAAGCGCCCTCCAGGGAGAACTGCTTTTCCAGGAAGGACTGGACGGACAAGAGCAGCAGCTCGTCCCGCTCCCCCTCGTCCCCCGGGCCGTCCACATGGACCAGCGCGGCGGTCCACAGGCCCTCCGGCAGCTCGATCTCATACCGGGCCGCCCGGTCCTGGATCTGGTCCGGCCGGATCTGCCCGCTCAGCAGCCGGGTGTAGAACAGCTCCCGCAGCACCGGCAGGCTCTCCTCGTAGCGCCGCCGCAGCGTCTCCATGTCCCGGCGCTCCAGCCGCTGGGCCTCCAGCTGCTCCCGGAGCTTGTCCAGCACCTGGATGAGCTCCGGGGCGTTGATGGGCTTCAAGATGTACTCGGACACCCCCATGCTCACCGCCTGGCGGGCGTACTCGAAGTCGTCGAAGCCGGAGAAGACCACCAGCCTCGCCCCCGGCAGGGTCTGCCGCAGGCGGCGGCACAGCTCCAGCCCGTCCATGAAGGGCATCTTGATATCGGTCAGCACCACGTCGGGGTGGAGCTGCTCCGCCAGCTCCAGGGCCTCCTCCCCGTTGGCGGCCTCCCCCACCAGGGCGAAGCCCAGGGAGGCCCAGTCGATCTTCCGGCTGATGCCGGAGCGGATCTCCTCTTCATCGTCGGCCAACAGGACCCGGTATCCTTTCATCGAGACCGCCTCCTTCTTTATCCAGGTCCATCCTACCACACTTGGACGGATATGAAAAGGGGCTCCGGCGCAAAAGCGCCGGAGCCCGGGACGTTCGGTCTTTGGGACAGGTGTCCCGCTTTTATTTCTTCGCCAGGTACTTCCGCAGGTCCAGAGCGACGGCCACGATGATGACCAGGCCCTGGGCGATGAAGGTGTAGGCCGGGTCGAAGCGGAGGAACTGGAGGCAGATCTTCAGGACCTCGAACACCAGCACGCCGATCAGGATGCCGGACACCTTGCCCACGCCGCCGTTGGCGGAGACGCCGCCGATGGTGCAGGCCGCGATGGCTTCCAGCTCATAGCCGGTGCCGGTGGCGGTGGAGGCGCCGCCCGCCTTGGAGCCGATCAGGAACCCGGCCAGGGCATACATGACGGAGGCCAGGACATAGATGCGGATCAGGGAGACGGAGACGTTCACGCCCGCCACCTGAGCGGCGTTCTCGTTGCCGCCGATGGCGTACATGTACTTGCCGTGGCGGGTCTTGTTGTACAGGAACCACATGAACACGCCCACCAGCAGCGCGGGGAGCAGCAGATAGGGGATGAAGCGGTTGTCGAAGAAGTTGCCGCTGGCCAGGGCCCGGTAGCTCTCCTTGAAGCCGCCGATGGGCTGGTTGCCGGTGATGATCTGGCACGCGCCGTAGACCAGGGTCTGCATGCCCAGGGTGGCGATGAAGGGGGGCACCTTCAAAAAGGCGATGACGCAGCCGTTGACCGCGCCGATGCAGGCCATGATGGCCACGGTGATCAGCAGGGCGGCGACCCAGGGCATGTCGGGCATCCAGGGCAGCACCCGGGCGCTGTAGTCCAGGGTCTGCTGCATCATGGCGGCGAAGCACGCCGCCAGGCCCACCTGACGGCCGGCGGACAGGTCCGTGCCCTTGGTGATCAGGCACCCGGACACGCCACAGGCGATGATGAACCGGGGGGCCACGTTGGAGATCAGGTTGCCCACGTTGTCGCGGCTCATGAAGTTGCTGCTGTTGACCCAGGTGTACAGGGCCAGCAGGATGATGAGGAAAATGATGGCGTTATCGGAAATGAATTTCGTGACGGTCTTCACGCTCAGCGTCTTTCCTTTTGTCTCTCCCATAGTCGTTTCCTTCCTCCTTATTCAAACTGGGTCGCCAGGGCCATGATGTTCTCCTGGTCGGCGTCCTTCCCGTCGATGAAGCCGGTGACCCGGCCGTCGCACATGACCATGATGCGGTCGGACATGCCGATCAGCTCGCTCATCTCGGAGGAGATCATGATGACGCTCTTCCCCTGCTTCGCCAGCTCCGCGATGATGCAGTAGATCTCGTATTTCGCGCCCACGTCGATGCCCCGCGTCGGCTCATCCAGGATGAACACGTCCGGGTCGTTGGCCAGCCACCGGCTGATCAGCACCTTCTGCTGGTTGCCGCCGGAGAGGGACTGGATCTGGGTCTTGGACGAGGGCGTCTTGATGGAGAGCTTGGCCACGTTGTCCTGGACCAGCTTCTCGATCTTCCGGTCGTCCAGCATGATGCCGCCGATGAGGTACTGGTTCAGCGAGGCGATGGACACGTTGTCCGCGATGGACAGCACGCCCAGGATGCCCGTGGCCCGGCGGTCCTCCGTCAGCATGGCGATGCCGCTGTTGATGGCCGCCTTGGGCTGGTCGATCTTCAGCTCCTTGCCCTTGTAGGTGATGCGGCCCGCCGTGTGGCAGCGGAGGCCGAACAGTCCCTCCATCAGCTCCGTCCGCTGGGCCCCGACCAGGCCCGCCACGCCCAGGATCTCGCCCTTGCGGACGCTGAAGGAGGCGTGCCGGAAGCTCTTGGGGTTGATGGAGGTGAAGTCCTCCACCTCGAAGACCACCTCGCCGGGGACGTTCTCCCGCTTGGGGAAGAGGTTGCTCAGCTCCCGGCCCACCATCTTGGTGATGATGAAGTCGGTGGTCAGCCCCTTGGCGTCCCAGGTGCCGATGTACTGGCCGTCCCGCATGATGGTGACCTCGTCGCTGATGCGGAGGATCTCGTCCATCTTGTGGGAGATGTAGACGATGGAGACGCCCTTCTCCCGCAGCTCGTTCACGATGGTGAAGAGGGCCTCCACCTCCGCGGCGGTCAGGGAGGACGTGGGCTCATCCAGGATGAGCACCTTGCAGTCGGCGGACACGGCCTTGGCGATCTCCACCAGCTGCATCTGGGAGACGCTGAGGCTCCCCAGCTTGGCCCTGGGATCGTAGTTCAGGTGGACCTCCTTCAGGACCTCCGCCGCGTCCTTGTACATCTTCTCATGGTCGATGGTGCAGATGGGACCGAAGCGCTTGAGCGGGTAGCGGCCCACGTAGATGTTCTCGCCGATGCTGCGCTCCGGGATGGGCTGGAGCTCCTGGTGCACCATGGCGATGCCCCGGCCCAGCGCATCCAGGGGGCCTTTGATCTGGACCTTCTCCCCCTCGTAGATGACCTCGCCCTCGTCCATGTGATAGATGCCGAACATGCACTTCATCAGCGTGGACT
>NZ_CAJUBK010000077.1 GCF_910584465.1 uncultured Oscillibacter sp.
CGTTCCGCTTGCTCACGGCCAGCGGCCAGCCGGTGATGGGGGCCTGTCCGGCCCCGGGGGTCCTGGCGGCGGATGCACGTCTCCGGCCAGCGAAAGAAGGGCTCCGCGGTCCGCGGGGCCCCAACGTTTCCCTTCCCTATTATAATGGCAGTCCCGCCATAAGTAAAGGGGGAAGCGAAAATTCTTCCCGCCATTTACCGGGAGGCTTTCGGGACGGCGGGCCCCCGCCCCCACTCTACGGAGCATAGGGTGACATCCTCCCGCTTTTGTGCGATACTATGCCCAAAGGAGTTGAGGACGATGGACACGAAAGCCACCGGCGCGCTGATCGCGCAGCGGCGCAGACAGCTGGCCCTCAGCCAGGCGGAGCTGGCGGAGCGGCTCCACGTGACGGACAAGGCCGTCAGCCGCTGGGAGACCGGCCGGGGGATGCCCGGCCTGGACAGCCTGGAGCCCTTATCCAAGGCCCTGGGCCTGTCGGTCAGCGAGCTTTTGAGCGGGAAGGAACTGACAAGCGAGGAATTGCCGAAAACGGCGGGAGGACAACTCATGGAGAGCATGAAACGGGAAAAGCGGTGGAAGTGGCTGGCCTGGCTGGCCCTGGCGGCGGTGACGGCCCTGGCCGTCTGGGGCGTCGGCGTTTCCGTCCAGGCCCAGCGGGAGGCGGAACAGGCCCGGGCGCTGGCGGAGCAGGAGCGGGCGGAGCGCTGGGCCCACTACACCAGCTCCGTCGACCCCAACGAGGAGGGAGACGTGGCGGAGGCCACGGTGGACTATTTTAAGGAGCAGGGCATGGACACCCGGGTCGACCCCAAGAGCCTGCATGTCCGGGAGACGGTATCCCTGGGGGACTACATGGCCGTCCTCCTCTCGGACCGGGAGGGGGAGTGGTGCATGAGCTTCTGGCAGAAGGACGAGATCTACCGGGACGAGGAGGATGCCCAGGACCGCTACCGCATCCTGGGCGGCCGGTCCCGTATCGATCCGGGAGCCGATGGGCTCCTCCAGTGGAACTTCGGCACCCGGGAGCAGCCCGTCATCGTCGTCTCCGGCGTGGAGCTGCCGGAGGAGGCGTACTACTTTGAATATGGTGTCGACAACTGCTTCCTGAGGACCTGCGTGGACACCGACCTCCGGACTGCGCTGAACATTTCCCTCCTGGCCCTGCCCTTGATGGAGCAGCCGCATCCGACATGGGTCTCGCTCTACGACGTCAACGGGGCCTTCCTTCCCCGGGACCTGTAGTCGACAAGAGGGACTCCCCTCCGTACCACGACGGAGGGGAGCTTTTTTCGGCATATCACAGACGGTATCAGAAGGTCACCACGTCCTGGGCGGGCTTTTGGCAGGGGGCGATGGACAGCACGTGCATCACCGGGCCCTTGCCCTGGTAGGCGTCGTGCTTCTCCACGGCCATGCGGACGGTGACCTCCACCCAGTCCCGGTTTTTGTAGTCCTTCAGGCCCACGCCCTTGGCCACCAGCCCTAGGAACTGGATGTCGTTCTCGCAGCACACCATGGCGAAGCGGCCGGGGCAGTGGATCCCGGGGTACTTCTTGGAGTGGCACATGAGGAGCTTCATGTGGACCTCCTTCCCCGCCCAGCGGTCCGGGTGGTCCATCACGTCCACGTACCACACGCCGAAGTCGTCGTCGGGGACGTCCACCACCGGCTGGCTGAGGTCGAAGGGGCACTCGTCCCCGGTGAGGTAGTCCTCGCTGGTGCCGTCCACGTTCTCGAAGTAGATGTCCGCCCGGCGGTTCACCATGCGGAGGTTCCTCTTGCGCAGGGACTCCCGGAGCTCCGGTGTGGCCCGGTTGAACACCAGCAGGTCCGCGTTGACGATCTTCTCCATCATCAGCTGGCCCATGTTCTTGGCGTACAGCTCGAAGGTGGACGCCTCCACGAAGGTCATGATCTGGTAGAGCACCCAGTTGGCGGGGAGGACCTCCCGGTACAGCCGCTCCATCTGCCACATGCCGTTGTACTCGATGAGGACCTGCTTGGGCCGGTGCTCCTTCTCCAGCTCCTTCATCCGGGAGCAGGTCAGCTCCGCCTCGTCCCCGATGTCCACGACGGTCACGTTGTCCAGGGCCTTGGCGTCGTACTCCTCCTCCCCCTCCTCGCAGCGCAGGAGGAGGGTCTTGTCCTGGCGGGCGAAGCCGTCCTCCAGGACGCCGTTGATGAAATTGGTCTTGCCGGAGTCCAGGAACCCGGCGACCAGATAGACAGGGATATCCATGATAGCGTGAACTTCCTTTCGGGGCTTACAGGCCGAAGAGCTCGGACAGCCCGGCCTCCTCCAGCTCCGCGCCGATGACGCAGAGGCGGCCGGTGTAGTCCGGATGGCCGGCGCGGATCTCGTGCTCCTCGGGGACGTAGTCGAACTCGATCCACGTGCCGTCGCCGCCGTTCACGATGCCCTTGGCCCGGAGGATGCTGCCGTACCGGCCGGAGTCCAGGGCGGTGAGGATGGCCTCGATGCCCGCCTGGGTGAAGGCTTTGGGCGTCTCCCTGCCCCAGGAGGTGAAGACCTCGTCGGCATGGTGATGATGGTGGTGGCAGGAGCAGCTGGGGTCGTCGCACTCATGGCCGTGCTCATGGTCGTGGTCATGGTGATGGTCGTGCTCATGTTCATGGCCATGCTCATGGTCGTGGTGATGCTCATGCTCGTGTTCATGGTCATGCCCATGGTCGTGGTCGTGCTCATGGTGATGATGCGCGTGCTCCGCCTCCTCGGCCTCGTGCTCCGCCCGCATCTTCGCCAGCAGCTCGTCCGCAAGGGAGACCTTCTCGATGGCGGAGAGGATGGTCCTGCCGTCCAGGCTGTCCCAGGGCGTGGTGAGGATGGCCGCGTCCGGGTTCTTCTCCCGGAGCATGGCCACCGCCGCCTCCAGCTTCTCCTGGCTCAGCTTCTGGGTCCGGGAGAGGACGATGGTCCCGGCGGACTCGATCTGGTCGTTGTAGAACTCGCCGAAGTTCTTCATATAGACCTTCACCTTGGAGGCGTCCGCCACGGTGACGAAGCTGTTCAGCTTCAGGTCCGGGGCCTGGGCGGCGGTGTCCTCCACGGCCACGATCACGTCGCTGAGCTTGCCCACGCCGGAGGGCTCGATGAGGATGCGGTCCGGGTGGAACTGAGCCGCCACGTCCTTGAGGGCCTTGCTGAAGTCCCCCACCAGGGAGCAGCAGATGCAGCCGGAGGACATCTCGGAGATCTGGACGCCGGACTCCTTCAGGAAGCCGCCGTCGATGCTGATCTCGCCGAACTCGTTCTCGATGAGCACCAGCTTCTCGCCCCGGTAGGCCTCCGCCAGCAGCTTTTTGATGAGCGTGGTCTTGCCCGCCCCCAGGAACCCCGAGATGATGTCGATCTTAGTCATGCTATCAAGTCCTTTGCATAAAATTTATCCAACCACATCATACCATTTAATTCGAGGAATGCAACGGCGTAACAAAAATTTAACACGATCCCCCGCCGGGGCCCTCTCCGTTCTCCTCCTGGGCCTGCCGGAGGTAGTCGTGGTCCGCCGTCTTCTTGCTGGGGACGAAGCCCTGGGCCGCCGTGCGCGTGCGGCCCTTGCTCTTGGCGTAGAAGAAGCCGGTGACGGAGAAGACCACCGCGCCGATGAAATTGACGAACAGGTCCTTCATGGTGTCGATGAGGCCGATGTCCAGATAGCCGCCGAGCCCCAGGCTCTCGCCGTTGACGGCCACGTCCCGGATGCCGGGCAGGGCCACCACTTTGTTGGAGCGGGTCGCGTCCAGGCTGGCGGAATAGATGGCGTCGATCACCGTGTCCCGCTGCATGTCCGTGTGGAAGAACATGTCCATGCCGAACTCGAAGAACTCCCACAGCACGCCGATGGTCATGGAGAAGCAGAACGCCACCAGCGCCAAAAAGACGGGGGAGAGGTCGAAGGTGAGCCGCTCGTCGTCGTTGAGCAGGACCACCATGGAAAAGCCCACGGCGGCGGCCAGGAAGCCGTTGAGGGTGTGGAGCATGGTGTCCCAGTGGGGGACGACGACATAGAAGGCGTTGACCTCCCCCAGGACCTCCGCCGCGTAGATGAAGCACAGGACGGTGATCTCCAGCGCCGGGGGCAGCTCGATGTGGAGCTTGACCTGCACCCAGCTGGGCACATAGAGCAGCAGGTAGGCCAGGGCGCAGTAGAACGCGCTCTCATAGCCGCCCCGCATGATCTGCCGGACGAAGGCCACG
This sequence comes from uncultured Oscillibacter sp., assembly GCF_910584465.1. GTDB lineage: Bacteria > Bacillota > Clostridia > Oscillospirales > Oscillospiraceae > Oscillibacter. The sequence goes on from NZ_CAJUBK010000077.1 coordinate 4,223, forward strand.
ATGGCCAGGGCCCGGAGGACATAGAAGACGATGAAGGAGCTCTTGTGCTCCCGCAGCTCTTTTTCCATGGCCTGGCGGAAGTCCCGCTTCTCCCGCTGCCGGGCCTGTTTCTGCTGCTGCTTGCTGAGTTTCGACATAGACGCCTCCTCGATCGATCTGCCGGCCGCGCTCCGGCGGTCCCCTGATTATAGCACAGCGGGGCGGCGCTTGCAAGGGCGGGAGGGCGCCCGGGGCCGGGGGCGGGGCGCCGTCTCCCCGCCGGTCCATAAAATTTTGCGCAGACCCCTTGACATTTCCGGATAATGTGCTATTGTATTAGTTGCGTAATACAAAAGGATGGGCAGGAGGTGCGCGAGATGCAATGGCAGTTTTCCAACGACGCCCCGATCTATACCCAGCTGATCTGGCAGGTGAAAGTGGGCATCGTCACCGGCGCGTTCCCCCCTGGGGAGCGATTGCCCTCCGTGCGGGATCTGGCCACCGAGGCCGGGGTCAACCCCAACACCATGCAGAGGGCGCTGGCGGAGCTGGAGCGGGACGGGCTGGTGTACAGCCAGCGGACCGCGGGCAGGTTTGTGACGGAGGACGATACTATGATAGACGCGGCGAAGCGGAGCCTCGCGGGACGGCATGTGAAGACGTTCCTGGAGGCCATGCTCCGGCTGGGGTTCCAGCGGGAGGAGATCATCGACCTGATCGGACAGGGATTGGGAGAGGAGGGCACGGACGATGCCGGTGCTTGAATGCAGGGGATTGACCAAGCGCTTTGGCCGGACCACGGCGCTGGAGGAAGTGGGGCTCACGATCGAGCCGGGCCGCATCGTGGGCCTGCTGGGCCCCAACGGCAGCGGGAAGACCACGCTGATCAAGCTGGCCAACGGCCTGCTGACCCCGGACGGGGGCTACATCGCCGTCTGCGGCGCGGCGCCGGGGAAGGAGAGCCACAGCCTGGTGAGCTACCTCCCGGAGCGGACGGCCATCCCGACCTGGATGTCCGCCAGGCAGCTTTTGGACTTCTACGGGGACTTTTACCAAGACTTCCGCCGGGACGCGGCGGAGGAGATGCTGGACCACCTGGGCATCCGGCCCGTCCAGACCATCAAGCAGATGTCCAAGGGCACGCGGGAGAAGGTGCAGCTCATCATGGTCATGAGCCGGGCGGCGAAGCTGTACCTGCTGGATGAGCCCATCGGCGGCGTGGACCCCGCCACCCGGGATTACATCCTCTCCACCATCATCGGCAACTACGACCCCCAGGCGGCGGTGGTGATCTCCACCCACCTGATCGCCGACGTGGAGAAGGTGCTGGACGAGGTCGTCTTCATCGACCAGGGGCGCGTCGTGCTCCAGTCCAGCGTGGACGGCATCCGGGAGGAGAAGGGCATGAGCGTGGACGCGCTGTTCCGGGAGGTGTTCAAATGCTGAGGAAATTGTTGAAGCACGAGTTCCGCGCCACGGGGCGCATCATGCTGCCCATGTATCTCATCCTGCTGGTGACGGCCGTGGGCTCCAACTTCGCCGGGAGGAGGATGATGGGCAGCCAGTCCAACATCCTGAACGTCCTGGCGGTGCTGATCGTCATGGCCTTCGGCTTCGCCATCGCGGGCGTGTTCGTCATGGCCTTCGTGCTGATGATCCAGCGGTTTTACAAGAACCTCCTGCAGGACGAGGGCTATCTGATGTTCACCCTCCCCGTCTCCGTCCACCAGCACATCTGGTCGAAGCTCATCGTCTCCGCCGTGTGGTTCATCGTGACGGTGCTGGCTGTCGTCCTGGCGGGGATGATCGTGGCCTATGACGTGGGCTTCCTGCGGGCCTTCTTCCACTTCCTGGGCGAGTTCTTCCAGGGCCTCCGGCTGCTGAAGATCAGCGAGGCCCTCAACGGCACGGTCTACCTGGCGGAGGCCGCCGTCCTGGTGTTCCTGGCCATGGCGGTGTTCTCCCTCCAGTTCTATGCCGCCCTGGCGGCGGGGCACAGCCGGCCCGACCACAAGATGGTCTGGTCCGTGGCGTGGTTCTTCGGCTTCCAGTTCGCCCTGCAGTTCCTGGGGTCCCTGCTGTTCATGGCCCTGGACCGTCTGAGGATCCCAAATTTCCTGAATATAGACTGGGACATGTCCGCCGCCGCGGCCATCCACATCGGGCTGCTGTTCATGATCGGGTGCGTGGTGGTCTATGGCGCGATCTTTTACGCCGTCACCGCGTTCTTCCTGGAAAAGCACCTGAACCTGGAGTGAGCGTCCTCCCGCGATGCCCGCATCACGGAGAGGACCGGAGGACGGCCGCCGGTCGAGGAGGAGATATCGATGAAGATGAAGAGATCCAGCATGCTTTGCGCCCTGGCCCTGACGCTGGCCCTGCTGTCCGGGTGTATGCCCGCCGTCGTGATGACTTCCCCCTGGGACGAGGGGTTCCAGGAAGACTGGGAGGAGTCCATGGAGGAGCTGGAGGACGGCTGGGAGGAGTGGAAGGACGCCTGGGACCGCCGGGAGGAGGACCGCGGCGGCAAGGACCATCATTGGAAGATCTTGGACGTGTCGGACGGGGAGCCCGCCGCCACAGAGGCCGGGACCGTCACGGATGAGGAGCGGATCGAGGCCCTGGACGATCTGCTCGGCGACGACGGCAGCTGGAAGATCCGGACGGCCGGGGATCCCGGCGGCCCGGCCTGCAGCTACGTCTACTGCCAGCAGGAGACCCTGAAGGCCGGGCAGGAGCCCGAGGACCGGGAGTATGAGGACCTGATGCGCTTCACCGTCTCGGAGTCGGAGGACGTGGTGACCGTGACGATCCTGGAAGATCTGCCCTCTGTGCTGGGGGTGGACCTGGGGGACCTGCTGACCTTCACCTTCGACGTCCCGGCGGAGACGGCGGAGGCCCTGCGGGATCCCGGACAGTTTTTGGGATGATCCGCAAAGGCGCGCCCGGCGGGCGCGTCCCGGCCGGCTGGAACGACCTCCCCACCGGCGGGGCGGGCCTTCCGGACCTCCGAAAAGGCTTGGAGGACGTACGATCGAGCGCGAGAGGGGCCCGTCCCGGGCCCCTCTCCCTCTTTTTTGACGGCCCGGGGGGCGTGCCTGGGAGGCACGTCCTCCCCGTGCCTGTCAAACCCTTGACAAACCGGACGATCTGGAGTAGATTAACCTTGCGAAAGCCATCATGCATAAAGGAGATCGAACGTCATGTATTGTGTACGGAACATCACGCCGGATGTACTTATGATCGGCGGGTCGGACCGGCGGCTCAGCCTGTTCGAGAACGTTTATCCCATCCCCCGGGGCGTCAGCTACAACGCCTACCTGATCCTGGACGAGAAGACCGTCCTGCTGGACACGGCGGACAGCGCCGTGGGCTCCCACTTTTATGAGAACCTGGAGCATGCCCTCCAGGGCCGCCCCCTGGACTATGTGGTCGTCGACCACATGGAGCCGGACCACTGCTCGACCCTGGGGGCGGTGCTCCGCACCCATCCCAAGGCCCAGGTGGTGGCCAGCGCCAAGGCCATCTCCATGATCGGGCAGTTCTTCGACGCCGACGTCACGGACCGCTGCGTCACCGTGAAGGAGGGGGACACCCTCTCCACCGGGCGGCATGCCCTCACCTTCGTCATGGCCCCCATGGTCCACTGGCCGGAGGTCATGGTGAGCTATGACGCCGCCGATAAGATCTTGTTCTCCGCCGACGCCTTCGGCACCTTCGGCGCGCTGAACGGGAACCTCTTCGCCGACGAGGTGAGGTTCGAGGCCGAGTGGCTCCCCGACGCCCGGCGGTACTATACCAACATCGTGGGCAAGTACGGCGCGCAGGTCCAGGCCCTGCTGAAAAAGGCGGCGGGACTGGACATCCGGTACCTCTGCCCCCTCCACGGCCCCATCTGGCGCAAGGACATCGAGTGGTTCGTGGAGAAATACCAGCGCTGGAGCAGCTATACGCCCGAGGACCGGACCGCCGCCATCTTCTGCGGCTCCGTCTACGGCAACACGGAGAACGCCGCCGAGATCCTGGCCGCCCGGCTGGCGGACAAGGGCGTGCGGGACGTGCGGCTGTACGACGTGTCCCACACCCATGTCTCCGATCTGGTGGCCGAGGCGTTCCGGTGCAGCCACCTGGTCTTCGCCTCCGCCACGTATAACGGCGAGATCTATACGCCGATGGATAACTTCCTCCGGGACCTGAAGTCCCACGGCCTGCGGGGCCGGACGGTGGGCCTCATCGAGAACGGCACCTGGGCCGCCGTGTCCGGCAAGCAGATGAAGGAGCTGCTGGGGAGCATGAAGGACATGACCGTCCTGGAGGGGACGGTCAGCCTGAAGTCCACCGTGAAGGACGCCCAGCGGCAGGAGCTGGAGGCCCTGGCGGACACGCTGGCGGCGGACATCCTGGCCGGATGATGCGAAAGAGCGAAAATGCGAGAAAGAGGCCGGCGTGGGGCTCCCCACGCCGGCCAGCCTGTCGAAAAAGGAGAGGGGACGACATCGACGGGAAGGGAGAGAGTTACGAGAGGGACCCAGGAAGGGTCCCTTTCGTTTTCGATAAAAAAGGTTT